>JBIILZ010000093.1:0-15669 GCA_044338255.1 Planctomycetota bacterium | reverse complement strand
CCTTCGCCATCCTCGGGCGCCTATCTCCGACAGGCTCCTGGCGCGGCGGATCTGCGAGATGAGGTCGCCCTCACCGCGCACCCCGCGGGTGGCTGAGGTGACGTGCTGCACCAGCTTTCGGGCATGATTCCAGACGAGGAGATTCGAGTAACGCGGCATAGGAGGTGTCCTTTCGCCGCGCCACAGCCTGACCGCGCGCAGGGGTCAAGGCCGCGCAGCGCCGTGCCTCGGCACGGGCAGCCTTGACGCCGAGCACGATCAGGATGCTGGCGAGGAGAAGGACACCGGCTGCGTTACGGCAACTCCGTAAACCGAAGTCGAGCTTCGAGCTTCGAGCTTCGAGCTTCGGTGCTTCGGTGCTTCGGTGCTTCGGTGCTTCGGTGCTTCGGTGCTTCGGTGCTTCGGTGCTTCGGTGCTTCGGTGCTTCGGTGCTTCGGTGCTTCGGTGCTTCGGTGCTTCAAAATCTGGTCTCTGGTCTCTGGTCTCTGGTCTCTGGTCCCTGGTCCCTGGTCCCTGGTCCCTGGTCCCTGGTCCCTGGTCCCTGTCCCCTGATCACCTCCCACTCCCCAATAAAAACGACAAAACCCAAGCCTATGCCTGGGTTCTGTCTTTGCTTACAAGTCGAAAAATTACGCGATGACCGCGAAGATATCCGACTCTTCCATGACCAGATACTCTTCACCGCCGGAGGTGACTTCGGTGCCCGCATACGACGAGAACAGCACGCGATCGCCGGCCTTCAGCTGCATCGCCTGACGCTTGCCGTCTTCCATCATCTTGCCATTGCCGACGGCTAGGACCTTGCCTTCCTTCGGCTTATCCTTGGCCTTTTCAGGCAGCACGATGCCGCCCTTGGAAATTTCAGCGGGCGTGGCGCGCTGAACGATGACGTGGGAGCCGAGAGGCTTGAGAGCTGGTTTGGACATGGTGTTCCTTGGGTGGGTTGGTGGTGAATCGAGCCGCGAAGTGATGAGCACCACCTCGCAGCCTGCAGGAGCTTACTTTTCGACGGTGAAATCAGCGTCTTTGATGTTGTCGTCAGGCTTGCCCTGACCTTGTGGACCAGCGCCGGCGGCACCCGCGGCGGCTTGCTGCGGCGGTTGGGCATTGGCGGCCTCGTAGACGCGCTTGCCGAAGCCCGACGCGACCGTCTGCAGCTTTTCGGTGGCGGCATCGATCACCGCCTTGTCGTCGGCGGCACGGGCCTTTTCGACTTCTTCGATGGCGGCTTCGATGTCGGCCTTCTCGGAGCCTTCGAGCTTGGCTTCGTGCTCCTTGATCATCTCGCGCATCTGGTGTGAGGTCTGTTCGGCCTGGTTCTTCGACTTCGCCAGCTCTTCCTTTTTGACGTCAGCCTCGGCATTGGCGGCAGCTTCCTGGACCATGCGCTCGACTTCCTCTTTAGAGAGGCCCGACGAACCCTGCACGGAGATCTTCTGCTCCTTGCCGGTGGCCTTGTCCTTGGCTTTGACTTCAAGGATGCCGTTGGCGTCGATGTTGAACGAGACTTCGATCTGCGGCGTGCCGCGCGGCGCGGCGGGGATGCCCGACAGGCGGAATTCACCGAGCATGCGGTTGTCGCGGGCCATCTTCCGTTCGCCCTGGAAGGCCTTGATGTCGACCGCGTCCTGGTTGTTGGCGGCGGTCGAGAAGACCTGCGACTTGCTGGTGGGGATAGTGGTGTTGCGCTCGATCATGACGGTCATGATCCCGCCTTCGGTTTCGATGCCGAGCGACAGCGGGGTGACGTCGAGCAGTAGCACGTCCTTCACCTCGCCGGTGAGCACGCCGCCCTGGACGGCGGCGCCGACGGCGACGACTTCGTCAGGATTCACGTCCTGCTTGGGCTGCTTGCCGAAGATCTCCTTGGCCACGGCCTGCGCCGAGGGCATGCGCGTCGAGCCGCCGACGAGGATCACCTCGTCGATGTCGCTGGTCGAGAGCTTGGCGTCCTTCAGGCAGCTCAGGCAGGGTGCGCGGCAACGTTCGATCAGACCCTTGGTGATCTGTTCGAAGGTGGCACGGGTGACCGTGGCGGTGAGATGCTTGGGCTGGCCGTTGACCATGGTGATGAACGGCAGCGAGATCTGCGCCGTGGTCGTCTGCGAGAGGGTCTTCTTGGCGCTTTCAGCGGCTTCCTTCAAGCGCTGCAAGGCCATCTTGTCCTGGCGCAGATCGACGCCGCCCGACTCCTTCTTGAAGTTATCGGCAAGGTGGTGGATGAGCACGTCATCGAAGTCGTCGCCACCGAGATGGGTATCGCCGTTGGTTGCGAGCACTTCGACGACGCCGTCACCGACCTCAAGGATCGAGACGTCGAAGGTGCCGCCGCCCAAGTCGAAGATGGCGATCTTGCCGCTCTTGCCCTTGTCCATGTGATAGGCCAGGGCGGCGGCGGTGGGCTCATTGATGATGCGGCGCACGTCGAGACCGGCGATCTTGCCGGCGTCCTTGGTCGCCTGGCGCTGCGCGTCGTTGAAGTAGGCGGGGACGGTGATGACGGCTTCGGTGACGGTTTCGCCAAGGTAGTCTTCGGCGGCCTTCTTGAGGTACTGCAGAACCATCGCCGAGACTTCCGGCGGAGTGTATTCCTTGCCGCGGATGTTGACCTTCACCAGTTCGTTCTCGCCGCCGACGACCTTGTACGGCACGAGCTTTTCCTCGCTGCCGACTTCGCTGTGGCGACGGCCCATGAAGCGCTTGATCGAATAGACGGTGTTTTCGGGATTGGTGACGGCCTGGTTGCGGGCCATCTGGCCGATCAGGCGATCGCCATTCTCAGCGAAGCCGACCACTGAGGGGGTGGTGCGCATGCCTTCCTGATTGGCGATGACGACGGCTTCGCCGCCTTCCATGACCGAGACGCACGAGTTGGTCGTGCCGAGATCGATGCCGATGATTTTGCCCATGATGGAATCCTTTGCGGTTGCAGTTCAGTGTTGAGGTAAGGTCAGTGGAAAGTTCAGTGGTAAGTTCAGAGGAAATTTCAGCTGAAAGTTCAGGTGAAGATCGAAGTCACGATAGAATTGAGTTCGGCCATTTGCATCGGTTTGGCGAGGAGTCGCAGCGCCCCTAGACGCTGGGCTTCACGTCCCAATTCGGCAGTGGCGCGCGCGCTCATCAGCAGCGTTGGTTCGTGGTGCTGGTGATCACGCAGCCATCCCAGCAACTGGAATCCGGTCATGTCCGGCATGTCGACGTCAGATAGCAGCAGATCGAAGCGTGTGTGGCTGAGTTCGGTGATGGCCTGATGGCCACATCCGACCACGGTGGTCTGCCAGCCGAAACTCGACAACACCTCGCCCAGGGATTCGCGCAGATTGCGGTCGTCATCGGCAATGAGGATATGGCGGGTAGGCGGCATGGAGGTCAGCGTGGGTGCTTGCTTGTTGGAGAAGCGCCGCCCATGCCAAACGCTACCTGTAGAACTTATTGATATTCAATGACTTATCTATTGAAGGCGGGATTCAACTAAAGACTCAGGTCAATTTGACTCATCCGCCGTCAGTCGCGCCACGATGATGGTCAGGTCATCGTCAATCGGGCGTTTGGTGAAGCCGTGACAATCCTGCACCAGGCCGTCGGCGATTTCCTGCGGGGATTTGCTTTCGCTCAGGCTCAGGGTGCTGCCCATCCAGCGGGCTTCGCCCCATTCGTTGTGGTCGCTGTCAAAGGCTTCGAGCAGGCCATCGGTAGCCTGTACGAGGATGTCGCCGGGCTCGAGGGGGATGGTCACCGGTCGCAGCATGCGCGTCAGGGTCTCGCGGTTGCCGAGGCCGAGCGCCATGCCCGAGCGGCCCACGCGCCGTACCGGGAATTCGCGCCGATGATTGACGAGCAAGGCCGGATGGTGGCCGGCACAGAGCGCCGTCAGGGTCATGGCCGTGGCATCGATGACCGCGAAGTAAGCCGAGATGAATTGCCCGGGGAGGAGGTCTTCGCGGAGCTCGTCATTGCAGGCGAGAGCGATATCGACCGGATCGCTGGCGGTGCGCAGGACATAGCGCAGGGTCTTGAGCATCGCCGCCACCACCAGGGCCGCTTGCACCCCATGCCCGCTGACATCGCCGACCATCAGCAACAGGCGGTTGTCGGGAAGGATGGTGACATGGTAGAGGTCGCCGCTGACGCCGGCGCAGGGGGCGAAATGGACGCCCAGCGCGATGCGCTGATGGTTCGGCAGCTCGCAGAACGAGCGTGCCTGGACCCGTCGCGCCTGGCTGAGGTCTTCGTTCTGCGGTTGGCTGGCGGCAAGATCGGCGGGATCTTCGAGCGGCACGACCTCGGTGGTGTCGGTATGCTCGGTCTCGGTTTCGTCCTCGGTCGTCCCTGAACGCTGCAGCGTCTCGTAGCGACGCATGAGCTCGTCTTGCGGCAGCATCACTCCCAGGCGTGCCTCCGGACAGTTCGCGAGCACCGCCGCGATGCAGGTGATGGTATGCGGCGTTAGCGTGCCGTCTTCGAGTCTCACCGAGGCATGCAGGCTGCCGTTGTAGGGGTTGATCCAGCCCAGGCCCTGGCGTGAGAACAGGCGCAGGCGCGCTTCGTGCGCCAAGCGCACCGAGATGTCATAACGCCAGCGTTCGATTTCGAGACGCGCGCTCGACAAGGGCGCGAGGTTGCGCCACACGCCCGAGCGTTCGAGGTAGGCGCGGGCGGTAGCCAGGCGTCCACCGCTGATCGGCACCGCTCGTCCGGTGAACGGACAGATCCAATGAGTACGATCGGCACTCGTGACCAGGAAATGCGGATCCGAGATCAGGCGCTCGAGCAGGGAGCTCGGCAGTTCTCCGCTATGCGGCTGCAGAATGGCGGTTGCCGGAGCCGCAACCGGAATGGATGCCGATGGCTGCGGGCGTTCGCGCAGGATCCAGCTGGTGGTGGCCCTCGCCCGCGCCTTGGTGTCGCGAGAGGAAGTACTTTGAGTTCGGCGGCGAGCGTCCATGGATATCCTAGAGCGTGCCCGCTGGTGGCGCGTCGCTAGTGGTTAACAGTGCGGCATGAAGCCACAATGAATGCTTTGGTTTACAGCGGCGGTGCTTGGCGGTACTTGCGGTTGGAGCCCTTAAAGCCATCTACCGGATATTTAGTTCGAGCCAAAGCAAGCTTATGGGCAAAGGCTTGGCTCAAATCGACGCCACTGCAGTCGGCCAAACGCACGAGCAGGGTGAAGGCATCGGCAATTTCGTCATTCCATTCTTGACGGCGATCTACCGGAATTGCCGGTTCGCTGTCACCCTGCCAGCGGACGATATCGGCGGCCTCGCCGAGCTCGCTGAGCACCGCCAGCAGGAGATTGCGCGGACTGTGGAATTGCTGCCAATCGCGCTCATCGGCAAAGGACTGGGCTTCGGCACGGATCGATTCCAGGCAACGCGGAGTAAAGGTCATCGCCTGAGATTACGGCTCAGCAGGTCACTTCAACGAGCTCACCAATTGCTGCCATTCATTCCACGCCGGGGAGATCTCATTGCCGCGGCTCTTGGGGAAGTCGGTCGCGATCTTGGCGAAGGTATCCTTGACCACATTCATGCGGAAGCCGGCGTCAGATTGCTTGAACTCATTGGCCAACTCGACCACCCGTTTGACCAGGGGCATGATCAAGGTGCCCTCTTTGATGTTGGTGCGTACGGTTTCGAAGGCCAGGGTGATGACCTCCTTGTCCTGCTTCGCAGCGGCCAATTCGCCGATCTGCGCGAGACGGATCTGGATGACGATGTCGGGGCGCTTGGCGGCACCGGCGAGGGCGTATGCGCTGTCATACAGCTTCTGGCGGGACTTGTCGTTGGGCTGCAGGCGCTCGAGGGTGAGGCGGAGACCTTCCCACAGCAGATCGGGAAAATTGCTGGCGGCCTTGGCCAGCGTCTGCCAAGTCTTCTCGGCTTCGGCGGGCGGAACATTGCGCAATAGCACCCGCCAAGCCTCGGCGACCAGCGGACTGCGTTTGACGGCTTCCCGGGCGATGGTCATCGCCTGCTCGGGATGGCCGTCGAGGTTGCGCGCGATGCGTGCGAGATGGGCGGCGGTAGCCCACGACTCACCGCCGCTGCTGGCGCCGGCATACAGCAGCTCGATGTCGCGATCGAGCAATTCCGTGCTGGTCTGGGGATCGAAAGCTGTACCGAAATAATAGTAATCGCCCTGGTAGCGGCCGGTGAAGGCCAGCTCGGGAGATTTGCCCTTGGCCGCAAGATAGCCGCTCCAGCAGTGCCCGACGCCGCCATAACGGCCGCTGCCACCGCATTTGACCGACGGCACGCCGAAAATCTTGGCGACCCGCGACGAGAAATGCGCCTGATCGACGCAGACTCCGCCCAAGGTGCGCAGGTTCACCAGGGTATAAGGTTTGCTGCCGAGCTTGGTGCTGGCATGGGCAAGCTTGTCGTAGTCGTAGGGGACGGATTGGTAGAGTCCGTCGAAGTCAAGTTTCTTGCCCTTGTATTGGCTCAGTGCCCAATCGATCTCGGCTTGGCTGACATCGAGATCAACCAGCTGCGTGAGCACCGTCCAGGGCAGAGTCCGGGGTTTGAAGACGAATTGTGCCTGATGCTTGGGGTTGGTGAAATAGTCCCAGATCTCGAGATAGGTAAGCGGTGGTCCGAACTGCGACGCAGTGACCGCCCACAGCGCATGAAAGCGCGAACTCACCGCCGCTGCCGGCGTATCGTGGACCACGGCGATGGCGATCGCCACCTGATAGTTGAGCAGGAAGTTCTTCTCATCGCTCAGGCGCAGTTCATTGAGGATGCGGCAGGCGGCCTGGACATCGTCAAAGCGCGGATCGAGCGCGCGCCAGAATTCTTTGCGCACGCCGGGGTTGGCCTTGAGAAAAGTGATCAGCTCGGCCGGCGGGGCGCTGTGTTCGACATGCCAGGCCTCGATACGATTGATGTGGCCGTCGAGCAGGCGGGCCCAGGTGGCAGCGGTGGGCTTGGTCAGAGTGGCGATCTCGGTGTCATCGAGGGCTTTGACCGGATCATCCCAACCGTTGGGTGGCGGAAGGCGGTAGTAGCGCCCGGTCGGCTCGAATTTGCGCACCGGCAGGGCGTCGTCGACCCAATCCGGCGCCGGCTTGGCACCGGCGACCCCCACCAGCATGACCGCGCCATCATTGCGGATCTGCACATCCAGAGCGAAGCGGCTGGCGAGACGCTCGAGAACGCCACCCAGGGGGGTATTCGCTGCATGCAGGGTGACGCTTTGCGTGCCGCGTTCGGCAACCGTCGGGTCGAGCGTCAGGACGATATGCTCGCTGCTGGCGAGGCTTGCGAGCACGGTGTTGAGCGGGGTGCGTTGCCAGTTGCAATTGACGCTCTTCTCCAGGGCGTCGAGGGTCTTCTGCATCTCAGCCGGCATGGCTTCCGCCGCATAGGCGCAAACGCTGGCGAGGATCAGCAACATCCATCGGGCAAGCGTACGCATTGCGCGAGTATGTCTGGCTGTTTGAAAATTAAAGGAGGCTCAATTCCGCCGCGTCGAAGGTCCGTTCGCAATATTGGCAGCGTACGCTCAATGGATTCTGCGAGATGACCTTGAACCGCGAGCCGCACTTCTCGTGGTTGGTGACGCAATTGGGATTGGCGCAGCGGGCAATGTCAGCGAACACCGCCGGGGTCGGGATCTGATGCTTGGCCACCACCTCATAATTGCGGATGATGCAGATCGTCGCGCTCGGAGCGATGAGGGCCAACGAGCTGGCGGCCTTGCCGACGATCTCGCGGTTGCTGATCTTGACCACGCCTTTGCGCCCGATGCGGGTCGAGCGCAGATTCATGCCGATGAACACCTGATCGGCGGCATCCGAAAGCAGATGGGCGACTTTCAGGGTCATGTCACTGGGGATGTGATCGATCACCGTGCCATTGGCGAGGGCCTCGACTTGGCGCACGCGTGAGATCGAGGCCGTTGGTGGCGTCGTGGGAAGGGGATCGGTCATGTCGGTCACAGTGCTCCGGTCACGAGGCCGAGCAGGGCCTGCCGCACCGGCACGCCATTGCCCGCCTGGGCGAAGTAATGTGCGTGCGGGGTGTCGTCGACCTCGCGGGCGATCTCGTTGACCCGCGGCAGCGGATGGAGGATGCGCATTCTCGGCTTGGCGCTGCGCAGCATGGCGGTGGTGACCCGGTAGCTGGCCTTGATATGGTCGAATTCCAGGGGATCCGGGAAACGCTCCTCCTGCAGGCGGGTCATGTACAGCACGTCGCTGCGATCGATAGCCTCCTGCAGTGAATCGACGGTGCTGACGGTGAGCCCGGCGCTGCGCGCTTCGTCGATGTAGTGCTGCGGCATCTCCAGGCCGCGCGGCGCCACCAGCAGCAACTCGGCCTTGAACAGGCACAGCGCCGAGAGCAGCGAATGCACCGTGCGGCCATACTTGAGATCGCCGGCAAAGGCGATGGTCAACGGCTCGCCGCGCTCAAGCTGCGGGAACAATTTGGTGATCGTGTAGAGATCGAGGAAGGTCTGGCTGGGATGCTGGTTGGCGCCATCGCCACCGTTGATCACCGGGACTTTCGAGACTTCGCTGGCGAGACGGGCCGAACCGTCCCGCGGATGCCGCATGACGATCACATGCGCATACTGGTCGACCATGCGGATGGTGTCGGAGAGGCTCTCGCCCTTCTTGGCGCTGCTGGTGCCGGCGTCGCTGAAACCGATCACCCGTCCGGCGCAGCGGTTCATCGCCGCCTCGAAGGACAGGCGCGTACGCGTCGATGGTTCGAAGAACAGCGTCGCCATTAATTTGCCGGCGAGGAGGTCGGCGCGCGGACGCAGTTCGAGTTCGCGCGCCTGGGCCAGCACCTGGCTGATCTCGTCGCGGGTGAAGTCGGTGATCGAGATGATGTGGCGGCCGGAGAAGTTCACGTCAGGCGACCTTACGGAAAAGACGGGGGAGTCTAGGGCGATGGGAACGAGAGTGGAAGTGGGAATTGCCAGGCGCCGGGCTTATATGAGAAAATCGAAGCATTTGCGGCAAATGCGTTTGTTTTACCGATGTACAGCAGAGCCCTGTTGACGGCGACCGGGTTACATGGTTATAATGAAGCCATGAGGCACCCAGCAAGGCCTCAAACACCAACCCTGACTACTGCTGGGCACCGGTAGTCGCGCAACGCAAGTAGTCGCAGGGTCATCCCCTGCCATCGTAAGGATCCCCATGGTTGAACTCCAGATCTCAGGCGTGCACTACCAGGTTACCGATAAGGTGAAGACCTACATCTCCGATAAACTCGGCACCCTCTCCAAGTACCACGCCGGGCTCAAGAAGGTCCACGTGACCATTCATCCACAGGAGCAGAATCGGATTCGGGTTGATGTCGACATGCACCTTCCCCACGGCCGGGATGTCGTGGCGCATGACGCGGAAGAGACCATCTATTCCGCCATCGACATGGTTCATGACAAGGCAGCTGCTCAGCTGCGGAAAATCCACGATAAGGAGGCCAAATCATATCGTGTTGCCGTCTAGCACATTTCGACAGTCTGCTGGAAGCCGGCGGATTGCGTTTTGAATGATCGAACGTCGGTGTCTTACGGGTTCTGACTCAGACCCGCGTGCACCCTCATGAAGTGCTGCGCCGCACGGGTAGTGCGGCGACCTTTGCTGTGGTGACAACCACCACCTACGTCGATCCCCGACCCCCTGGGCTACCCCAGGGGGTCGGTTGTTTTTGTAGCCCGGGCAGCGCACCATGCCGGTCCATGCCCCGTCACCTCGCCCGTCCGGCTGCCCTGCTCCTCGATCTGGATGGCACGATCGTCGATTCCGAGCCGCGGCACTTCGAGGCCCATAAACGCTTTTTGGCAACTGTCGACATGCCCGTCAGCCATGCCGATGTGGTCGGCAATGTCGGCAAGGGTGATCAGGTCTTCTACCGTAGCCTCTTGGCGCGCAGTGGGCGCAGTGCCGATGTCGTCGATTGGGTGCAGCGCAAAACCGAGGTCCTCAAAGACATGTACCGCAGCGAAGGCATCGAGCTGCGTCCAGGGGTGCGCGGCCTGCTAACGCGCGCCACCGAAAGCGGGGTTTTCACCCACGTGGTGACCAGCGCCGTGCGCGACCTCGCTGCCCTGACCTTGTCCGTCACCGGTCTGGCCGAGCGCCTGCCGGTGCGCATCTGCCACGAAGACGTCACCAACCACAAGCCCGACCCAGAACCGTACCTGCTCGCCGCCGCCCGGCTGTCGGTGCCACCGTCACGTTGTCTGGTCATCGAAGACAGCCTCAGCGGCGTTAAAGCTGGGGTCGCTGCCGGCTGCCGGGTGGTGGGTTTCGTCGGCATCATCGGCGCTGATGAGCTACGCGACGCCGGTGCGCATTACACGGTGATGACATTGGACGAGGTCCGCTGGTGATGACGACCTCATCAACGCCGTGGTGGCAAGCGGCTTTCGGGCCAGATTATGAAGCGGTCTATGCCCACCGCAGCGATGACGCGGCCACGGCCGAGATCGCCGGCTTGTTGCCGCACCTCGGCAGCGGTCCGGTGCTCGATGCCTGCTGTGGCAATGGTCGGCATCTGGCGGCGCTGCAGCGCGCGGGCATCACCGCCGTTGGTTTCGATTACAGCGCCAATCTGCTGCGTTCAGCGGCGACCCGCCCCGCGGTGTACGGCCGGGTGAGCCGTGCCGATGTCCGTGCGATCCCCTTTGCCGGCGGTTTCTCGGCGGTGCTGGTGCTGTTCACGGCCTTCGGTTATTTCGATGAAGCCGACAACGGCCGGGCCTTGGCGGCGCTGGCCGGACAGCTTGCTGCCGGTGGCAGCCTGATCCTCGACCTTCCCGATCCGCAGCGCGTACGCGCCGGGCTGGTGGCCGAGAGCGTGAAGTCGGTCGCCGGTTTGACGATCCGTGAACAGCGCCGTATCGATGGCCCGCGGGTGCTCAAAGACGTGCATATTTCGCGGACCGATGGCAGCGTCCATGTCTATACGGAATCGGTGCGCCTGTATGCGGAGGATGAGATCGCGGACTTGGCAGCCAGCGTCGGACTGCGCGTGCGCGCCTGCTGGCCGAGCCTGCGCGGGCAGGAGATCGATGATGGGCGGCAGGTGTGGTGGCTGGGCTGAATCAATTGCCGCGCATCTGGTCTTCCCACTTCGGGATCGACCAGAAGAGACTCATATCCCAGGCGAGATTGAGGACACGTTTTTCGGCGGACGCGCTGTAGGATGCAGGCCATTTCGCATGCCAGAAGCAACGCACGATCGGAAAGTCGGATAAGCGGAATGGGCGGTTGCCGGTGTTATCGTGTTTCAAGGCATACACCTTGGCATCCGCCCAGGTAATTCGTCCATTGTCGCCCCATTGCGAGCCGTCATCGAATAGCCAACTCTTTACGTTGGTATTCATGTTCACATCCGCGGCTTCGAATATGTAGCTGCAGCTAGGCTGGTACAATTCCGGCAACAAGCCCCAACTGAGCGGACGCCCCATCTCGCTACTGCTGCCCTTTTGTGCATCGAATGGGCATAACAAGAGTTTTGGGGATTCGCTGGCCATGACCCCGCCGCTCGCGAACAGCGAGGCGAAAGTTGCTGGAAAACGGTTATTGTTCACCTGCTGAAAGCCAGTGATGCCGATACCGATCTGCTGCAAGTTATTCCGGCACAAGGCGTCCTTGGCCTGTTTGCGGATCATCGAGATGATCGGCAGGCTCATGGCCGCCAGCACGGCGATGATGCCGATCACCACCAGCAGTTCGATAAGGGTAAATCCGGGACGCTGCTGCATGCGGGGAATCCTAATTCGATCTACGGTTTTGCTGTCGACGTTTGCGTCATCCGCCAGTCATCAGCGCCGACTTCGAGCTCGGTGCGACGGCCCTGCGCCAGCGACAGCGGATCGGCGTCGTGGCCGAAGGGCAGGCCGAAGATCGCCGGTACCTGCAATCGCGTCGCCCAGGCGCGGGCGATGTCGATCGCCGCGGGTCCGCCATAACGCGCGTCGAGGGTCGCCGGGAAGGCCCCAAAGACCAGGCCGCTGATGCCCTCGAGCGCACCGCTGGCATGGAGTTGGAACAAGTCGCGATCCATGCGATAGGGCCGCTCATCGATGTCTTCGAGGGCCACGATATGCCCACGTAAACGCGGCATCCATGGGGTTCCAGCAAGGCCGGCAAGCACCCGTAAGCAGCCGGCGAATAACGGCCCGTCGGCAGTACCCGGACGCAGCACCACGGTCGCCGGGAGGTTGGCAAAGGTTACGGCTTCACCTCGCGCCAGGGCGATGGTGGTCTCCAAAGCGCGGGTGCCATGGCGCACGCCCGGCATCAGGCCGTACAGCCCGCCGGCTTCGCCGCGCACCTGCCAGGCGGCATGCAAGACGGTAAGATCACTGTAGCCGATGAGGCGTGGCAGCGGCCCCGCAGGTAGGACTGCGAGCAAGTCGAGGCAGCCGTAGCCGCCGCGTCCGGCGAGCAGCCAGCCCTCGGCGCCGACCGTGGCGATGCCCGCGAGTAGGTCGTTGTGACGCAGTGGTGCCGGGAGCCAGGCGCCGAGACCGGCGTGCTCGGCGAGCAGCGGGGAGGCGGTCAAGGCGAGACCGAGCGCGGTGCACAGGCGGTCGGCGGCGTTCAGGCAGGCGAGGTGGGCGGACGCATCCGCCAGCGGATAGGCCGGGCACCACAGCCAGGCGCGGGCGCTCGCGCTCTTGCTCACGCTCACGCTCACGCTCACGCTCACGCTCACAGGTGTCGCGCCATCAGCCCCGGTAGTGCGCATAAGCCGCGGGCATGGACTCCCGGCAGGACATGGCGGGCGAGGTTCTTCAAGGAGTGGTGGGCTTGGCCCATGACGCAGCCGTGACCGGCCCAGGCGATCATCTCACGGTCATTGTCGGCGTCGCCCACCGCCCAGACGTTGGCGCGGGCGACTCCGAGATGCCGGGCGAGGTGTTCCAGGCCCCAGGCCTTGGTCACCGGCCCGGGAAGGATCTCGATGCGATCGTGCTGACTGGCGACGACCTGGAATCGCCCGGCGAAGATCCGTCGCAAGCGCGTGCTGACTTCGGGCACCAGCAGGGGGTCGGTGACGAACATCACCTTGTGGCTCGGACCGCGCCATTCACGGAATGGCTCATCATCGATGCGGATGTCGATACGGTAGATCTCGCGCCAGCCCTGGGTGGCGGGGATTTCGCAATCCATCAACCAGGTGCGGGCATCGGGATAGCCGCAGGTAGCGCCGGGGAAATCGCGGAGCACGGCGATGATCGCGCGCGTCTCGAGCTCGGTCAGGGCCGCCACTGCCAAGGGCGCCTCATGCGGATTCCCGGGGTTGCCCACCCAGCCACCATTGAAGGCGATGAGCGGGGTGCTCAGCCGCAGTTGATCGTGCACCCATTGCGCGGTCAGTACCATGCGCCCGGTGGCGATGGCGACCAGTACGCCCTGATCATGGAGGCGACGGATCGCATGCACATGTCCGCTGGGCAAGGTGCTGTCGTAGCCCAGGAGGGTTCCATCGAGGTCGAGGGCGACCAGTTGGCGCTCGGCTGCGGGTCGAGGGGGATTTGGCATCGGACGTGCATGTATGGTGGCGTCCCTGTCAATTTGACCAGGGGTGATCGTCCGTACCAACCACTGCCGAAAAAAACTGCCGAAAATTACTATGGCCACCCACGCATTTCAGACCGAAGTCCAGCAACTCCTCCACCTGATGATCCATTCGCTGTACAGCGACCGCGAGATCTTCTTGCGTGAGTTGATCAGCAATGCCTCTGACGCCTGCGATAAATTGCGCTTCAATGCCTTGACCAACGCCAAGCTGATGGTCGGCGACGATCGCCTGCAGGTCGACATCACCGCCGATCCCGAGGGCAAGACCCTGGTGATCACCGACACCGGTATCGGCCTGACCGAAGCCGAAGCCATCGAGCACCTCGGCACCATCGCCAAGTCCGGCACCAAGCAGTTCCTGCAAGCCATGGGCGAGGCTGGCAAATCCTCCAACCTCATCGGGCAGTTCGGTGTCGGTTTCTATTCGGCATTCATGGTCGCCGATCGCATCGTCGTCGAGAGCCGCAGCGCGACGCTCGACTCCGATCACGGTGTGCGTTGGGAATCGGCCGGCGACGGCAACTTCGCCACCGAAACCATCTCTCGCGCCCAGCGCGGCACCACCGTCACCCTGCATCTCAAGGATGACGCCAAGGATTTCGCCGAGACCTGGAAGCTCTGCGAATTGGTGAAGAAGTACTCCGATTACGTCAGCTATCCGGTGATGCTGCCGAAGTACGTTTCGGATGAAGACAAGGCCAAGGGCGTCAAGCCCGAGCCCGAACAGGTCAACGCCGGCCAGGCCTTGTGGACGCGCCCCAAGGACCAGATCAGCGACACCGAGTACACCGAATTCTACAAGAGCGCCTGCAAGCAGTGGGACGAGCCCGCGACGCGCCTGCACGTGGTCGTCGAAGGCACCCTGTCTTTCAGCGCGCTGCTGTTCATCCCTAGCGAGAAGCCGCACGATCTGTTCGATCGCGACCGCCGCGGGCTGAGCCTGTATGTCCGCCGCGTCTTCATCATGGACGACTGCAAGGATCTGCTGCCCGAATATCTGCGCTTCGTGCGCGGGGTCGTCGACAGCGACGATCTGCCGTTGAACGTCTCGCGTGAGATCCTCCAGCAGCAGGACACCGTCGCCAAGCTGCGCAAGCAGCTGGTCAAGCGGATCCTCGACCACTTGGCGAAGCTCGCGGCTTCCAGCGAGGAGGCCGACAAGGCCGCTTTCGCTAAGGTTGATGCGGCCTTCGGCCCGATCCTCCGCGAAGGCCTGGTCAACGACTTCGAGAACAAGGACAAGATCCAGCGCCTCGCCCGTTACGCATCGACCAAGACCGAGGGCGAGACCAAGGTCGGCTTGGAGAGCTACGTTGCACGCATGGCCGAAGGCCAGCCGGCAATTTATTATGTCACCGCTGCCAACGTCGCGGCCGCCAAATCATCGCCGCATCTCGAAGGCTTCGCCAAGCGCGGCTATGAAGTGTTGTTCATGGTCGATCCGGTCGATGAATGGGTTGCCGGCCACGTCACCGAATTCGACGGCAAGAAACTGGTCAGCGTGGCCAAGGGCAGCGAAGATCTGGGCACCGACGCAGAGAAGAAGGACCTCGAAGAAAAGACCAAGGAATTGGGCGGATTCATCACCTTCGTCAAGGATGCCCTGGGCGATGAAGTCGGCGAAGTGCGCCTGTCGCATCGTCTCACCGACAGCCCGTGCTGCCTGGTGGGCGAGGAGCACAGTACCTCGCCGCAGATGGAAGAGTTGATGCGCAAGATGGGCCAGCCGATCCCGGCCTCGAAGCGCATTCTCGAGTTGAACCCCGGCCACCCGCTGGTGAACAAGCTCCAGACCCTGCAGGGCACGGATGCCGACAAGGCCAAGGTCCACGTTCGCGTCCTGCGCGATCAGGCGATCCTCGCCGAAAGCGGCCGCATCGCCGACCCCGCCGGCTTCGCCAAGCGCGTCCAGGAATTGCTGCTCAACGCCTGACGACGTTCCCTGGTCGGCCATGCCGACCAGGGAACGAGCTTCGAGCTTAGAGCGCTTCATAAACTGGTCGCTGGTCTCTGGTCTCTGGTCTCTGGTCTCTGGTCTCTGGTCTCTGGTCTCTGGTCTCTGGTCTCTGGTCTCTGGTCTCTGGTCTCTGGTCTCTGGTCTCTGGTCTCTG
>JBIILZ010000193.1:0-4572 GCA_044338255.1 Planctomycetota bacterium | reverse complement strand
CGGGATAGCGCAGTGCGCGACGAGAGATGTCCATGCAGTCGCCAAAAATTACTGCAGGCTACATACAAGTGAAATATCCCTGATTTTTCAGGCTGTTTCACACATCGTTGTTATCGCAATGCCATTGCCTTGCGACCCACCCGCACCATGGGCCAAATGCCCGGCACCTGGCCGCTGCGGCCGCGACACCTGGCTCCTACCGCTGCACCACCCACGCCCTCGCCGAAGCGCACCGCGTGCTCGTCGCTCTGCCGCTCGCCCCACGTTGCACGCCGAGCCAGGCCCTGACGCTCATCCGCACGTCACTCGCTCCACGACTCGCTCCAGTGGCGCTGACCGCCAAGGATTACGACCGTGCGCTCGATGTGGCTGCTGCGAGCGGTCTCGGTGGCAGTGCTATTTATGACGCGCTGCACCTGATGGCCGCCGATCGTCTCGGTGCCGTCTACCTCGTCACCGCCAATCAAAAACACTTCACCTGCCTCGCCCAGGTTGCGCGCACGCGCGTCGAAATAATCGACCCCAACAACGTTCCGGCAGCGTTCTGGGAGAGGCTGGGCCAGGCTCCGAACTTTCAGCGACCACCGCAGAAGCCCTAGGAGTCTGTCGGGAATAGATTCGGTCGGCTGACTCGGTCTAGCCAGGCATCTCCGGCGTTGGCCGAGTCAGCCTTGCTGGCCTATCACCGACAGACTCCTAGGATTGCCGCTAATAAGCCGCCTATGACCACTGCCGCCCCCGTTCTGAAGCCGCGCCAGGCCAACCGCACGGCACCCTTATGGCACGTCATCCTGCTCAATGACGACGATCACACCTATGAATACGTGGTCGAGATGCTGGGGAAGATCTTCGGCCACAGCCGCGATAAAGCCCTGCTGATGGCGATCGAGGTCGACACCGCCGGACGGGTCATCGTCGACACCACGAGCAAGGAACGCGCTGAGCTGAAACAGGAACAGGTCCATGCCTACGGGGCTGATCCGCGGATAGCGAGTTCGAAGGGATCGATGACGGCGGAGATTGAGCCGAGTAGGTGATTTTTCTGGGCGCTGGTCGCTGGTCACTGGTCGCTGGTCCCTGGTCACTGGTCACTGGTCGCTGGTCGCTGGTCACTGGTCGCTGGTCGCTGGTCACTGGTCGCTGGTCGCTGGTCGCTGGTCCCTGGTCCCTGGTCCCTGGTCATAGGACGTGTTCGTCCGCACCCGTCGCGATTGAAGATCCTGAGCCGATACCGGGATGGCTACTGGCTGGCATCCAAACTCGTGAACCAAGGACGGATCCAGGTTCCGCAGGCGAACGGCGGCAATTTTAGCATGTTCGTCTGCGTCGGATGAGTGGTCTTGCGCACAGTTCCAAAGGTCACATACATACCAACATGGATCTGATCGCCTGCCGTCACCTCTGGGGTGTCTCCGAGGATTTTGAAACCTCCTTTCCCAAGTTCCGCGAGGCGGGCTTTCGCCTGATCGAGACCCCGGTGCAGTGGTGGCAACCAGCGGAGGCGCAGCTCCTTCGTGAAGCTCTCACGGCCAACAACCTGGGATTGCTGCCGATGTTTTTCACCGGTGGTGCCACCGTGGCTGAGCACGTCGCCGATTTCCGTCGTCTCTTGCAGGTGGCCGCAACCTGGAATCCGACCCTGGTTAACTTCCATAGCGGCGCCGACCGTTGGAGTCTGGCGGAACGAGTCACTTTTTATCGTGAATGCACCGCGATGACCCGCGACCAGCCGTTCACGGTAACTCACGAGACGCATCGTGGTCGCAGTTTCTATAGCCCGTGGACCACGCTTGAAGTCCTTGATCAGGTACCCGAACTGTGGTTCTGTGCCGATTTCAGCCACTGGTGTGTCGTGGCCGAGCGTCTACTCGAGGGTGAAGAACAGGTGCTTGCCCGGATTTTCCCGCGCGTCCGCCATATCCATGCCCGGGTTGGATATGCTCAAGGCCCACAGGTTCCGGATCCACGTGCACCCGAATGGGCCGGAGCACTCGCAGCTCACGAAGGCTGGTGGGACGCCATCTGGCGCGAACAGGCCAAAGCCGGTCTCCAGACCTCGACCATGACTCCAGAATTCGGGCCACCGGATTACATGCACACCCAGCCATGGACGCGACAGCCCGTGACCGATCTGTGGCAGATCTGTCATTGGATGGCCGAACGTCAGGCTCAGCGTTTTTCCAGCGGTAGCTGGAAAGCCTGAGAGATCGTCTAGGTGCCTATCTCCGACAGGCTCCCAGATATTCCGGCTCTACCGACTTTCCAGTGGGCGGATCGAATCTGGAGATAGAGATAGAGATAAAGATAGAGCGGGATGTGCCGTCAAAGGCTGCAGCCGCACGGCGAAGCAGGTCAAGGCGACACAACCGGCATTGCATGTCAGGTGTGACGTAATGCTGTGATCAGCGCCGAGATCTTGCGACCCAGGATCTGATTCCGGGCGAGCAGTTGTGTCTGATCACATCCGACGATGGCCGAGAGCATTTCGATCTGCGCCGACAGTTCGTCATTGGATGCGCGAGCGATGCGCAGGAAGCGGATGAATTCGGCATCGCTACCGCGACCAGCGCCTTCGACGAGATTGCTGACGACGGATATGGCTGAACGACGAAGCTGATTGGCGAGGTCGCCAAACCGTACCCCATCGCTGACCACCGCGATGTCGCGCAGTTGCTGTTGGCCGAGATGATAAACCTGGAGTCTGTAAAAATTCGCCATGGAAGGTTCCTTGTGCAACCTGCCAGATCGAACGCGCGCAGGAGTCAAGGCCGCGCAGCGCCGTGCCAAAGGCGCGGGCAGCCTTGACGCCGAGCACGATCGATATGGTAGGTGGAACAAGGAGCCGCACCAAGTCACCCCACTAACCCAAATGCGAAATTCCCCCTTCTACCACGAACGACCAAGGACCAGAGACCAGAGACCAGAGACCAGTGACCAGAGACCAGTGACCAGAGACCAGAGACCAGAGACCAGGGACCAGCGACCAGCGACCAGCGTCCAGCATCCAAATACCCCCCGACTTCACATTGCCGACCAAAAGACCCCTCCATCATCCCCCTCCATGCCCTCCACCGCCCTGACCTTCTCCGACCAATCCGCTCATCGCGCCTGGCTCGCAACGCAGCAGCGTTTACCGAAAGGTTTCCGCGTCGGCGCTCATCGCTTCGAGTTCATGCCCGTGGAAGTCGCCAAGCCGGCGCGGATGACCGTCAATCTTATCGCCCTCGATCAACCGACGGCGTCGTTTGCGGCGATGTTCACGCGCAATGCCTTCCCCGGTGCGCCGATCATCGTCGGTCGGCAACGCCTGCACGAACCGTTGCTGGGGGCCCTGGTCATCAACAACAAGATCAGCAATGTCTGCGCCCCCGGTGGCGTCGAAACCGCTGAGCGGGTCTGCCTCGAAACCGCCAAGCTCCTCGGACTGCCGGCGACCGCCGTGCTGCCCTCATCAACCGGCGTGATCGGCTGGCAGCTGCCCGCCGAGGCGATCATCGGCGCTCTACCGCAAGCCCTCACCGCTCTGCAATCGGCGAGCATCCTGCCCGCCGCCGAAGGCATCTGCACCACTGATCTCTATCCCAAGATCCGCCGTGTCGACGGCCTGGGCGCCGATGGCGCCGGCTGCGTCGTGGGCATCGCCAAGGGCGCCGGCATGATCGAGCCCAACCTCGCGACGATGCTGGTGTACATCCTCACCGATCTCGACATCCCGCGGGATGAATTGCGCGCGGCCCTGCACGAGGCCGTGGATCCGACCTTCAACTGCATGTCGATCGACAGCGATACCAGCACCTCTGACACCATCGTCGCCCTGGCCTCGGGCAAGGTCGCCTGCCTGGATCGCAGCGACTTCCGCGCAGCTTTTCGCGCCGCCCTGCGGCAAGTGTGCGCCGACCTGACCGAAGACGTCGTGCGCAATGGCGAAGGCGTGCACCACGTCATCCGCGTGCAGGTCAGCGGCGCGCCCGATGTGGCAGTCGCGCGTTCGATCGGCAAGGCGATCGTCAATTCGCCGCTCTTCCAGTGCGCGGTCGCGGGCAACGATCCCAACGTCGGACGGCTGGTGGCGGCGATCGGCAAACACGTCGGCGCGGTGCGCTCCGACCTCGATCTGTCGCGCACGCGGTTGACTTTAGGCGGCGTAGAGATCTTCCGCGACGGCGCTTTCCGCCTCGACCCCGACAAGGAACGCGCGCTGATCGCGCACTTCAAGGCTGCCGAACTGTATGCCAGCATCCCCCCCGCCGACGGCCTGACCTTCCGCCCGCCGGTAAGCTGGCCGCCGCACGAGCGCAGCGTCGAGATCGGCGTCGAACTCAATGCCGGACCGGCCACCGCGACGGTACTGGGGGCGGATCGGACACACGAATATATCAGCGAGAACGCCGACTATCGGTCGTAGACACCTCGACGAGTGGCAGGCGATCACGAACCAGCGATCCTGCGGGGTCACCCGTGATCGCCTCGACCTTTAACCTCAAAAACGCAGTTGGCATCCACCGTATCGCCGTAAGTGTATGCCATGTCATCAGATCTACCCATTCTGCCGCCCCACCAATCTGGTGAGGC
>JBIILZ010000092.1:0-15989 GCA_044338255.1 Planctomycetota bacterium | reverse complement strand
CCCTCCGACCGGCACGCCTGCACCATAGCCAAACCTGATCAGACCGCTACACCAACCCCAACAACTGGCCAGAGTATTGAGACTGGACCGGCCAAGGTTTTGAGACTCCACAATTGCAGGCGATGAAGGTGTTGAGGGCATGACCAAGCACCGTGGTATATTGGTTGTCCTGGTGCCAGGCGAGACCGCGGCCTCCGTGAGGATTCACTGTCGCGAGCATGGCGTAGAAGCATCGTGCCGGTCCAACAAAAAGCTGCTCCACGGCGTCGATAACCCGTGGCGTCACCAAGGCCTCGTGGATCTCCGGTTCCGCATCAAGCGCAGTGAAATCGAGGCAGATGCTGAGCCAATGCTTGGCATCCTGGCGGAATGTCTCCTTGGTGGCCTTTCGTTCAGCGGCGGCGATGACGCGCCGGGTGACGGGAACGGGGACTAATCCTCGGACCACCACATAACCATGGCGCCAGTAGTGATCGATCTGATCGGCAGAAAGGACGGGATGGGTCATAGGCGCTCCTGGAATGCAGCATGATCACCTGCAGCCCGCCGTCTTTGCATGATCAGCGGATAACTTACCATTTTGTTCAATGACCGATCCCATCCCAGCCTTGCCTGCCCCTTGGAGAGAGGTGCTGGACTTCCAGCGCGGCCACTTGGGCGCGGCATGGCCGGCACAGCCGCCAAAATCGGAACTCGTCCGGCTTTATCACCACCAACATCCGGAGTTGGAACTGAACCTGGTGCAGTATGGCACGGGGCGTTACTTAGTCGGCCAGCGACAGTACCGCATGTCTCCAGGCATGTTGCTGTGGCTGTTCCCAGGACAGATCCATTGTCTGTATCAACAGTCGCCCGATTTTCGGATGCATAAGGCCGTCTGGAGTCCCGCGCTCATCGATCGCGCTGCCGTGGATCCAGTTCTTTCCATGGTGGATCCCGCTGGCGTGTTCGCGACGCCTCTTCCTGCGGTGTCTAGCCGACAGCTCGGGCAGCTCATTCAAGAAGTTGCCCGAGCCGACACGGTCACCGGCATCAATGATGGCTTGGCGTTTCTGCTGGCGCGAGCCTGGGCCTATTTCAAAATCGGTTCACCGCTGGCCAACGCGGTCGACCTCCATCCCGCGGTCGCCAAGGCGGCGAGTTGGGTGTTGGAGGATCCTTCGGTTAGCACGGAAGATATCGCGCAGCGCATCGGTATTCAGGTCAACCTCCTGAGACGGATTTTCCTCCGGGAAATGGGAATCAGCATCGTCACCTATCGTCAGCGACATTGCCTCGAACGCATCGTGCGCGATTGGCGACCGCAGTTCAACCTCACCCATCTTGCCCTGGCCAGCGGTTTTGGCAGTTACACACAATTCCACCGTGTCTTTTCCCGGCACTACGGATTTTCACCCCGTGAATGGATCGCGCGCCAGTGAATACGCTTGGGTTAGGATCCGTTACCAGGAGGTAGTCGCGGTGACGGATCCATGACCAAGGGGGTGGTCGGCCTGGTCCGAACAGTCGATTCCAGGGCAACGCAGGGGAGTCACCTGCTCGTCCAATTGCGTTTCTCCCTGGCTCGCCCTCAGCTGATTCTTGATTTGCGAAACCAAGGGCATCATCCCTCGCCGCTCCTGGTACACGGGGATTTTTGACGAGAACCGTGGTCAGCAGTCGAGCCCGGCTCGGGCTTTGGTAGGGGGCTTGACGATTCCGATTTCGCTCAATGATCCCTCCCCTCTGCAAGTCAGAGGGTACGCCCGCTTAGCTCAGTTGGTTAGAGCATTACCTTGACATGGTAGGGGTCAGTGGTTCGAGTCCACTAGTGGGTACCAAGGTTTTAACGAACATCGCTGCAAGCAATTGCAGCGATGTTTTTTTTGTGTTATTGCCCCTGTGCCCCGTTGACTGGTCCGAGTCCACTACTGGTGGTATCCGCCATAAGTGATCAAAAATCATATCAAGTTCCACGTAGTATGCTGAGGAGATCAGCATGCGCGTGGCTCTCGCTGCACCACGATGCTCCGCGATCAGGGGCACCTAAACATCTACTGGACGCGGGTCATGAGCCGATGGAAAGCCACCCACCGCGCGGGATTGGCGGCGAGCACGCGCAGCTGGAACCGCGCCAGGGCCCGCGTGGCGGTGACGACCTCGGCGGCATTACGCACCACCAGCGGTTGCCCGACGACCAGGGTCTCACGGATCCATACGAACGGCACCAGCGGAGCTCCGCTGTGCAACGCCAGCTTTGCCGGTCCGCTGGGTACCCGCCAGGTGTGCCCGTGGCAGTGCATGGTGATTCCATTGCCGGCATAATCGCGATCGGCCAGCAGGCCAAGCACGCCACCGCGACGTAGGTGCTGGAGGGCCCCGCGGGCGGCGCCGGCCCACGGCAGCACCTTGGCGTCGAGGCATTGGTGCAGATAGGTGAGTTCGCCATCGGCCCAAGCGTCGCCGGCCGGCAACGCCACCACCGCCAGGTCGTCGACTAGGCCGTGGGCATGGAGGGCGGCGAGGATCCGGGTCCAATCCTGGTGCAGGGTGGCGAGGATCAGCGGCCCACGTAGTCCTTGGGTGGCGGTTGCGCTGTCGAAGACGCCCCACGGATCGCAGAGCTGCACCGCCCGCGGATTGCGCGCGACGCGATCCAAGCGCAGCATGTGCGCGAGGTGTTCGGCGCAGGCGATGTAGCCGCGACGCACTGCCCGGGCGCGGGCCGGGGCATCGGGAATCAACGGTGTGAGGTTGGCATTGAGCGTGCGACGACCCCGGGCATCGCACCACCACATCAGCTCGCCGCAGGCGCGCGCCAGCAGGCCCGCACCGGCGGCAGTGAGATCCCGCGCCAGGACCCGCGCCAGACGCCAGGCGGCGTACTTCACGAAGGGGGCCGGGGCCAGCAGATCGCGTGCCATGGCGGGGGTGCGGGCTAGTGGCTCTTGCCGTCGACGAAGACCAGGCGCGGCTGCAATTCGCCGCGCCAGCGCGCCGCCTGCGGACGCACCAAGAGATCGAAGGTGCTGCCTGCCGAGGTGAAGGTCGTGGCGTGCTTGGCGGCGCGCCATGCGAGCAGTTCGCGCATGCCGCCGCCAGGATCGGTGAGCGCGCCCTTGAGGTGCTCGCCCTCCTTGCCAAACAGCCGGGGCTTGCTGATGAACGAGGCGTGCTGCAGGCGGATGATCGGCTCGGGATTGGCGATGCCGAACGGCCCGAGCTGGTCGAGGTAGGTGAAGAATTCACCATCGAGCTCGGCGATCGCGGCTTCGCCATCGAACTCGGTCTGCTGAGTCATGCTGCCCACCGGCACGCGCTGGGCGACGTGGCGCTCGAAGGCCTCGATGAAGGCCGCGACCTGATCCCCGCGAATCGACAGGCCGGCGGCCATGGCATGGCCACCGCCCTTGATGATGAATGGCCGACAGGCATCAATGGCCTCGCCGAGATGG
Source organism: Planctomycetota bacterium (assembly GCA_044338255.1). Classification (GTDB taxonomy): domain Bacteria; phylum Planctomycetota; class UBA11346; order UBA11346; family UBA11346; genus CAIUVD01. The sequence goes on along the minus strand of JBIILZ010000092.1, from coordinate 12,555 downwards.
ATCTGCGGGATCGAGCGCAGGCTGCCTTTGCCCAGCGACGGGCGCCCCGGGCAGTCGGCGGTGGCGGGCAGGGCGGGATCGAGGGCGATCACGCAGGCCGGCTTGCCGAAGGTCTCGACCAGGCGGCTGGCGACGATTCCGACCACGCCCTGATGCCAGCCTTCGCCGGCGAAGACCAGCGAAGCCCGGGTCTTATAGAGCGGATTGGCCTCGGCCTCGGCGATCAGATCGGTAGTCAGGATCTGCGTCAGGCGCCGGCGTTCGTCGTTTTCGGTGATGATGCCTTTGAGCGCCTCGTGGGCCTCGGGGGCCGAGGCGGCGGTGAGCAGGCGGATGTTGGCCATGGCCGTGCCGACGCGGCCGGCGGCGTTGAGTAGCGGGCCGATCTTCCAGCCGATGTCGCCGGCGGTCATGTCATCGCCGAGACGCGTATGGTCGAGCAGAGCGCGCAGCCCGGGATTGGCGGTGCGCTTGAGAGCATTCAGGCCGTGATGCACGAGGATGCGGTTTTCGCCGATCAGGGCCGCGCAATCGGCGACCGTACCGACCGCCACCAGGGCCAGGGCATCGAGCAGGTAGTCGCGCAGCCGGGGTGTGAGCTTGTCGGATTGGCAGAGGACCTTGGCCGTGGCCCAGGCCAGTTTCCAGGCCACGCCGACGCCCGCGAGCCCCTTGTCGGGATAGGGGCAGCCGGGCTGGTTGGGATTGCACACCGCCGTGCATTGCGGCAATTGCGGCTGTGCCAGGTGGTGGTCGGTGATGATCACATGGCAGCCGGTCTCGCTCTCGATGCGCTTGGCCCAACCACCATCGGCGATGCCGCAGTCGACGGTGATCATGAGCTGCGCGTCGTGCTCTTGGACCGCGTGCAGACTGGCTTCGGAGAGACCGTAGCCGTCGATGCGGCGATGCGGAATCCACGCCGTCGCGTGGTGCGAGCAGGCATTGACGAAGAGCGCCAGCAATGAAGCCGAGGTCGAGCCATCGACGTCGTAATCGCCATGGATCAGGATCCGCTCGCGGCGGTTGATGGCGTCGGCGAGACGCTGCGCAGCCACCGCCATGCCCGCCATCAATTCCGGTTTATGTAAATCCGCTAACCTCTTAGCAGAAAACGATTCGGCCTGGGTGGCGTTCTGGACCCCGCGCAAAGCCAATAATGTCGCGGTTAAGCGGGAAATACGCAGATCATTTTCAAGCTCGGCAATGATGTCGTCAGGTGCCCGGCGGGCTGTCCATGGGCGGCTAGCGATGAGCATCGGGGCATTCTCGGCTTAGGGGGAACTTGTCCACCGCGCAGGCTACGGCAATTCTTCAGCCCGCGGGAGGTCGCTGACGCCGGTGGCCGAGAGGGTCTTGGTCAACTACTTGCGCTCGATTGGTCTCCACCATACTCTCAGCCATCAGCGGGGCGACGGTTTCGCTTCGCATTCCACCGGTGAACTAGTTCCGAATTCTGATTGGTCGCATGTCGCGCAACTCTCTCAAACGCAAAAAGCCCACGCAAATTGCCGAGTCCGTTCCGACGTCTGGCCAACCCTCCATTCGTAGCTCTGTCATCTTAACCAGCAGCCGTGAGGTGTCTCCGTGGCAGTCGGTACCGTAGTCCGTTTCGATCGTCGTCGTGGGTATGGCTTTGTCGCCCCAGAAGATGGCGGCGAAGATGTTTTCGTCCACCAAAACAACATCAGCATGGAAGGCTTCCGCTACCTACAGGTAGGCGAGAAGGTCAACTATGAGCTCGAAGTTGGCGAGAAGGGCATGAAGGCCGTCTCGGTCGCCTTGGTCGAGCCACGCGTCGAACGCCCCCAGGGCGAAGGCGAGTTCGGCGATCACGAAGATCCCGATGAACGCGACAATCCACGTCCGCGTTTTGGCGAACGGGCTCCCCGTGCGTCGTTCGAGCATTCCGATCGCGGCGACCGCGATAACCGTGCGGACCGTCCTGAGCGCGCCCCACGCGCGCCACGCAGTTTCTCCACGGCCCATGCACCGGTGACTGACGATAATGGCCAGCTCGACAAGCTCCGTCGCAAGCACGAGCGCCTGCTCAGTCTGCTGGTTGAAAAGGGCATCCTCGCCCCCGGCGAGATCGATGGCTTGGATGCCGCGGTCGAAGCCGTCACCACCAATGCCTGAACCTCGGCTCGCCGACCTGGTGCACGGCTTAACCCGTGTACCAATGAAATAAGTGCACGGTTGAACCCGTGCACCTTTTAAAAGTCCGTAGTTGAAAAAAAACGCACCTTCGCTCAGCGAGTGAAGGTGCGTTTTTTTTATCAGTGCCCTCGTTGTACCTCTTGAGGTGTCCGCTCATGGCTGATCATCCGTTCGCCGATCATCTGCGTTCGCAGCTGGAATTCTTCAATCGCGCCACCGCCACGTTGACCGAGGTCGATTCCGGATTCGCTCCCCAGCCGGGGATGTTCACGGTTGCGGCCCAGGTCGCGCACGTGGCCCATACCGTCACCTGGTTTATCACCGGGGCTTTTTCGGCGACCGGCTTCGACCTCGATTTCGCCGCACACGAAGCCCACAGTCGGAGCGTTAGCAGCCTGAACGTGGCGCGGACGCAGGTCGCCGAAGCCTATGCGCAGGCCATCGCCCGGCTCGACGGGCAGACCTGGGCCGAGCTTCAACAGCCCATCGCCGCCGGTCCGATCATGGGCGGTGCGCCTCGTCTGGCGCTGGTCGGAGCCTTGGCCGACCACACCGCGCACCACCGGGGAGCCTTGTCGGTGTATGCGCGTTTATGCGGTCGGGTACCGGCGATGCCCTATGCTTGAGGCGATCGTCAACAGCAACGGTTTCATCGAACCGCAGCCGGATCTCATCACCCTCAATGAGGGCGGTGCCGACGATCCCTTGGGTGAATCGGTGCTCGATCCGCGTCAGCCGTGGTTGCGGATCTTCGAGCCCCGTGACGTGCGCGTGGTCATCGGCCGGCATCAGGATGCCGCCCGTGAATGCCAGATCGCCGCCTGTCAGGCGGATCGCATTCCCGTGCATCGGCGCGTCGCCGGCGGGGGCACGGTGGTGCTGGCACCGGGCATGGTGGTGGTCTGCGCCCGGCTGCGCCACACCCAGGTCGGCACCAGCTGCTATTTCGCGATGATGAACGAGGCCCTCATCCCGGGCGTGGCGGCGGTGGCCGATCAGGCCCCGCAATGCCGGGGATATGGCGATCTGACGATGGCCAGCGGCGTGGCTGGCCAGGAACTGCGGCGCAAGATCCTTGGCGCCAGTCTACGCCAGACCTCGCGCATGGTGGTGTACATGGGCGTCATGCTGGTCGCCGACGCCGTCCCCATGATGGAGCGCTACCTCGCCTTCCCCAGCCGCGAGCCCGATTACCGCGGGGGCCGAGGACATCGCGATTTCTGCACCAGCCTCGATCAGCATGGGGTCAGTGTCGCGGCGCTGATGGCAGCGCTCTCAGCCAGCTGCCATCAACACCTTGCCGAACAAGCTCTGCACTGAAAAGCGTAGCGGCGGCCTAGGAGTTTGTCGGAGATAGGCCAGCAAGGCTGACTCGGTCTCGCTGGGCATCTCCTGCGTTGTCGGAGTGTCCAAATAGCGCCGCTATTTGGCGCACTCCTCCGCCTTGGATCTGCCCAGCGATACACTTCGCCATCCTCGTCGGCCTATCTCCGACAGACTCCTAGCTGCAAAAAAAAAGATCCCCGCCGTGGTCGCACGGCGGGGATCGGAATCGTTGCTGCTGGCGGTCAGTTCTGCTGCTGGCCCAAGGTCTCGATGATCTTGATCAGCGGCATGAACAGGGCGATGACGATGAAGCCCACCGCGCCGCCCATGAACACGATCAGGGCCGGTTCCATCAGCGACATCATCGCCGCTACCGCGGAGTCGACCTCTTCATCGTAGTTGTCGGCGATTTTGATCAGCATCTTGTCGAGCTCGCCGGTCTCTTCGCCGACCTTGATCATGTTGACTACTATGTCGTCGAAGATGCCGCTGCGGCGCAGCGGTTCGTTGATGGTCTCGCCTTCTTTGACCGAGTCGCGGACGGCGGCGATGGCGTTCTGCACGACGATGTTGGGGGTCGCGGTGCGGGTGATGTCGAGGGCATCGAGGAAGCCGACACCGGAGGTCACCAGGGTGCCGAGGGTGCGGGTGAAGCGCGCCACGGCGCCCTTCTTGATGACGTTGCCGAGCACCGGCATCATCAGCTGTAGACGATCGACGATGGCCCCGCCGGCCACGGTTCTGCGCGCCGCCTTGAAGCCGACGATGATGACGACGATGGAGCCGATGGCCAGCCACCACCAGTTGGCCATGAAGTTGCTGATGTCGATGAGGAATTCGGTCACGCCGGGCAGAGTGATGCCCAGTTCGCGGAAGATCTTCTCGAAGGCCGGCACGATGGCGATCATGATGAAGCTGAGAATGCCGGTGGCGATGGTCATCACCGCCGTCGGATAGATCAGCGCGCCGATGACCTTCTTCTTGAGCTTTTCCGATTTTTCACGGAACTCGGCAAGACGACGGAGGATGGCATCCAGGGCGCCGGCGGTCTCGCCGGCCTTGACCAGGTTGGTGTAGAGTTTGTCCCAGATCTTGGGATGACGGGCCATGGCCTCGGAGAGCATGGTACCGGACTGCACATCCTCGGTGACCTGCATGAGGATCTTCTTGAACGGCCCTGGGCGCTGCATGTCGGTGAGGATCTGCAGGGACTGCACGATCGGCAAACCGGCGTCCTGGAGCGTCGACAGCTGCCGCGTGAAGAGCGTGATCGCGGCGGGTTTGATGCCGCTGCCGAAGCCGGGAATATTGATCTGCTTGCTGCCGGCGCCCTTCTGGAAATTGGCAGCGGCCTTGGCGGTCTTGCTTTTGGCCTCGCGGACTTCGATCGGCAACAGACCGAGCTTCTTGATCGCGGCGATGGCTTCGACCTGGCTGGCCGCTTCCACGGAGTCGGAAATCTCCTTGTTGCTGCGTTTGTCGAAGGCTTTGTAACTGAAAATGGCCATGTTGGGATGATCCTGGACTTAGTCTTCGACCGCAAGGGTTTCGCGTACCACCTCTTCGATGGTGGTTAACCCAGCGAAGATCTTCTGGATGCCGGCGTCGCGCAGGGTGCGCATACCACCGCGCTGGGCCACCGAGCGCAGCGCCGAGGCACTCGCCTTGTTAATGATCAGTTCGCGCAGGGTGTCGTTGATGTCCATCAACTCGAAGAGCGCGGTACGTCCTTTGTATCCGGTATTCTTGCAATTGTCGCAGCCCTTACCGTAGTAGAAACGCTGGTTCGAGACGTCGCGAGTCTTGATGTTGAGCTGCATCAGCTCTTCTTCGTTAGGTTCGTAGGCGGTCTTGCATTTGACGCAGATCGTACGTACCAGGCGCTGTGCACAGATGGTTTCGAGGGTCGCGGCGAGCAGGAACGGCTCACAACCCATGTCGATCAAGCGCGAGATCGCCGTCGGTGCGTCATTGGTATGTAATGTCGTGAACACCAAGTGGCCGGTGAGCGAGGCCTGGATGGCGATCTGCGCGGTTTCCTTGTCGCGGGCTTCGCCGACCAGGACGATGTCGGGATCCTGGCGGAGGATCGCACGCAGACAGGCGGCAAACGACCGGCCGACGTTCTCATCGACGGGGACCTGGATCAGGCCGTTGATTTCGTATTCGACGGGATCTTCGGTGGTGATGATCTTCACTTCCGGGGAGTTCACCGCCGACAGCGCCGAATAGAGCGTGGTGGTCTTGCCCGAGCCAGTTGGACCGGTGACGATGACGATGCCGTTGGGGCGTTCGATGACCTGCTTGAAGTAGGCCAGCTGTTCTTCAGGCAGACCGATCTTCTCGAGATCGAGGTTCACCACTTTGCGATCGAGGATACGGATCACCACTGATTCGCCGAACATCGTCGGGAGGGTCGAGATACGCAGATCGACTTCGCGATCACCGATGCGGATGGGGATCTTACCGTCCTGGGGCATGCGCCGTTCGGCGATGTCGAGGTGCGACATGACCTTGATGCGCGCGACCAGGGCGGCAGAGAGGTTCTTCGGTACTGGCAGCATTTCGTAGAGCACGCCGTCGATGCGGTTGCGCACGCGGAAGGTGTCTTCGAAGGGCTCGAAGTGGATGTCGGAAGCCTGGGCTTTGACCCCGGTGAGCAGGATCAGATTCAACAGCTTGCGCACTGGCGCCGACTCGGCCATGGCTGCCGGATCGTTCATGTTCTCTTTAGCGAGGGCCTCGACATCGATGTTGAAGGCATCGCCGCCTTGATCGGCATCGAGGACTTCTTCCATGCCTTTGGCTTCCATCAGCTGCCGGGCGAGGTCGCCGGCCTCGTCGACGGCAGCGACGGGATAGTATTGGTCCAACGCGGCATTGATGGCTTCTTCGGAGGCCAGGGCGGGCTTGACCTGTTCGACGCCAATTTCGAATTTCAGATCATCGAGGGCCGCGAGGTTGTCGGGATCGCTGGTGGCGACGACCAGCGCTTTGCCATCGAAGCGCACGGGAATGATGCGATAGTTGCGGGCGGTGCGCGAGCTGACTTTGTCGATCAGGGCCTTGGGCATGACCACGCCGGCGAGCTGGACCATCTCCATGCCGAGTAGGCGGGCCAAGGCACCGAGGACTGCGTCGAGGCGGATGCCTCCGTCTAGGCAGGCCTGGACGATGTCGAGTTTCTGCGTGCGATGCATGCCGAAGATCTTCTGCGCGGTGTCCTTGTCGACTTCCTCCCATTCATAGAGGAGCTTGAGCAAGGCTTTGGGATCGACGCCGCCGGATTTGATCATGGCACAATTCTTCAATCGTTGAAAGGAGGGGTGTCAGGCGGCAATCAGACCGGGGCAAAAAGGGTCTTCATTTCGGCCCCATCCCGGCTTCCTGGACCTTACGCGTGAGATAGCCCACGTCCTTGGAGAAGGTCATCATGTTATCGTAACTGATAGTGCCGGCGGTGTACAGTTTGAAGAGCGAATCGTCGAGCAGGATCATGCCCTGATTGGCGCTGGTCTGGATCGTCGAGTCGATGCGGAAGCTCTTGTTTTCACGGATCAGGTTCGAGATCGCCGGATTCATGATCATGATCTCATAAGCGGCGACGCGCCCCTTGGGGATCTTGGGGACGAGGGCCTGCGAGATCACCGCCACGAGGTTGCCAGCGAGCTGCGTGCGCACCATCTCCTGCTGATCGGTGGGGAAGACGTCGATGATGCGGTCGACGGTACGCGCGGCGCCGGTGGTGTGCAGGGTGCCGAACACCAAGTGGCCGGTCTCGGCGGCGCTGATTGCCGCCGAGATTGTCGCCAGGTCGCGCATTTCACCGACGAGGATGACGTCGGGATCCTCACGCAGCGCGCGGCGCAGGCCTTCTTCGAAACTCGGGCAATCGACGTGGATCTCACGCTGATTGACCACCGACTTCTTATGGTTGTGGGTGAATTCGATGGGGTCTTCGAGGGTGATGATGTGGCCGTCTTCCTCGGAATTGATGAAGTCGATCATCGCTGCCAACGAGGTCGACTTGCCCGAGCCGGTGGGGCCGGTGACCAGCACCAGACCGCGGGGACGCGTAGCGATATCCTTGATGAGCGGCGGCAGGCCGAGCTCATCCATGGTCAGGATCTTCGAGGGGATGAGGCGCAGGACCATGGCCACGCGCTGCTTCTGTTTGAAGACGTTGACGCGGAAGCGGCCCTTGTCCTCGAAGCCGATGGCGAAGTCGGTCGAACCGACTTCTGCGAGTTCGGTCTGGCCACGTTCGCCGGTGATCTGCTTCATCAGCGCGACGGTGTCTTCTGGAGTCAGCGGCGGGCTCTTCAAGCTCTTGACGCTGCCGCTGATACGGAAGCTCGGCGGGCGCCCGACGGTGATATGGATATCGGAGGCGTTTTGATCCAGGCAGATCTGGAGCAATTGGTTCATCTCGTAGGACATGGAGACCACCCTCACCGCTTGGACGCCTGCGGTAGGGCGCGTTTTCGCTGGCTTGGGAAGGTGCGTCAGACACGCGACCGGCTGTGCCGCCAACGTTGGCAGGGGTCTACCAGTCGTCCTCTTCGGAGAGGGTTTCCGCGAGCCAGCCGAGGACGCTGTGCAAGGCCGGCAAGCCGCGCACCCGCCAGGGCGCAAGCACCCCGAAAAAGGCCAGGTCTTGCGTGGTGCGTAGATCGCGTTCGGCGGCGATGCGGACCAAAATCGGCGCCGTCTGTTCGGCAAGTTCGGCGAGGGTTACGAGGTCGCTGATGATATCGGCATTAACCGGCTCGTTGTCGAGGTCGCGGAGATTCTCGAGCCGCCGATAGGTGGTCTCAAGGTGGATGTCATGGAACCAGGCTTCCAGCCGATGCTGCCAGGTCTTGGCCAGGGCATAGTCGTCATCGACCGCGATGCGTGCCGCCTGATGCAGCTCGCGGACCTGCGGCGTGAGCACGAAATGCAGTAAGCGGCTTTCGCTGCGGTGGAGGTGCAGCTTGGTGCTGGTGAGCTGTTCCTGCCAGCGCCGGAAGACCTCGGTAAAGGCCACATCGGTGGTCGCGCAGACCCCCGCTAGGTCGGCGAGCCAGGCTCCCTGAGCACGTTGCAAGGCTGACAAGCAGCGCAGCAGATCATCACCATCGGGCATGTCGTTGAGCATGCCCGATAGTGATGATCTGCCAATCGTCAGGAGCGTTTCGGATTCGAGGAAGGAGGAGCTTCCTCGTTCACGCCTGCCGATGGACGAGCCCAGCGTCGTCGGCCTTGGCCAGGGGCCGCAGGCAATAGGCTAGGTCGTAATCCTGGCCCGGATGGATCCGGTATTGCTCCAAGGTATCCGGTCCGCAGCTGGCCCCGCCGAGGCCGCGTTGACGCACATCAAGATAGACGAAGGTCGTCGGCGAAGGCGTGAGATCGGTGGTGTGATGGGCCTTGGTCTGCTCGGTATCGCTGAGATGGGTGGCCTTGCCCTCGGCGCTGCCGGCGAGGCTCGCGAGCAGGCCGCGACCCTTGCGATCACGCACCGCGAGCCAGCGCAAGCCCGCGATATTGCCGTGTTCCTGGGGCATGATGTAGGGCACGTAGCGCTCGCTGACGGTGCTCGCGAAACGTCCGACGGGCGTCCCGTGCAGGCGGTCGTTGTAGCTTTCATGCGGCCCGTGGCCGAAGAATTCGAGGCTTTCGAAGCCTTCCGGCAGCTCGAATTCAACCCCCAGGCGGGGCAGATCGGGGAGACCTTTGGCGACCGCGAAGCGATGTGTAAACGCCAGGCTGCCATCGCTGCCGATGATCAGGCGCCGTTGGTCAGTGATCGATAGCCGACGTTGGCTGCCCCAGGCGAGGTGCTGCGATTGCACGCACAGCGAGCCATCGGCCTGGATCTTGGCCTGGATCTTCGTCGCTGTCCGGTTGAGCGCGTGCAGCCCGGCATCCATCCACCGCGAGACTGGTTTGATCCAGTCGCCGGTCTTGCCGCCGGTCTTGCCGACGACCATGTCGAGGGCCTTGATGCCATCATTGTCGGTTGGCGCGCGCCACGCCGTGAGCTGCGGACCGCTGACGAGCAGGTCGCTGCCGCCGACACGCCAGGCGCTCACCTGACCGCTGTCCTTGGCGATCACGACCTCGAAATCTTTTCCGCTGACCACCAGCTCGCGTTTGCCGTTACGGAGCGTGACCGCGGGGCGGTGGGCTACGGCCCTGCGGTTCTTGTAGCTGACCGCCGGAGCCAGCGCCCCGGCCGGCACGGCCAGCTGATGCCAGGCGATTTCATGACCCTTCTCCACCAGCGCTGAGCCGCGCTGATCGTGGAAGTGCAACATCAGGTGCAGTTCCTGGCCGCTGCGAACCTGCGGCACGTTGAAGGGTACCGTGATGATCGTGGTCTCGCCGGGTTTGAGCAGCAGCTGGGGCAATTCGCCGTACTCGATCCGTTGACCATCGAGGGTGAGTTCCCAGGTGCCGGCGACGTGACTGGTGTCGATGAAGTCGTACCAGCTGCAGATGGCGACCTCGCGATTGCCGATGTTGACGGCACTGACGCGCAGCGGCTGGAAGAGCTTCTTGCATTCCCACATCGCCGGATGTGGCGTGCGATCGGGCCAGACCAGGCCGTCGCAGCAGAAATTCAGGTCGTTGGGGGTATCGCCGAAGTCGCCGCCATAGGCCCAGAATTCACGCTCCTCGCCGGGTTTGGCGACGGCATTGACGCCATTTTTGCGCACCGCCGCGACCCCGTGATCGAACATCTCCCAGATGAAGCCGCCCTGCAGGCCGTGATGCGTCTCGATCGCCGCCCAGTAATCGCCGAGGCTGCCGACGGAATTGCCCATGGCGTGGTTGTATTCGCACATGATCACCGGGCGGGGATCCTTAGAGGTGCGGACGTGATTGACGATCTGGGCGATCGAAGGGTACATCGGGCAGACCAGGTCGGTCACGGCTAGGCCCTTATCCCAGCCGCTGCAGATGGCGCCTTCGTGGTGCACGATGCGCGTCGGATCGGCTTCGCGGATCCATCCTGCCATCGCTCCATGGTGCGGACCATGACCTGACTCATTGCCGAGCGACCAGCCGAAGATGCAGGCATGGTTGCGATCGCGCAGGACCATGCGCATGCCGCGATCGAGGAAGGCCAGGCCGAAGCGCGGATCCTTGTTGAGGGAATTATAGTGATGATGGGTTTCGATATCCGCCTCATCGAGGACGTACAGACCGTGCTCGTCGCAGAGGTCCAGCCACTGCGGGTCGTTGGGGTAGTGCGAGCAGCGCACGGCGTTGAAGTTGAATTGTTTCAAAAGCTGAAGGTCGCGTTCCATGGTTGCGCGATCGACGGCCTTGCCGGTGCGGTCATCATGATCGTGACGGTTCACGCCGCGGATTTAGACCATCTTGCCGTTGATACGCAGCTCGCGGTCGACGATGGCGACGCTGCGGAAGCCGATGCGTGTGCGCGTGGCTTCGACCTCCTTGCCGGCGGCATCGAGCAGGCTGACGACGACGGTGTAGAGGTTCGGAGTCTCCGCGCTCCACGGGGCGACCTTCGGCAGCTCGACGCGGAGATTGGCCACTCCTTCGGCGTGGGCGGAATGCGAACACAGGCCGAAGGGCAATTCGGCGATGAGCGGCTTCTTGAGCACGGCCTTGCCGCGTGCGTCGTGGAGTTGCATCCGGGTCTTCCAGCCGCTGGCGGGGATGTTACCGCCGCGCACGGTGACCTCGAGGGTGCCGCTACCGTGCTGGTGGTCATAGCTGCCACGGGCGAAGACATCTTCGATCCAACTGGTTTCGGTGGCGAAGATGCGTACCGAGCGGTGGATGCCGGCTTGGCGCCAATGATCCTGATCTTCGAGGTAGGACGAGTCGGCCCATTTGATGACCTGCACCGCGAGGTGGTTGACTCCAGGCTGAGCGAGGTCGGTGATATCGAACTCGCTGGGCAGTCGTGAATCCTTGCCGAGACCGACGGCGATACCGTTGAGCCACACGCTGAAGCACGTCTCGACGCCGCCGAAATGCAGCCCCAGGCGTTTGCCCTTCCAGCTCGCTGGCAGGGTGAACGTGGTGCGGTACAGCCCGGTGGGATTGGCCAGTGGCACAATCGGCGGAATGCATGGCGCAAAAGGCATGCGGACATTGGTGTAATGCGGCAGACCATAGCCCTGCATGGTCCAATTACCGGGGACCTCGATGTCGCCCCAGGCCGTGGTCTCGGCGGTGGGGAAATCAGCCGGGGTCAGTTCGACCTGCTCGACGACCTTGAACTTCCAGGTGCCATCGAGGCTGAGGTGACGCGCTCCGCGCTCGGCGAGGGCCTCGGCGGCGGTAGCGAACGACGCCAGCGTCGCGCGCCCGGGCAGGCGGTTGATGCCGGTGAGCTCGGGTTGCATCCACGGCACCAGGGCCTCCCGGGCGGTCAGGGCGTGGCGCGCTGAAATGATCGGAGCAAGGGATTTGGATGCGGTACGGGCCATGGGATCTCCGGTAAGTGGCAGAATATTAACAGAAAAAATCAGCTTCTCATACGTGGATTGGAGAATGGGATGTGGAAAATGGGAAAACGCACCCAGTCCCTGCCGGCCCCGCACTTGGTCCACCGCCTTCTCGGGGTGACCTCGGCCGGCGATCGCATCGGCGCCGGGGTGATGGACAAATCGGGAGTGACCCACGATCAGGTCGACCTGCTGCCATTGACGTGGTCGTTGGTGTACGTTCTGCGTGGGCGTGGCACCTATCGCGGCACCTATCGCGGCACCTATCGCGGCACCTATCGCGGCACCTATCGCGGCACCTATCGCGATGCCCAGGGGCGCAAATCCGCACTCGCACCCGGGGATTGTTTCCAGCGCATCCCCGGGCGCCGTCAGAGCACCATCCTCGATCCCGACAGCGGCTGGTACGCAATGGCATTGCGATAACAACGATGTGTGAAACAGCCTGAAAAATCAGGGATATTTCACTTGTATGTAGCCTGCAGTAAATTTTTGCGACGGCATGGACATCTCTCGTCGCGCACTGCGCTATCCCGCTCTTTCCACCCTGATTACACTCTTCTCTTGCCTGGATGAGTCATGGACACGACAGCGTGTT
>JBIILZ010000192.1:0-4646 GCA_044338255.1 Planctomycetota bacterium | reverse complement strand
GGGACTGGGACTGGGACTGGGACTGGGACTAGCAGAACCTGCCTATCTGGTGAAGGATGCCCTCGACATCAGCGAATCCGAGCTGACTGGAAAATACCACGATCCCTATGCCCAGGTCACGGCGCACATCCAGAAGGCGATTGGCCAAGGAGCCCAGCCGGTGCGCCAGCAATTCGCCACGGAGCAGCTCACCGCCTTGCTTCCCGACCAGAGGCTTAGTCTCTGACCGGATGCTGGCTGTCCGCGTCGCAAAGATTGCGACGCATCCACGGTCCGCGAGGGACGAACATCGAGCCTGACGGAATGCATCCATCCGGATCGCCACCTCCGTGATAAGGCTTCGCCATGGCTGACCCGACCTTCGCCGACCTCCTCAGCAGATCCCTCGCTTCGGCGAGTTGGCTTGAGCTGGCGGTCCTGCTGCTGCTGCTGGTGTTCTCCATCCTGTCCTGGGCGGTGATCATTGCCAAGGTCCGCTCGCTGGCACGGCTGGCGAGCAACCATCAGCGCTTCCATGAGGCCTTCGCAACCGCCGCGCATTCCGGAGACGTCGCCGAGCGCCTGCACGGTACAGCCTCGCCGTCCCTGCTGCAGGCAGTCTTCGCGGCGGGCCTGCAGGCGCGCACGGCAAGCGCCCCTAATCACGATCTTGCCGCCAGCGTTGACGGACACCTGCGGCTACGCACGGCGCAAGCCCCCGACGAGCGCATCCGCTTGGCGATGGAGCATGCCCTCAAAGCCGAAATGCAGCGACTCAATCGCCATCTGCAATTCCTCGCCTCGGCCGGTAGCGCCTCACCGTTCATCGGCCTGTTCGGCACGGTGTGGGGCATCATGGGTACCTTCCAGACCCTGGGCAGCGCCAAGAGCGCCAGCCTGCAGGTGCTGGCCCCACCGATCGCCGCCGCCCTCATCGCCACCGCTGCCGGCTTGGCGGTGGCCATCCCGGCGGTGATGGCCTACAACTGGATCACCTCCCGACTTGATGAGGAACATGAAGGCGCCACCTGCCTGATCGAGCGTCTGCTGCATCTGATGCGCGCCGATGGGACCCTGCCGAATACCGGCGCTACCGCCGATTCGCTCACCGCTCCGACCGCGACGAACTGAGGATACGCCATGGCCATGCACCTCCCCGGTGGTCGCCGGAAACGGGCGATGTCGGAGATCAACGTCACGCCTCTGGTGGACGTGATGCTGGTCCTCCTGGTGATCTTCATGATCACCGCCCCGGTCCTCCAGGAGGGCTTCCACGTCGACCTGCCCCAGGCCAGCGAAACCCAGTCGATTCCCGTCGCCGATGCGCGTCAGGTGGTCATCGCCAAAGGCGGCGAGGTCCTTCGTCCTGCGGCCACCGCGCCTGAGGATTCCTATGCCCGGCTCTCGCAGCTGGTCGACGATCTCGCCGCCTGGAAACGCGAGCGTCCGAACGCGACCAACAGTCCCGCAGTGGTGGTCATCGTCGCCGACAAGGAGGTCCGCTATGAACGCCTGATCCAGGTGTGGAATGCGGTGCTCACCGCCGGGATCACGCAGCTGAGCTTCCAATTGACCCCTGAAAAAACTAGCGCCTCACCGTGAACTTGGCGACCAAACCCATGACCGACGCCGCTGCTCTGGTGACCGCAACCCGCATCCCCGCGTCGCGATTACGGACCTTCGTCGCCTGGTCGCTGGTGGTGCATGCCAGCGTCGGTTTGGTATGGGGCGTTCCCGCCCTCCTGCACCAGCAGGAGGCCGAACAGCTACGGCAGGCGACCGCGGCGCGGACCACCCAGGCCGCTGCCGAGGCGGCCACGGCCAAGGCCCAGGCCGCAGAGCAACGCCTCACGCGCGCCCGTCAGCGCATCGAGGAACAGCTCCAGCAGCAGTTCACCAAACTCACCCAGGCCCTGCCGGCGGCACAGCGCGAAGCCCTGTGGCCGAAGGTGGCAGAGAAGCTCGCCAAGACCAGCCATTCCCTGGCCCAGGCCGTCGCCGAAGGCAAGGCCAGCGAGCAGGACCTGCGCAGCCTGGCAGCGCAGGTGCAGCGGGAACTGGTCGAGAACCTCGATCGGCATCTGCAGGCCGAGTCCGCGGGCGAGATCACCCGTGAGTTCCTCGCCTCGGTCGAGCAACGCATGGCTCCGGAACTGGCGAAATCCTTGCGCAGCGCGATCGACATCGAAGTCGTGAACACGCTCCAGCAGCAGGTCAACCAGGTGCTCGCCGAACAGCGCGAGGCGGCCCAGCGACAACGCCAGGAGGCGCTGAAGAAAACCCGCGAAGCCTGGCACCAGGTGCGCAAGGCTAGTGACGATGCCCGCTATGCGCGCCAGACTTCAGCGGACATCGCCACCCGACTGGCCGCCGCCGTCACCAGCCTCGATCAGGCGAACGAACAGGCCGCCGGAATCGATCCGCTGATGAGCGAAAATCTTACCGCCGCCAAAAGTGCCGTCCTCGCCGCGACCACCGTCCTCACGCCGACCGCCACCGCCACGGCAGCCCAGGAACGTCCATCAGCCGCGGCCGCGACCGCCATCAGCCAGGCGCTGCAGGCCATCGATGTCGCCATCAACAACCAGGGGAAGTCAGCGGAACGCGAGACGGCGGTGCGACAGGAAATGCACAAGGCCATCGATCAGCAGGTCCGCCCGCAACTCGAACAGACCTTCGCCACGACCTTCCGCTCGGCGACGCTACCGCGACTCAAGCCGGGCATTGCCGCCTCCCTCTCTGACCAATTGGCGGCGGCGGGGATCACCGATCAGGCCCTGGTCGACTCGGTCACCGCCACGGCGCTCGACAAGCTCGCCGCGCGCGTGCCTGAACTGGCGCAGATCGGCGAACAGGTCGGAAAACGCTTCGCCGATTTCGCACCACCGCCGACGCCCGCCGCAGCCAATCAGCCGACTACCGAAGCCAGACCGTCGTCACCCGACTCACCGCTGAACCGGAAACTGCGCGCACAGCAAGAGGCACTGATCACGGCGGCGAAACGCAAGCTGAGCGAAGTCAACAGCAGCCGCAATCTTGAGCAGCAGGTGGCGCAGAGCGCCAACCGCAACGTCGCCCAGGATGCGCAGGCCAGCGAGGTCCGTGAACGCATCGGACGCCTCGCTGAGGGCCTGCGCCAAGGCCGCATCGGCAGCCTGCCGACGATGGATCTCAGCGCGGCGCAGCGCGAAGTCGTTGATCGTTCGCGCACGGTCGTCGACGGCACCATCGCCTCCAGCGCGGCGGCCTATCACGAGAAGGCCGCGGTGATCGGCGAGCGCGGACGAGTCGCGGGCGAGACGTGGCAGCTGGCTCCTGGAGAGGTCGACACCGGTTCACGTGCGATGGCGGCAAACGAAGCCCTCCCCAATGCCGCCACCGTGCCTGCCCGCTCCTTGGCGCCAACGACAGCGCCAGCGCCGCAGGTGCGCCTGGACACGCCCTTCAAGCCCACCTTTGCCAGTCTCGCTTTCGCGGCCGTGCCGTGCCTGCCGCCGACATTCGCCATCGACGGCGCGGCCGAAAAATGGGCGGGGATTCCCAGCCTCGACCTGCATCGCGAATGGGGCGATCATGCCGCGCGCCAGACGATGCAGATCGGCTGGCGTGCGGATGGTTTGTATCTCCGCTTCGTGGTCCAGGACCCCGACCGCAGGATCACCAAGGCCAAGCCCCTCAATTTCTGGGAGTCCGACAACGTCGAAACCTGGATCGACTGCCAGAACGCCAAGGATAAGCACCGTTCTCGCCATACCGGTCAGCAGTTCTGGGTATGGCCCAGCGGCGCGCTCGACCAGCCCGAACTCAGCGGTGGCGAGGCACGTATCGAGCAGCGTGGTGGTCAGGTCCAGGTCTATCCCTTCACCAACGACCGGTTGCCGCGGGTGACGACGCTGACCGCCACCGGCTGGACCGTGGAATTTCGCTTACCGACCTCCCTCCTCATCGATGCCGAGTTCGGCCCAGGACGGATCATCGGTCTCAATGCCTACGTCACCAGCATGGCAGGCACCAACTGGTACTGGTCCGCAGGCAAGAAGGCCAACACCTGGTATCAACCCGACACCTGGGGCGATGTGCTGCTGGCGGGCTCGGACGGGGTGCTCGAACTGGCCGACGCCACCGCCCCCCTGGTGGTCGGTCGGCCGTTGCGTCTGCGCGTCCGCGACGGCGACATGGATCTCGCATCCGCTCGCCGCGATCAGGTCATGGTCACGCTGCGCCCGGCCCATGGTGGGCAGCAGATCGCGGTGCTCGAAGAGACCGGCCCGGCGACGGGCGTATTCGAAGGCGCGATCAGTACCGCTCTCGCCCTCGACGAGGACCAACCGGGCGTCCTCTCCCTCTATGCCGGCGAACAAGTCGACGTCATCTACACCGATCAGGCGCGCAGCAACGGTGCCCGCAACGCCGAGATCCATCTCGCGCCGGTGGCCGCTTCCCCGATCACCTCGCGGTAGCCGTAAGCAGCCGCCGAAGTCACCTGCCTAGGAGATGAGGAGATAGGCGCCCGAGGAGATAGGCGCCCGAGGAGATAGGCGCCCGAGGAGATAGGCGCCCGAGGAGATAGGCGCCCGAGGAGATAGGCGTCCGAGGAGATAGGCGCCCGAGGAGATAGGCGCCCGAGGAGATAGGCGCCCGAGGAGATAGGCGCCCGAGGAGATAGG
>JBIILZ010000013.1:0-50927 GCA_044338255.1 Planctomycetota bacterium | reverse complement strand
CCTGGTATGCGGAAGCAAATCACCCAGGGCCATGTCCAACACCCGTTTCTTCAACCCGCGGCGCAATCGCGCCTGGAGCGGGATCGGCATCGATCGCGCCGCGGCTCGAAGCAACGCAATGCATTTCCGGGCATGATTCCAGACGAGGAGTTTCGAGTACTGCGGCATCGGAGGTGTCCTTTCGCCGCGCCACAGCCTGAGCGCGCGCAGGGGTCAAGGCCGCGCAGCGCCGTGCCTCCGGCACGGGTAGCCTTGACGCCGAGCACGCTCAGGATGCTGGCGAGGTGAAGGACACCGGCTGCAGCACGGCGACTCCGTAACCCGAAGTCGAGCTTCGAGCTTCGAAATCTGTTCGCTAATTACTGCACCAACCTCAAACTGTGAAGCCCGAAGCCCGAAGCCCGAAGCCCGAAGCCCGAAGCCCGAAGCCCGAAGCCCGAAGCCCGAAGCCCGAAGCCCGAAGCCCGAAGCCCGAAGCCCGAAGCCCGAAGCCCGAAGCCCGACTTCCGTTTAACGTGTTTCACCGTTGCCGCCTCGGTGCCCAATCTCTCGTCGCAACGCTTACAGCTTATCCGCCACCAGATCCAACTCGCGGCTGCCCTGATGCAGATGGCCAGTGAATAGCCCGTGCTGGGCATCATCATCGTCTGCTTCCGCAACGTCGGCGGGTGTCTGGGTGCCGTCGCGTAAGGCAGCATAGCGTTGGATGCCGGCGGTGATCTGCTCCGCGTTCAGGCCGCCATATTCGAGCACCCACGCATCGACCAAGCCGGCGGTGACCGCGACCTGTTCGGGGCAGCTCAGGCGTCGGCCTTCCCAGATGACCGTGTCGTGCCGTCGGCGCTCGATGGTGTAGGGCAATCCGCCGTCCTTGGGCACCGCCTGCATCGCCACGCTCGCACCGGCCTCGAGCCCATGGTCTTGGCGGGTGAGCATCGCCGGCAGCCGGCCGCTGGCGACCAGGGCTAACTGCGGCGCCGAGAGCACGCCGCAACGCGCCGCTAGGCGCGCGACTTCACGCGAGGAGCACTCCAGCGAGATCACCGCCGCCTGCGCCCCGAGATCCTGCAAGGCCAGCAGTGTTTCGGTTGAGAAGCTGTTGCAGAAGAAATCGGCCATCACCGGCAGCTTGGCAGCGTGCGCGGCGGCGATCACGCCGAGGTGGCCGGCGACGATCGGCAGGCCGATGGCGGCAAGATGCGGCGAGAGCGGCGCCGTCGCCGGATGGCGCAGCCACAGTCCGTCGCGATGCGCAATCGTCGGCGCCACAGCACCCCACAGGTCGAGCGCCGGATCGTCGAGGATGACGCGCTCGGCACCGGCGGCGAAGGCGACCTCGACCGCCGCCAGGGAGGACACCGCCACCCACAAGCCGGTGGCGCGGCGACGCGGTTGATCGGTTTCGGGCGGAGTCCAGGTCTCGACCGCTACCGGCGGCACCGGCGTCTGGGTCATGAGGGCTTCGACCAGCGTGCGCCGCAGTTCCTTCATCACCGAGGCTGGGCAGAACACCGCGCCCACGAGATCGGTGTGGATGCCAGTGAGGTGGAAGGCGGTCCCGCCAAAGGCCCCGAGTTTGTCCTGCAACTGCGCGACATCGAGCGGCTTGCCGGTGGCGGCGGAGAGCAGGTCCGGGCTGGTGGCATCCGCCTGGCGGCCATCGGTGGTGATGGCGCTGACGTGCAGCGGCGCGCCGACGGCGGCGCTCACGTGCAGGGCCACACCCACCGTATCGCCAGTGGATTGCGGCAGGGGGAAGACGGCCATGGCGGCGGCGGCTTCCTGTTTGCGGGCATGATCGGTGTTACGGAAAAGCTTGGTGCCGGTCGGCACTTTCGGTCCGTGAGGTGCGATGCGGATGCGGCAACGCCATTGATCGCGGCCATGGCGATCAGCGGCGATGACCAGGAACCCGCCGTTGAAGTCGTCGACGGTGAAGGCGTAGCCCTGGCCGGCACGCACTTCCTTGCAGGTCAGCACCGCCTCGCCGCGGGCGCGGTCGAGCGTGTACAAGGTGGCGTCGGCGACGAGGTCCTGCTCGGGAGCGTAGCGGTGCAGTCGCGAGCGGGCGTCGTAGATGCCGGCCAAGGGGGCATCGGTGTTGGCACGGCTGAAGACATCGCGCTGCAGATCCTTGGCCCAGGCGACATCGAGGCTCGTGCCATTGGCCCAGGCATCGACGGCGGCACGGTAGATGCGCGTCGTGGTGTAGACGTAATCGGCACCCTTGAGGCGGCCTTCGATCTTCAATGAGGAGACGCCGGCCTTGGCCAGTTCGGGGATGCGGCCGAACAGCGCGAGGTCCTTCATGCTGATCTCGGTGGTCGCCTCGGCTTCTAGCCCGGGCGTGAGCTTCTTGTAGTCGAAGCGGCAGTTCTGCGCGCAGGTCCCGCGGTTGGCGCTGCGGCAACCGGCAAAGTTCGACATCAGGCACTGGCCCGAAAAGGCGTAGCACAGCGCGCCGTGCACGAAGTGCTCGGTCTCGATGCCATGGCGTCGGGCTTCGACGGTGCAGGCGGTCACTTCCGCGAGGGTCAGCTCGCGCGCGAGGATCACGCGCTCGGCGCCGAGGGCGGCGAGCACCGCGATCTGGCTCGGGTGGTGAATGGTCATCTGCGTCGAGGCGTGGCGTTTGAGCCTCGGCACTTCGCGGGTCAGCAGCCGCCATAAGCCGAGGTCCTGGATGATCGCGGCATCGACGCCGGCATCCGCCGCCGCGCCCGCGAGATCGAGCGCCTTGGGGAATTCGTCATCATGTACCAGGGTGTTCATCACCACGTAGCATTTGATGTCGTGCTCATGCAGATAGCGCACATAGGCCGGCAGATCGGCCTTGCGGAAATTCTCGGCGCGACCCCGGGCATTGAAATGCCGCAGTCCGAGGAACACCGCATCGGCGCCGCCGGCAACCGCTGCCGGAAGGCAGTCGGGGGCGCCCACCGGCGACAGGACTTCGGGAAGGAGGGCGCCAGTGCGCGGGTGCAGACGAGGCATTTCAAAAGCATAGGAACTTCAGCCGCCGCGAAAGCGACGGAGCGCGGCGTCGCGATAGCGCCCCGGCGATTGCCCCATGCGTTTGCTGAAGGCGCGGGTGAAGTGCGAACGATCGGTGAAGCCGCAGCTTTCGGCGACGCTGTCGACATCGCTCGCGTCATGCACCAGGCGCTGGGCGGCGACCGCAACCCGCCGATCGACGAGGTATTGCGCCGGGGACTTGCTGAAACGGGCGCGGAACTGCTTGCTGAACCACTGCGGCCCCATGCCGCAACGCCGCGCCAGATCATCCACATACAGCGGTTTTCCCAATTCGCGCTCGATGACGATCAGCGCCTGTTCGAGGGGATCTCTGGCGTAATCGGCCCAAGTGGTGAATGCCGCCGGCGGCAGGCGCGATAGCAGACGCGCCAGAGCCAGGCGGATCCAGGCATGGGTCAGATTCAAGACCACCGGACTATTGCCGCCATGGTCGATATCCATCAGCCGGTGCAATTCGTTGGTGATCATCGCCAGGCAGGAATCGTTGCCGAGATCGGTCGGCTCGTCTGAGAGTCCCGGCGGCAAACCGGGCATATCGAATTCTACATAGACCTGGTGGGTGCCCGGACCCGGCGTGGTGTCATAGACCAGGCTCGGTGGCAAGACCACTGTGCGGCCAGCCAACAGCGGATAGCGCCGACCCTTGCTCATGATCGAAGCACCGTCGATGTCATTGGCATAGAGCAGCCAGCCCGCCGGACGGCAGCGATGCAGATGCCACCACGGCCATAGGGAGGCGCGTTCGCAACGCAGGATGCGCAGCGGCAGACGCTCGGCATTCACCACCAGGGACAGCGGCGGAGGGGAATGGTCCATTGCAGTGAGGCTAAACGGCAGGCGTGGAAAGTACACATGGCGACGTTGAACCGCCCTGGCGGCTTCGCCACCGCTTAGGCATGCTGATGAGGAATCAGGAGATCTCTATGAGCGTTCTCACTCTCGAAAAACCGGCCACGGCCATGGCCCCTGTCGACCCTGCACTGGTGGAGTTCCATCAGACGGAACTGCGTGGACAGGGCTACACGGTTTTCCGTGATCTGATCGATCCGACATCTTTGGCAGCGATGCGCCAAGCCATCGATCGGCGTATCGCCGAGCAGCGGGATATCCCCAATCAGCAGGTTATCTCCAATCAGCAGGTTTTACATGGCGTCAATCTCGTCACCTGGGACACGGCGTTCGCCGCTACGGCCGCCCATCCGCTGCTGCTGGCGACGATGGAAGGCTTACTGGGCGATGACTGCATTCTGAGTTCATGCAATCTGGGTGCGCGCCTGCCGGGCTGCGCCGCGCAGGGTCTGCATCGGGACACCAACATCTGGGGCAGCTCGATGCCGTTCATGACCTTTCCGATCGGCATCCAGACGGCGTGGTGCATCGATGATTTCACCTTGGAGAACGGCGCCACGCGCGTGGTGCCGGGCAGCCACAACGATCCCGCCTCGGTCGGCTCCGGCTCCGGCATCCAGGTGGCGGCGCCGGCTGGTTCGGTGATCGCCTTCGACTGCCAGGCTTTCCATGCCGGTGAGGCCAATCGCAGCCCGGCTCTGCGGCGTGGAGTATTGACGTTGTACATCCGCTCTTGGCTCAAGCCGCAAACCGACCATCGGAGGAGTTTTCCGTCAGCGTCGATCGAACGCGCCTCGCCGCAGCTCCTGCGCCTGTTGGGATTCCGCCGCCAGAGCCCGGTGGAGCTGGCGGATGGCACCTCGGTCGTCGTCCCCGCACCCGGCGCCACGTCATTCTACGACCAGCCGCCGGCTGAGTCGGGCAAGTACTAGGAATTTCTCCATGCATGCAGTCCATCTGATCACCGGTGCATCCAGCGGCGTCGGCGCTCTGCTGGCGACCCGCTTGGCGGCCAACGGCCACACCGTGGTCGCGGTGGCCCGCTCGGCCGGCAAGCTGGCGGCCTTGGCAGCTTCTGTGGAAGCATGTGGCCGCATCATTCCATTGGCGCAGGACGTCGCCGATTGGGAGGCCACCGCTGCCGCCGTGATGCGCATCGAGCGTGACATCGGCCCCATCGCCGTGCTGGTCAACAATGCCGCAATCTGCGATATGCGCCCATTCGATGCGCAAGAGGTGGCGACCATCCGCCGCATTCTGGCCACCAACATCGATGGCCCCATCGCCTGGACGCATGCTGTGGTGCCATTCCTGAAAGCCCGCCGCAGCGGGCGGATCATCAACGTCGCATCGGTGGCCGGTATCCATGGCATGCCGCTGCAGGCGGTCTATTGCGCGAGCAAGCATGCCATGCTCGGCCTATCGGATGCGCTGACCCAGGAATTATTGCCGTTCGGCATCGCCGTATCGGCGATCTGTCCGGGCGGCATCGATACGCCGTTATGGCAGCACCCGGGCAACCCGGGCGGAGTGCCGTACCCAGGCGATCTCGGCAAGATCATGCAGCCCTTGGAAGTGGTCGAGCAGATTGAATTCCTACTCAGTCGTCCGCTGAGCAGCGTCTATCGCAGGGTGGTCTTCTTCCCCGCCAATGAGTGGCACTGATGGGAAGGGCACAGACGGGAAGGGCACTGATGGGAAGGCCACAGACGGGAAGGGCACAGACGGGAAAGGCACTGGCTATTTGAGCTCGGCGGGAATCCCGGCGGTGGTCCGGTGGCGCGCGAGTTGCGCCTTGGCATCGGCATCGCCGACGGCGGCGGAGGTGATCCAGCCCTGCCAGACCTGGGTCGGGTTGGGACGTTCCTGCCATTCGATGAAGCCGCTGGCGGAAATGCTCACCGAGCGATGGATGGGCGAACCGTCAGTGGCGCGATCGTCCTTGTTGAAAACAAGATCGCTTCCCAGGTCGGGGCCCTTGCTCCAGCCGCCCCGACCGAGGCGGCGCAGCAGCTCTTCGCGCGCGCTGCGCGTTGTGAGATCGCGGGCGGTCACCGGCACCGGCGAGAAATCACCGATCCAGCCGCGCACGAAGGGATGCTGGAAGGCGACAACGTGTTCGGCGATGTCGGTCTGCGGGGGCGAGGGGATGCGCCCGTAGATGCTCACGCTCGCTTCCGTGGTGCCGGGACCGGCTTGACCAGGTTGGGTCCAGGCGGTGAGACGAATGTGCTCGATGGTGTCGGTGACCTGGGCAGGAGTGCCGCAGGCATTGAGCAGTTCGAGGGCGCACGATTTGCCGATCGCCGCGTACCAGTGCGGCCACTGCGGTGCCGCCACTGGCGTGCTGCGATGGCTGAGGGTCATGGTCGTGGTCGTGCTCGCCGGCAGATCGGGCAGCCAGCGCGCCGCCGGATGCGCCGGAGGAAGTCGCGTCGGAGTCAGGATCAGTTTTAGCGTGCACTGCACCGCGCCGGGCTGCTCAACCGAAGGTTCGCCCTCTTGGTGGGCGATGCGCACCGTGCCGTCGAAATTCAGAGGCAAGGGCTCGGGCCGATCACGCACCACTGGCGCGAGCACGGCGATGCATCCGCGACGAGTGAGCTCTTCGCCGAGTGCGAGGATCGCGGCTTTGGTGAACGGATGGGTATCATCGCCGGCGATGAGGATCACGCGCCAGGTCCCGGCATCGGCGGGGGCGCTGCCGGTGTGGGCGGTGGTGACGGTGAGCTCCGCGGGATCGGTCACCTGGCTGGCTTTCCGCGGCAGGCGATAGATCCCCGGAAGGACTTCCGGACCGCCCGCTCCGCGCTCGGCGCCGTCGCGGATCAGCCACCACGCGAAGGCGCTGGTGATCACCAGCAGGATAATCGGCAGCAGGCTATTGCGCATATACAGGCATGATGGTCATCACTTGCGGCGGGGAAGGCATCCCTGGCCGGTGCCGGCTCGCTTGCGTGGGCTGCATCGATGGCTTGCTTGCGCCGGTACGAAAAAAAACCCCAGGCCAACGGCCTGGGGTTTTCTGGTCTTGAATCGCGTTGCGACTCAGACGTCTTTCATCGTCAAACCGATCTTGCGGGTGTCGGCCTCAACGTTGAGGACCTTGACCTTGATCGCTTCGCCGACGGGCAGGGTTTCGACGGTCTTGTCGCCCAGCTCGCTGACGTGTAGCAGGCCTTCGAGCCCGTCGAGGATTTCGACGAACACGCCGAAGTTGGTTACCTTGGTAACCTTGCCGTCGAGGACGGTGCCCTTCTTCAGCTTGTTGGGGATCTCTTCGGTCCAGGGATCAGCGGTGAGCTGCTTCATGCCCAGGCTGATGCGCTGACGTTCGCGATCGATCTCGAGGATGAGGCATTCGACGACCTGATCCTTGTTGATCTCGGGCGCGGGGTGCGTGAGCTTCTTGGTCCAGCTGATGTCGTTGACATGCAGCAGGCCTTCGATGCCTGGCTCGATCTCGACGAACGCACCGTAGTTGGTGAGGTTCTTGACCGTGCCGGTGACCTTGGCGCCGACCGGGAAGCGATCCTTGATGGTTTCCCAAGGATTCGATTCGGCCTGCTTCATGCCCAGCGAGATTTCCTGCTTCTCGTGATCGATCTCGAGGATCATCACGCGCACTTTGTCGCCGACCTTGACCACTTCGTTGGGGTGAGCGACCTGACGGGTCCAGGACATCTCGCTGACGTGGACGAGGCCTTCGATGCCGTCTTCGAGACGCACGAACGCGCCGTAGGTCATCAGGTTGACGACTTCGCCACCATGGTTCGAACCGATCGGGTAGCGTTCGCCGATATCTTCCCAAGGATTGCGGGTCTTCTGCTTGAGGCCGAGGCTGATGCGGTTGCGTTCGGCATCGTAGTCGAGAACCACGACTTCGATCTTCTGACCGATGTGCACGACTTCCGAAGGATGCGAGACGCGGCCCCACGACATGTCGGTGATGTGCAGCAGGCCGTCGAGACCGCCGAGGTCGATGAACGCACCGAAGTCGGTGATGTTCTTGACCTGGCCTTCGCGCAGGTCGCCGACATGGAGTTCCTTGACGAGGTTCTCGCGGTTCTTCTTGCGCTCTTCTTCGAGCACCTTGCGGCGCGAGACGACGATGTTCTTGCGCTCGATGTCGATCTTGATGATTTCGGCTTCGACTTCTTGACCGATGTATTCACCGACGTCAGGAGCACGCCGCAGATCGACCTGCGAAGCAGGCAGGAAGACCGGCACGCCGATGTCGACGAGCAGACCGCCCTTGATCTTGCGCACGACGCGGCCCTTGACGCGATCGCCTTCTTTGTTGCTGCCGAGAACCTGGTTCCAGCCGATCTGGAGGTCCGCCTGGCGCTTGGAGAGGACGAGGTCGCCGGTGGGCTTGACCTCGACGATCATGACCTGGACCTTCGAACCGACGGCGGTGTCGCCGAGGTTGAATTCTTCGACCGGCACGACGCCTTCCGACTTGTAGCCGATATCGATGACCACGTCATCGTTATGGTGGCCAACAACGAAGCCGGTTACGATGGTGCGGGGCTCGAAAGCGTTCTTGCTGGTGTCGAGACTGGCGACGAGGTACTTCTCGTACTCGGTGCCGAGAATGCTCTCGAGTTCACTGGCGAGGAGAATGTCGTCGACGACATTGATTTGTTCTGGGAAGCGCATGGGGTTGTTCACAGATGCCTGTATTCCAGGGATCTGCGGTTATTGGGCTACGGCAACGACGATGGCGTCGGGCCTAAGTGGCGCCAACTGATGTCTGCGGACCATCCGCAGGGGCTCAGGGGCGTGAGGCGCAGCACACTATAGTCGCGATGGTCGAGTCAATGCGAACCCCAGGATGATGTGGCCGGGCTGTCAACGTAGGATTGCATAGATTTTTCGGGTGAGCCGAAATCTTGCGTGAACCGCGAGTTGTCGTGTGGAAGTCAGCATTCGCCGCGTTAGACTAGCGGCCGTATGGGTCTGCTCCCGCTGTTTTTCAGCATCATGATCAGCGCCCAGGTATTGGCCTTGGCGGCCGAGGCGGCGCCCACCCTAACGCAGACGGCTGAGGAACGCGAGCCGACCTTCTCCTGGATCCCCCGGCAAGCCCCGGTGCCGACATGGATCACCGCCGGCACCATCACTGGCTTCATCGGCCAGCGCGCGCTCAGCGGCGACGGCTGGCGCAATCTGCCACCGGCCTTTCAGCTCGGGGCGGAGGTGGCGTTGGGTTCACGTCAATGGTGGGTGCGGCCGGTGGTCGGGTATTACCACGCCAACGCGTCCGGCGACTATCGTGTGGATGGAAGCGCGGATCTGAATCTGGCCTTCCTGGGCACCTATCGTGAGGACGCGGCCCGCGGCCGATTGAGCGCCAATGTCGATGAGCTCGATGCCGGAGTGCGTCACGATGGGCGGTGGGGGCCGATACGTATCGGTGGTGCCGGCGGGGCCGGGTGGGTGCGGGTGGCGATGGAGGACCGGCCGGCAACCACGCCCTTCCGCACCTTTGCCCAGATCGACACCAGCCCCCGTCAGGATCAGGCACAGACGATTGCTGGTTGGGCGGAACTGAGTCTGGGGATGGATGTCGCCCAGACGCGGGTGGGCATCACCGCCCGCTACTCCTACGCGCCGGTGCAGATCTTCGGGCAGGAGCTGCAAGCGGGGGGCCTGCAACTTGGCGCACATTGTGGATGGGAGTGGTAGCTGAAAAGCGCAGGTGCGGTCCATCTGCGAACCTTGGGCGCGTTGCACGAGGCTCGCAATGCTACATGCGCAGGACGTCGACGGCGACCCGTACCGAGGCCGCGCCGCCACCAAGAATCATCCCCCGCAACGGACTGACGTCGGAAAAATCACGGCCGAAACCCACCGTCAGGTGGCGATCACCGGGTAGGCAATCATTGGTCGGATCGAGATCGACCCATTCTTCGCCGCACCACACCTGAGCCCAGGCGTGCGAGGCATCGGCACCGACCAGCCGCGGCCGGCCAACGGGAGGGGTGGTCTCAAGGTAGCCGCTGACGTAACGCGCGGGCAGGCCCATGGCCCGCAGCGAGGCGATCAGCACCAGCGCGAAATCCTGGCACACGCCGCGTTTACGGGCGAGGGCCACCTGCACCGGGGTGGTCACGGTGGTGGCTTCGCTGTCGAAGGTGAATTCGCTGTGCAGGCGGTGGTTGAGGGCGATGGCGGCGTCGAGCACCGGGCGTTCGTAGGTGAACGAGGGCGCCGCGAACTCGCGGAAGATGGGATCTGCCGGGACCATGAACGAGGGATAGGCGAACTCCACGATGGGCAGGAGTTCGGCAAGATCGGCACGGCGCACGGTGTCGGCGATGGCCTCCCAGGGCGGCGTCGAGAGGGGCGACGGCGTCAGCGGTGCGAAGCGTTCGAGGCTGGTGGTGGCGGTCACCACCAGTTCGCGATGCGGATTCTGCACCGTGACGGTGGCCACCGGATTGCCGAAATAATCACGGCTGCGGTGGAACACCGTCGGTTCGGGGGTGACGCTCAGGCGATGTCCGAGGACCCGCTGATAGGGCAGATCACGGGCGCCGAGGTGCACGAGGTTGTGCGAGACGGCGACGGCTTCCTGATACTGATAGGTGGTGATGTGGGTGACCGTGTAGCGCATGGCGTCGAGCCGTTCTCTCAATAAATCGTCGGCGTGGGCACGGCATGGCTGAGGTACATCGAGGTGATCACATCCGAAAGTCGCACGATGTTGTCGGCGGTGCGCGAGAGCAGCTCCTGCAGCTCGGCGCGCCGCGGCGTGCGGCAGAGCGCTTCCGGATCGGCGAGATCGATGTCGGTGCTGAGCTTGCGCGCCAGGCGCTGGGCTTCCGAGGGCAGGGCGCGGTCCTCCTCGCCGGGGACTTCGCCGAGATGCTCGACGATGCGCGCCAGCTGATAGCCGACCGAGCGCGGATTGGTGCCATCGAGTAGCAGCAGATCGAGGACCGCGGCCGGCTGCAGCGTGGTCAGGTAGCGGTTGCGATAGGTGATCGAGCTGTCGGCGACCGAGAGCAGCGTCTCCAGCAGATTCGGCCCGCGGCTGAGGGTGCGCAGCAGATCGACGAGGTGCTGGCTGCGTTCGATGCGTCGGCCGAGGTCGAGGAAGCGCCAAGCCGGTCCGCGGGTGGTGTTCTCCATGCCCATGCCGGCGAGGGCCGCGAGCTCGGTGAGGATGCGGTCGAGGCGGGCGATGGCGTCCTCGCTGGCGACGGTGCGCTCCAGGCGATGGATGATGCGCCAGGTGTCGTTGGAGAGGCGGTCGCGCACGGCAAAGGCCGAGCGCCGTAGATTCGCGAGACTGGCGACGATGCCCCCGGAGTGATCGGGGTCCTCAGCGAGCACCAGGAAGGCGCGGGTGACGTCGGGCTCCTCGGGACGGATACCGAGCTCGTCGATGAGCTGCATCACCGAGGTGGTCTCGGCGCCGTCGGCCTGCTGACGCAGGCCCTCGCGTACCAGACGGGCAAGGTTCTCGCAGCGTTCGGCGTAGCGCCCGAGCCAGAACAGGTTGTCGGCGACGCGGCTGGGCAGATCGGCGCCACCGCGTTTGAGGGTCACCGGCGCGCTGGAGGGCTGCAGCAGGCTGACCGGGGCCACCGGTCCCGCCGACAACACCCAAGTGTCCTTGATGCCATCATGGTCGGTCTGATCGCCGATGCGCGTCAGGCCACCGGGCATCACCGCATAGCCTTCACTGTCGTCGGCATCGGCGACGGCGAAGACGCGCAGCGACATCGGTCGGGGCACCAGGCTGTGGCCCGGACCCTGGCCGCCGAGACAAGGGCTTGACGAGGTCGCGATGCGCTCCTGCCCGATCCATGCGTGCGGCTCGAGGCGGATGCGCGCGAGCAGGGCGTTGCGCTTCTCGTCGTCGAGGTGTTCGCTGAGGACGCTGGCGCTGCGGGCGGCGAAGGCTGGACGGATGATCAGCGAATCGAAGCGCGAGGCCAAGGTCTCGGCGTCATTCCAGATCGTCGGCACCGCCGGTAGACGCAGTTCTTCGCCGAGCAGGTGGCGGGAGAGCCGTTCGCCGAGCGGTAGCAGGGCGGCATTTTCGCCCAGACCGCTGCCCAGGGAATTGGCCATGGCGACGTTGCCAGCGCGGACCACGCCGGTGAGTCCGGTGATGCCGAGCATCGAATCGCTGCGCAGTTCGAGCGGATCGCAGAAATCATCGGCGAGGCGGCGGAGGATGACGTCGACGCGATGCAGGCCGCCGAGGTTCTTGAGGTAGACCTTGTCGTCGCGGACGGTGAGATCGGCGCCTTCGACGAGGGTGAAGCCGAGATAGCGCGCAAGGTAGGCGTGCTCGAAATAGCTGTCGGAATACGGCCCCGGCGAGAGCACCACGATGCGCGGATCGTCGTGGCGATGCGGCGAGAGGGCGCGCAGGGTCTTGCGCAGCGAGATGAAGAACGACGCCACACGTTCGACCTGGCACTCGCGATAGGGATCGGCGAGGGCGCGGGAGATGACGATGCGATTCTCCAGGGCGTAGCCGGCACCCGACGGCGATTGGGTGTGTTCGCCGGTGACATACCAGTTGCCGTCCGCGCCGCGCACCAGATCGCAGGCATAGGTCACCGCCCGCCGTGCCACTGGCACGCCATGCAGCGGACGGAGAAACTGCGGATGACCGAGGATTGCCGCCGGCGGCACGAGTCCTTCGCGGAGGACCCGCTGCGAACCGTAGCAGTCATGCAGCACGGCATCCTGCAGGCGCGCGCGCTGGGCCACGCCCCGTGCCAGGCTGCGCCATTCCTCGGCGCCGATGACCTGCGGCACGATGTCGAGGGACCACGGCCGTTCCTGGCTATGCTCGTTGTGGGCGGTGTAGGTAACGCCGTTGTCGCGGATCAGGCGCAGGGCTTGATCGCGACGCTGCGCCAGGCCGGCCATACCGATGCGATTGAGGTGGCCGATCAGCGGCCGCCACGGCGCGCGCAATTGGCCATCGACCACCGCCTCATCGAGACCATTGGGGTGGTAGCTCTGCATCAGCTCCGGTAAGCCGCTGGCCAGGGGGCGACCGGTGCCCGAAGCTTGGCCCTGGTTTTGACTTTGCTGGCTCTGGCTCTGCTGGCTCTGACTTTGCTGGTTCTGGTTCAGGCTCTGGCCCAGGCTTGGGCTGCCACCGTGGTCAGGGGCGTCGTTGCTGGCGGGTGGTGACTGCGCAGGAGGCATGGCCTGGCCATGCTCGTTCACCATTGGCGCAGGTCCAACGTGAAGGGCGCTTCGGGAATGATCTCCGGCTTGGGCAGGCGCACGATGCTCCGGGCGTGTCCACGCGGAGCGAAGCGGGCGGTGCGGCGGCCTTCGGCTTCGTAGGCATTAATCGGTACGGTCGCGGGGTTGCGGCCGCCGGGATGCTCGACGTAGTAGGTGCAGCCGGTCACTGATTTGTCGTTCCAGGTATCGATGAGATCGAAGATCAGCGGGGCATCGACGGGGATCGTCGGATGCAGGCACGACGGCGGCTGCCAGGCGCGATAGCGCACGCCGGCGACGTACTGGCCTTCGACGCCGGTGGGATTCAACGGCAGGGGCACGCCATTGACCGCCATTTGATAACGATCCGGGGGCAGGCCATTGACCAACATCTGCACCCGTTCCAGGGACGAATCGACGTAGCGGGCGGTGCCGCCACCGCCGCTCTCTTCGCCAAGCACATGCCACGGTTCGAGACCGAGGCGCAGCTCGAGTCCGATCGAGCGGTAGTTGGTGCGGCCGAGCACCGGGAAGCGGAACTCCTGCTGGGCGGTGAACCACGAGGGATCGATCTCATAGCCGAAGGCGTTCTGCTCGGCGAGCACATCCGCGAAATCCTCGCCGACGAAGTGCGGCAACAGGAACCGGTCGTGGAGCTGGTTCCCCCAGCGCGCCAGGCTGCGGTCGTAGGGCTTCTGCCAGAAACGGGACACCAGGGAGCGCACCAAGAGATGCGCGGCGAGGCTCATGCGCCCATGCGGCGGCATCTCGAAATTGCGTAGTTCGACGATGCCCAGGCGCCCACTGGCGGAATCCGGGCTGAACAGCTTGTCGATGCAGAACTCGGTGCGATGGGTGTTGCCGGTGAGATCGACCAGCTGATTGCGCAGGATACGATCGACCAGCCACGGCGGGCACACTGCATGATCGGGGATCTGCGAGAGGGCCAGGTCCAGTTCATAAGTGCGGTCATTGCGCGCTTCATCGGCACGCGGGGCCTGGCTGGTGGGCCCGATGAACATCCCCGAGAAGAGGAACGACAGCGAGGGATGATTGTGCCAGTAGGCGATCATCGAACGCAGGACATCCGGCCGGCGCAGGAACGGACTGTCGGCAGGTGTCGATCCGCCAAGGGTGATGTGGTTGCCGCCGCCGGTACCGACGTGGCGGCCATCGAGCAGGAACTTTTCGGTGGTCAGACGGGCGCGGCGGGCCTCTTCGTAGAGGACCTCGGTGAGCGTCGAGAGCTGGCTCCAGGTCTTCACCGGCTGGACGTTGACCTCGATGACGCCCGGATCCGGGGTGACCGAGAAATTTTGCAACCGCGGATCGCGTGGCGGCGTGTAGCCTTCGAGCACCACCGGCAGATCGGTGGCCTGGGCGGTGTCCTCGACCGCCGTCAGCAGATCGATGTAGTCCTCGAGCGTCGAGCACGGCGGCATGAAGATGTGCAGCACGCCATCGCGCGGTTCGATGCACAACGAGGTACGTACATCCTTGCCGACGACGCCGGCAGCCCGCGGCGCATCGCCGGGAGCCTGGTACAGCGGCTGGCGTTTGGCGAAGGGATCGAGGGGCACCACCGTCTCGGGCGTGAGCCGGAAGGAATCCAGCGGCAGGCGGTAGCCCATCGGTGAATCGCCAGGGATCAGGAACAGATGTCCGCGCTTGAGGCTGTCGCGCAGCCACAGGCTGGACTTCCACTGCGCGCCTTCGCGACTGAGGGGAATGCTATAGCCGGTGACCCGATCGAGACCCTGGTCGAGGAGTTTGGCCAGGCGCCGACGTTCGAGGGGATCCTTGAGATTGGCACGCAGGGGATCGGTGCCCGGTGGCAGGCGGCGTTCGCTCCATAAGTAGTACCAGGTGTCCTCGTGCGCCGGGGCGGCGACATCGGGTGGCAGCTGCAGACGCTGGCACAAGGTCCGGGCGAAGACCTCGGCCTCGTCGGGGCCATGTCCGGCTGGGCAGCGCTCATCGGCGTAATGGGCGTCGTTGCGCCACAGCGGCACGCCGTCTTCGCGCCAATAGCAACCGAAGGCCCAGCGCGGCAGGGGCTCACCGGGGTACCATTTGCCCTGGCCGAGATGCAGCATCGCTCCCGGCGAGAAACGATCGCGCAGGCGATGCAGCAGATCGAGGGCCCGGGCGCGCTTGGTCGGTCCGAGAGCTTCGGTCTTCCACTCGGCGCCATCGGGATCGTCGATGGAAATGAAGGTCGGTTCGCCACCGGTGGTCATGCGCACATCGAGGCGCTGGAGATCATGATCGACCTGGAGCCCGAGCGCGTCCATGGCCTCGGCCTGCTCGTCGCTGAAGGGCTTGGTGACGCGGGGCGTCTCCTGAACGCGGGTCACGGTCATGACCACGTCGAATTCGGACTCCATCGGATCGGACTCATCGACGACGTAATCGATGGCCCCAGAGATGGCCGCGGCCGACGATGGCGCGGGAGTGCTGGCCAGGGGGATGTGACCTTCACCGGCGAGCAGGCCGCTGGTGGGATCGAGGCCGATCCAGCCGGCTCCGGGCACGTAGACTTCGCACCAGGCGTGGAGGTCGGTGAAATCGGTGACGGCGCCGCTCGGCCCATCGATGGATTTCTGATCCGGCACGAGCTGGATGAGGTAACCCGAGACAAAGCGCGTCGCCAGGCCCAGGTGGCGCAGAAGCTGGACCAGCAACCAGCCGCTGTCGCGACAGGATCCGGAGAGTTTGGTGAGGGTCTCCTCGGGCGTCTGCACGCCTGGTTCCATGCGGATGAGGTAGCTGATGTCCTCGTGCAGGCGACGGTTGATCGCCACCAGGGCGTCGACGGTCTTGAGCTTGGTGCAGAAATCCCGGCGCAGGCCGACGAGGTATTTGGCGACCGCGGGGGTCGGTTCCTCGACCATCAGGAAGCCGGCGAGTTCGATGGCCAACTGCGGCTCATAGGCGAACGGGAAGGTTTCCGCGGAGGGTTCGACGAAGAAGTCGAAAGGATCGATCACCGTCCACTCGACGACCAGATCGACGGCGACCACCAGCTGCGTGGTCGGCTTGGGGAAGACGTAGCGCGCCAGCCAGTTTCCGTGCGGATCCTGCTGCCAATTGACGAAATGCTGTTCGGGCTCGATGCGCAGCGAGTAGCTGAGGATGGGAGTCCGGCAATGGGGGGCGGGGCGCAGGCGCACGACGTGCGGGAGCAGGGTCACCGGCCGCGAGTACGTATAGGTGGTCTGATGGTGCAGGGCGACGCGGATAGTCATGTGTTCACGTAGCGCGCAGGAGGGATGAGGTGTTCAGGTCGTTGAGGACGGCAGCGCTGACCTCGGCAGTCATCTGCGTGAGCGTAGTCAGGTAGGTGCCGAGATGCCCGGTGAGCAGGGCGCCATCGTTGGCGTCGGCGAGATGCTCTTCGAGCTTGCTGATCAGCTCGCGAGTCGCCGGCGGCACGCGCTGCAGGCCGAACAATCCATCGAGGCCCTGGATGACGCGGCGCAGGCTGACGGTCATCGACCGCGGCGAGGTCGGATGGGTGAGGATCAGACGCAGCGCCTTTTCCGGATCGATGGTGGCGGTGTGCGCCCGGCGATAGGACTCGTCGAGGGCGCTAGCCGCGAGCAGGGCCTCCCAGCGGCGGTAGATCGGCGTGCCCGGAACCACGGCGATATCGGGATCGGCGAGTTCACCGCGCAGAAATACCGCCAACAGACGCGCTACGTGATCACCGCGTTCAAGCGCCTGGCCGATGGCCAAGGCATGCGGCACGTCGTCGCGCAGCAGATCGTCGGAGGTACCGCGCATGAGGTAGCAGCGCTCCATGGCCCACTGCGCGACGTCGTCGACGCCGCGCACAGCGAGTTCATCGGCATCCAGCGCCTGCGCCGACAGCCAAGTGAAATTCATCGCATCCCAGTAGGCCTCGGTCAGCAGATGCCGGGCAGTGCGCGCGTTCTCACGTGCGGCCCGCAGGCAGCAGAAGAGGCTCGAGGGATTTTCACGATCGATAAGCAGGTAATCGACGGCGGCTGCCGGCGTCACCTCCCCGCGCAGCTCGGTGAATGCCGCCACACCGCCGAGTACCGCCAGGGCGTCGAGCCAGGGGGTCTCGACATTACCGGCGTATTCGGGAAGCAGGGACAGGTGCTGGGTGACGGCAGTGAGTCGGGCGAGGGCTTCGGCGCGTTCCTGATAGCGCGCCAACCATACGGTGTTGCCCGCGAGACGGCTCAGCACGGCGTGCCCGGGGTCTCATCATGGCAGAGGACCCAGGTATCCTTGGTGCCGCCACCCTGACTGCTGTTGACCACGAGTGAACCTTCCTTGAGTGCGACGCGGGTGAGAGCCCCGGGGACCAGCGTGGTGGTTTTCCCCGAGAGGACGTATGGCCGCAGATCGACGTGGCGCGGGGCGATGCCCTGGGCGACGAAGGTCGGACAGGTCGAGAGCGCGAGGGTCGGCTGGGCGATGAAGCCGGCGGGATCATCGAGGATGCGATCGCGATAGGCGAGGCGCTCGGCGGTGGTCGCGGCCGGCCCGACGAGCATGCCATAGCCACCGGAGCCGTGCACTTCCTTCACCACCAGCTCGTGGATGTGCTCAAGGACATAGGCTAATTCATCGGCTTTGCTGCAGCAATAGGTGGGGACGTTGCTCAACAGCGGCTCCTCGCCGAGGTAGAAGCGGATCATCTCGGGAACGAAGAGATAGGTCGCCTTGTCGTCGGCGACGCCATTGCCGACGGCGTTGACGATGGTCACCCGACCTTGGCGGTAGACCTCCATCAGGCCGCGCACCCCGAGGGCACTGTCGCTGCGGAACTCGGCCGGATCGAGGAACTCGTCATCGACGCGGCGATAGATGACGTCGACCGGCTTGGCGCCGGTGGTGGTATGACGCCACACCCGTCCCTTGTCGATGAACAGATCACTGCCTTCGACGAGGATCGCGCCCATCCGCGCGGCGAGGTAGACGTGTTCGAAATAGGCGCTGTTGTAGCTGCCCGGGGTCAGCACCACGACCTGCGGCTCATCGCCATGCAAGGACGCGGGGGCGCAGGCCTTGAGGTTTTCGAGCAGCACTGCCGGATAGTGATCGATCGGCGCCACCGACTGGCCACGGAACAGATCGGGAAACAAGCGCATCATGGCGCTGCGGTTTTCCAGCATGTAGCTGACCCCTGACGGGGTGCGCAGGTTGTCTTCGAGGACGTACCACTGGCTGGGCGAAACGCGGACCAGATCGACGCCAGCGATGTGGGCATGGACGCCGTGCGGCATCTTCACCCCGACCGCTTGCGGGCACCACATCTTGTTGTCCATCACCGCCGAGCGCGGGATCTTCCCGGCGGCGATGATTTCCTGCTTATCATAGATGTCGGCGAGGAACGCATTCAGGGCTTTGACGCGCTGGATCGAACCCCGGCTGACGAGATCCCACTCTGTGGCCCCGAGGATGCGCGGCATGAGGTCGAAGGGGATCAGGCGCTCGGTACCGGATTCGTCACCATAGACCGTGAAGGTGATGCCGCGACGATGGAAACGCTTGGACGCATCACGCTGCTTCTTTTCGAGATGTCCGGTACTCGTCTGGCGCAGCCAGGCGTCCAGCGGCCGATAACTGGGATTGAGCTCATCCCCCAGACGCATCTCGTTAAAAGCCCGCGCTCGCTCGGCCGGGCGCTGGGTTTGAGTTTGAGATGCCGACTGGGTTATGAGTTGGGTAACCATGTCTTCTATCATCGGGGAATCCCTGACCTGCAATGCTGCGCGGATATACAGTTAAAAACTGCTGATGAGTTTCTGCACAGTCAATCTAAGTAATTAAATTTAAATGATTTATAATTTGATGAAGAAGTCATTAAAGGTAATGTTTCGCGAGTAGTCAATGGCAGTAACGACAGTGGCCTAGGGAAGCGGATTGTACACGAAAAAAACCTGCTGCGAACCCGTTTTTTTGCGGGGAGATACCTCGCAGCGGGTATTTTTTCGTAACGCTCACACCCGAAGCTGCGGAAGCAGCAGTGAGAAGTCCGTCGGATTTCGGGTGATGATGCCGGCTTTCTGCTTGGCCAAGGCGCCGATGAGGCCATCGGCCATCGGTTGGCACGGAGCACCGCTTGCCCGCCGACAGACGATCAGGCGCGGTCAGGCATCACGGGCGATTTCGGCAGCTTCACGGAAGAAAGCTGAGTCGGCATCATGCGCATTGATCGCCCACGATTTCATAAGCCCAGGTCGCGTTTGGTCTCGGCGACTCCGGCACGGACCTCGGCCTATCTCCGATAGACTTCTGGCAGGTAGAAGGGGAA
The DNA here is from genome assembly GCA_044338255.1 of Planctomycetota bacterium. Lineage (GTDB taxonomy): Bacteria > Planctomycetota > UBA11346 > UBA11346 > UBA11346 > CAIUVD01. Next base: position 31,540 of record JBIILZ010000013.1, on the reverse strand, counting down.
TGAACCTGTGAGATTATTTCCGTTTCAGGATAACGACCTGTGTTGGGTCTGCGACGTTGCTAATAGTCAAAATGTTATGTTCAATCTGCACGACGCTGCGGGTCACCGTTCCGAGCTCATCGGTGCTTTCGCAGGTGATGCCGGCAGGAGTGGATCCGATGACCTTATAGGATTCGGATTTCTTCACACCGCCGAGGTTGGAATTGAGGGTGGTGCTGGTGAAGGTGAATTCAGCGATTCCGATCTGGCTCACGAACATCGTCTTGGCCATGGCCTTCTGCTCGGCGCTCAGGCTGCTCAGTTGCGGCAGGGCCTGCATCTTGTCCCAGGTCAAGGCGGTATCGACGGTCCACGTCCCGACGAGGTCGTTCACGGTTGCGGCCGTTACCGACGAAGTGAGTGAGAAGCACAGGACGATAAGCGCGATGAGGTTGTTCATGACCTCGCACGATAGGAGTCGGACCTCGGCGAAGAAGTTCAAAAAGCTTTTTATTCCTGAAGTCTAGTCCAGACCGAGAAAACGGCGCACCAGTGGATCGGGATTGGCCCGCATCTCGTCGGGCGTGCCTTTGGCGACGATCTTGCCCTGTTCGAGCAGGATCAGGCGGGTGCCGATGGTCAGGGCGCTGCGCACGTCGTGGGTGACCACGATCGAGGTGATGCCATGGCTGCGTTGCAGGCTGAGGATGATGTCGTTGATGGTGTCGGTGGTCAACGGATCAAGGCCGGTGGTGGGCTCGTCGTAGAGCACCACACGTGGACGGCTGATGATGGCGCGGGCCAGACCGACGCGCTTCTGCATGCCGCCCGAGAGCTGGGAGGGGAGCTTGTCGATGGCATGGGCGAGGCCCACGGCGCTCAGGCTTTCGACTACCCGGGTGCGAATCTCGGGCGCCGGGCGGTGCTGCTGATAGAGGCTGAACCCGACGTTTTCGCACACCGTCAAGGAGTCGAAGAGAGCCGCGCCTTGGAAGACGTAGCCGAGATCCTTGCGTGCCCGCAGCCGTTCACGTTCCGGAAGGTGGTGTAGGTTGCGGCCGAGGACAGTGACGTGGCCCTGGTCGGGATCGAGCAAGGCGATGATGGTCTTGAGCAGGACGCTCTTGCCGGTGCCCGAGCGGCCGAGGATGCAGAGGGTCTCGCCGTGGTGGACGTTGAAGGAGATGCCATCGAGCACCACATGGCCGCCGAAGGCCTTATGGAGATCGACGACCTCGATCATGAGCTCGCCGGCGGTAAGCGGAATGGGAAGGGTGGCATCAGCGGGCACGCGGATCTCCTTCGGCCAGGCGCCGTAAAGCGCGATCGGGGGCATTGAAATCAGGCGCGAACAGCGACAGCACTGGATGGCCGCGGGTCAGGGCGGCGGCGTCATCGTCGTGGTCGTCGGCCACCCAGGTGCCGTGCAGGCGCCAACGGGTTTCGCCGGCGACGGCGTCGGCATCGCGCACCTGACGATAGTTTTCCCGGAAACCGCTCAGGCCGTGGCTGCGGACCACGACCTGGTGCCACGTCGAGGACACCGCCGCCGGCAGATTCAGATTCACCAGTTTGCCGATGAATTCCTTGCGGCCGAGGAGCTGCTTGGCCCAGACGGCGGCGAAGGTCGCCCCATCCTCGACGGTCTGGGCCTCGAATTGGCGCGAGACGGCGAGCGCTGGCAGGCCGAGTACGGCGGCCTCCATGGCCGCGCCCAAGGTTCCTGAGTAGAAAATGCTGCGTCCGACGTTGGGCCCGCGATTGATGCCGCTGACGACCAGCAGCGGCGGCGTGGAGCACAGGCGATCAAGCGCCAGCTTGGTGCAATCGGTGGGCGTACCATCGATGGCGAAGCCGAAAAAACCCGGTGAACTGCGGCAGGTCACGGTCAGCGGGCGATCGACGCTGATGGCATGCGACATGCCCGAACGCTCCAACTGCGGGGCCACCGCCAGCACCGGTAGCCCGGTCTCGCGGCGCAAGGCGCGATAGAGGGCGCGGAAGCCCGGGGCATCGATGCCGTCGTCGTTGACGAGCAGGATCATGGCCGGTCGTGCGCCGCTGGCTGCCAAGTGGAATGCCGAGTGGAATGCCGAGTGCAGATCATTCTTCTCCCGGCACCTGCACGCCGTACTCGATCAATTTGCGATAGAGCGTCTTGACCCCGATTTGTAGCTGGCGTGCCGCCTTCGATTTGTTCGAACCAAAGTGCGCCAGGGTCGCAAGGATCAGGCGCTTCTCGACTTCATCGACGGGCAGGCCGATGAGCGCCCGGATCGCATCATCGGCATTCGGCGCGGGATTGCCGCCGGATGCTGGTCGCGTCGCCGGCGCCGTGCCGTTGAGGGTGACGGTCGGACGTTCGTCGATGGCCCCGGGAATGTCGCTACTGATGACCTTGTTGGGAGTCAGGACATAGAGCTTCTCGATGTAGTTCTCGAGCTCACGGACATTGCCCGGCCAGTCCTGGCGGCGCAGGTGCTGGATCAGGCTGTCGGAGAGTTCCTTGGCCTGGTTGTGGCGCCGGTTCAGGCGATCGAGGAACGACTTTGCCAGGAGCGCGATGTCTTCGCGGCGCTCGCGCAGCGGCGGGACAACGATGCTCACGACATTGAGGCGGAAGTAGAGGTCCATGCGGAAGCGGTTGGCCAACACTTCGCTTTTGAGGTTGCGATTAGTGGCGCACACCAGGCGCACATCGGTGGCGATCGGCTGATTGCCGCCGACGCGCGCGAAGCTCCCATCCTGCAGCACGCGCAACAGCTTGACCTGGCTGTCGAGCGGCATTTCGCCAATTTCATCGAGGAACAAGGTGCCGGTGTCGGCGATCTCGAACTTGCCCTTCTTCTGCTGGACGGCGCCGGTGAAGGCCCCGCGCTCGTGGCCGAAGAGCTCACTTTCCAGCAGGTCATGGGGAATGGCGGCGGCGTTGATCTTGATGTACGGCCGGCCGCTGCGATTGGAGAGCGCATGCACGGCGTCTGCGACCAACTCTTTGCCGGTGCCGCTTTCGCCTTCGATGAGCACCGAGGCATCGGTCTTGGCGATCTGGCGGATGGTGGCCTTGACCGTGCGGATGGCGGCCGAGGTGCCGACGATGCGATCGAGGGCTTCCTCGTAACCCAGCTCGCGGCGCAGGGCTTTGTTCTCGCGGTTGGCCGAGGCCATGCGTACGGCGCTCTCGACGGTGGCTTTCAGGCGCGAGAGATCGACCGGCTTGGTCAGATAGTTGAAGGCGCCCTGCTTGATGGCGGCGACGGCGGTCTCCTCGTTACCGTGGCCGGTGATGAGGATCCACGGCAGCGGGCCGTGTTTTTCATGCGCCAGTTCCATGGTCGCCAAGCCATCGAGATTGGGCAGCTTCAGATCGCAGAGCACCGCATCCATGGCCGCGGCGGTGAGCTTGGCGAGGCCTTCTTCACCGCTGCCGGCGGTAAGCACGGTGTGTCCTTCGCTTTCGAGAATGTCGGCGTAGGTCTCGCGATTGGTGAGGTTGTCGTCGATTACCAGGAGATTGGCCATAGGGGATGCTAGCGCGCTTCGCGGGGGACGGGGTCGGGGGTGACAGCGTCGCTGTCTGCTTCAGACCGGACCACGGCATCGGCCGCGGGTAGAGGCAGGACTTCGCGTTGATGGATCGGACCGAGGGCGGTGGGGAATTCGAGGGTGAAGGACACGCCCTGATCCTTATCGCTGCTGACCGCCACCGTGCCGTGGTGCATCTCGACCAAGCGGCGGACGATCGCCAGGCCCAGGCCGGTGCCGCCTTCTTTGGTGGTCGTGAACGGCTCGAAGAGCCGAGCTGCAACTCGTTCGGGCAGGGGCGGACCATTGTTGGCGATGACGATGCGCGCTTGGCCGGGGGCGCTGCGGGTGACCACCAACAGGCGGCGATCGTGATCCTCGCGTAGAGTCAGCGCCTCGCGGGCATTGGTGAGAATGTTCAGCAGGACGCTACGCAAGTGCAGGGCATCGCCGGCAACCTGGGGCAGGTAGGGGTCGGACTTGAAGGTGACCTCGACCTTGGCGGCATGATTCAGTTCCGACTGCTCCTCGATCAGCGAGGTGAGGATGGCGTTGAGATCGACCGGCAGGGGGTCGGGGCGCGTCGGGCGGGCGAAGGCGAGGAAGGCCTGGACCACGGCCTGCAGGCTCTTGGCGCTGTCCTGGATCCGGCGGACGCGTTTTTCCGCACGCGCGCGTTCGGCAGCAGTGGGAATCGAGGCGAGGTTCTGATCGAGCAGCAGATCGGTATTGAGTAGGATCACCCCCAGGGGATTTTTCAGCTCATGCACCAAGCCGCCGGCGATACGACCGAGATCGGCGAGTCGATCGCGATCGTTGGGCAAGGTGAAGCGCAGATTGTCGAGGGGGCGTTTGGCGGGCATCAGGGGCGGTCGCTCAACGGCGGAGAACGCTGCCGGCAGCGCCGGTCGATTTCTTGTAGAATTTTTCCATCTCCACCAGCTTGCGCCGGCAGAGGGTTAGTTGAGTGGGCGTCAGATGATCGACGAAGACCACACCTTCGAGGTGGTCGAGTTCGTGTTGGACGACGATGCCCAGGAAATCGCCGGCTTCGACGTCCAGACTGAGCCGCCGCTCGACCCCGTACTCGTCCTGGGCGACGATATCAAAGGTATTGTGGCGCTGAACTTTAGCGTAAATGCCCGGGAAAGAGAGGCAGCCTTCTTCGTAGGTCGTCGTGCCGCTTGCGCATTCAATGCGGGGATTGATCCATACCCGGCGATCGCTGACCAGGACGTGGCCGTCTTCCTGCTTGCGGCGGCTGTGGTCGGTGACGAACACGCGTAGCGGGACGGCAACCTGGGGTGCGGCCAGGCCGACGCCGCTATGTTCTTCCATGACCTCGAACATCCGGGCGCAGAAATCACGGAGCCGGTCATCGAAGACCGTGACCTCGGCGGCGCGACGACGCAGGGCGGGGTGCGGGTACTCGACCAGGGCGAGAGAGGAGGGGTATGAAGCAGTCGCAGTCATAAGTGCCGGGCGGATCTTGCGTGGAGGAATGTATGATGACACTGCCACCGATTGTGCAACCGTTAATGGGTCTTTTCGACCGGATTCCTGTCCGTATCGACGCAATGCCCCCCAATTCCTCTGTGAGTCACCGGCTATGGTTGATTTGAGCAAGCATCTTACTCGTGCCCGGCAATCCCTGGATCGCCGCCAGTTCGATTACGTCCTGGAACAGATGGAGGAATGCCTCGATCTCGATCCGACGAATCTTGAGGTGCATAAAATGCTCCTCGAAGCGGCCCGCAAGAAAGCCAAGGAAGGGGCGAAAACCAGTCTCTTCGGGAGCATGAGCATGCCCTCGCTGACCAGCGATCCGCATAAGAAGCTCATCGCTCAGGCCAAGCGGCTGGGGAAGAATCCCGAACCCAAGGTGATCGCCGAGGTCGCCGCCGCCGCTCAGGAGATGTCGGCCAAGGTCAAGCCGATGCTTGATATCGCCGTGCATTACTACGAGGAATTCCTCGCCTCGGCGATGTTCAGCGAAAAGGTTCTGTGGCAGCTGGCCAATATCTACAAGGACAAGGGCGACCTCGAACGGGCGCTGAAATTGATACATGATCTCGAGCGCGCCATGCCGACCCACGCCGAGGCCGGACGGACGATCAAGAATTGGGAGGCGATGCGCTCGATGACCCAGCGCAGTACCGCAGTCGGCGGTGACTTCCGGACCCAGCTGGCCTCCGATACTGGCGCCAACAAGGCGGAAGCGATGAATCGCATCATTCGCACCTTGGAAGACGCCAAGGAAGTCCTCGGCTACATCGAGCAGGACTTGGCGCAGAACCCCGCCGACAAGCAGTTGTGGGTGAAAAAAGGCGATATCCACCGGCGTATCAACCAATTCGCCGAGGCCCGCGCGGCCTTCCTCAAGGCCCAGGCCTTGGACGAGCACGACTTCACCATCAGCATCCGTTTGGGCGATATCGCCATCGAGGAAGCCAAGCAGAAGGTCGAGGCGCTTTCGGCACCCGGTCAGGACCCGGCGGCGTTGGCGGCCGCCAAGGCAGCGCGGCTCGAGCTCGAAATCTCGGAATATCGACGCCGCATCGAGCGCCAGCCGACCGACCTCTCGCATCGCTTCAATCTCGGCACGCGACTCATCCAAAGTGGCGATATCGACGGTGCTGCTGCGGAGTTTCAGAAGACCGTCGGGGACCCGAAAGTGCGTCAGGAATCGCACCGTTATCTCGGGTTTTGCTTCGGGAAGAAGAATCTGCTTGATCTTGCTGTGCAGCAATACACTTCTTTCCTCTCGCTCGCGCTGGATGACCAATCAGACAAAGCCAAGGAAGTACGTTACCTCCGAGGCCGCGTCCTGGAAGACCAGGGCAAGCGGGATGACGCGATCAAGGACTTCGAGCGGATCGTCGCCATCGACCTAAATTTCAAGGATGCTGCCGCCCGGCTGAACAAGCTGCGCGGTGGCGCATAAAAGTTACGACGTAAAGTCAGACAAGGCCCGAGAGAACATGCCCCATACCCGCAGTGCAGCCAAGCGTCATCGTCAGAGCGAGGACCGTCGCATCCGTAACAAGGATCGCCTCACCGAACTCAAGAGCATCAAGAAGCGCATCGTCCGCGCCGTCCACGACGGCCAGAAGGCCGAAGCCGAGACGCTCTATCGCGAAGTCACCAAGGCCCTCGACCAGGCCGCCTCACGCAAGACCATTCACAAGAATGCCGCTTCGCGTACCAAGGCTCGTCTGGCCAAGGCCATCTCGGCGACCACCGCTCCGGTCGCCAAGACCGGCATCAAGCCGGTCAAGCCCGTCAAGCCCGTCGCTGCCCCCAAGGCCGCGGTCAAGGCCGCCCCCAAGGCCTCTGCTAAGAAATAGTCGAAGAAATAACCCTTCACGCCCGTCCGCTTCAGATGGCGGGCGTATGCGTTCGGGGCCGACGCTTCCCGGCCCCCCGGTTTAACCTCCGGTCCACGAATAGCGACTCGTTTACGAGTCCAAAGGAACAGCCATGACTGAGCTCGCCAAGAGCAGTCCCGCGACGCGGACGTACGAGGCCACCATCCTGGTGAAGGCGGCCCCTGCACGTACCGATTTTGATGGCAGCGTTGCTGCCGTCCGTCAGACCTATGAGTCTGAAGGTGCCCAATTCATCGAACTCGAAAAGTGGGAAGAGCGTTCGCTCGCCTATCCGATCGATGGCGAGACTTCGGCCCTTTACCTCAATGCCTACTTCACCGCCGATCCCTTGATCGTTGAACGTATCGAACGCCGTGCGCGTCTCGGCGATGCGATTCTGCGCCAATTGATCATCTCGCGTCCGGGTACGGATTTCGAGAAGATCAAGGATCAGCGCGCGAAAGCCGCCGCCAATGCCGCTGCCGCGGCCATTGCCGCTGCTGCCGCCGCTGCTTCCTCGGCTGGATCGTACGAGTCGTAACTCGGATCATGGCTCTTAACCTCAACCGTGTGCTTTTGGCGGGAAATCTGACCCGCGACCCCATCGTCCGCTTCCTGGCGAACGAAAAGGCGGTTGCGCAATTCGGATTGGCCATCAATCGACGCTTTAAAGACGCCAATGGCCAGCAAAAGGACGAGACGACCTTCGTGGACGTCGAAACCTGGGGCCGGACAGCGGAACTGGTCGGGCAATACCTGACCAAGGGCCGTGGCTGCTTCATCGAAGGTCGCTTGAAGCTCGATAGCTGGGATGACAAAGAGACGGGCCAGAAGCGCTCGAAACTCATGGTCGTCGCAGATAACGTGCAATTCACGGATGCCAAAGGCGAGGGTGCTCCGCGCCCACGTCCGGGCACGGAAGACGTCGAGAGCGATGCTGCCGATGTGCGCCCCGCTCCTGCCCGCCCAGCAGCGCCCGCTGCTGCCGCCGGCGACGATGAGCCACCGTTCTAACCATCAATAAAACAACAAACGAAAGCTAACACTATGAAGCCAGGACTCGGTTTCGGCGGCCCCAAGGCCAAAGGTAAATTCAAGCGCACCAAGCGCCCCAAGCGCGTCGAAGCGCCGAAGGCGTGCCGCTTCACCAAAGACAAGGTTTTTGAAGTCGATTACCGCGACATTTCAATCCTTGGTCGCCTCGTCTCCGCTCAGGGCAAGATCCAGAGCCGGAAGCGCAATGGCGTTTCGTCGTTCTACCAGCGCCAGGTGCAGCTCGCCGTCAAACGCGCGCGCTTCCTCGGTTTGCTGCCCTACGTGGGCGAGTGAGGTGACCCGTGGCTAAGCAAGAAGTTCTCCTCGTCAAAGATGTGCTCAAGCTCGGTAACATGGGCGACATGGTCAAAGTGTCGCCTGGTTATGCCCGCAACTATCTCTTCACCCACGTGTTGGCCATCCCCGCCAACGCCGCCGCCAAGCGCCAGGTCGAAGTCCTGCGCGAAAAAGCTGCCAAGTTCGAAGCCGAACGTGAAGTGAAGGCCGTGGCCCTGGCCAAGAGCATCAACAACACCACCATCCAGATCGCCGGCCGCGTGGCCCACGAGACCGAACTCTTCGGCGCCATCGGCACCAAAGAGATCGTCCAGGCCCTGGCCAAGACCGGTGTCGTGGTCGACACCAAGCAGGTCCATCTCGTCGACCGTATCCGCCGTCTCGGCGTCTACAGCATCGAAGTGAAGCTCCACGCCAAGGTCGCGGTGACGATCAAGGTCGAAGTCATCAACAGCGATCCCAACGCGCCTAGCTTGGCCGATACGCTCGCCGCTCTCGAAGCTGCGCGCAAAGCCAAGGCCGAAGCCAAGAACGCCCCCAAGGGCGAAACCGCTGAAGGCGAAGAAGCCCCTGAAAAGGCGGAAAAGTCGGACAAGTCGGACAAGAAGTCCAAGGGCGCTAAGGCTGATAAAGCTGATAAAGCTGAGAAGGCTGACAAGCCGGCCAAGGGCGCAAAGGCTGAGGCATCTGCCAAGCCTGAGAAGAATGACAAAAAATCGGCTAAAAAGCAGAAGGGCTGAGGAAGTACCATGAAGAAGGACATCCATCCAGCAGTACGTGAAGTCGTGTTCCACGACACCGTCAGCGGTGCGCGGTACAAGATCCTCAGTGCGATCAAGACCGAAGTCAAAGTCACCGTCGACGGTACCGAGTATCCAATGGTCAAGGTCGACGTCTCGGCCGCCAGCCATCCGTTCTATACCGGTAATCAGCGTATCCTCGATACCGCTGGCCGCGTCGAGAAGTTCGGCAACAAGTACGGCAACAAGGCAGGCAGCAGCCTGTCGAGCCTGCTCAAGAAGAAGTAAGCCTGTCGGAGATAGGCCAGCCAACCACCCGCCGGAATTCCGGCGGGTGGTGTTGTTTAGTACCTGCGGCATTCGTCTCTTTGACGTGTGGGTCGGGGAGCTTAGGCTCCTGGAGAATGAACATTCCGGATATCCCGCAATTGAAGCCTTTCGAAGTCCTGTCCAAGGGCAAGATTCTGACCATCAGCATTCGTAAAGAGTTCGATTTCGGCTCGCTGCATCAGGACTGGTCGCATTCGATTATCACCATGAATCCTGGGCCGTACGAACAGGTCCATCTGGATATGACGCAGTGCGGCCTGGTCAGCTCGACGTTCTTCGCCGGTTTGATGCAACTTCATTTTCACTACACCGACCGCGGCGCGAAGCCGCTCACGCTGATCAAGCCCCACCACCGGGTGCTGCGCAATCTCGCGGTGATGCACATGACCAGCATGTTCATGGTCATCGAGCGCTGACTCCGAACCTAGGCGCCTTATGCCAGGCGCCGGATGAATGCTACGTGAACCTTCCTGCTCCTCTGGCTTCGACGCCGCTGACCATAACCGGACGCGGACGCAGTCTGACCTTCCCCGGGCGCCTGTTTCTCGCACCCATGGAAGGCATCACCGACATCATCTTCCGTGACGTCGTCATCCCCTTGGGCGGGGTCGCGGGTGCCTGCACCGAGTTCGTGCGCATCAGCGCCAGCCCGGTGCCGAAGAAAGTCATCCGCCGCTATCTCGGCACCCCCCGCGAGGACATCCCCGTCGGCGTGCAGTTGATGGCCGCCGATGCCGAGCACCTGACCCCGACCATCCATCACGCCGAAGCCTGCGGGGCGCCGTGGATCGATCTCAACTTCGGCTGTCCGGCCCCGGTGGTGTTCAGCAAGTGCGCGGGCTCGGCGATGCTCGCCAAGCCGGCGGCGATGGCCGAGATCATCCGCGGGGCGGTGGCCGCGACGACCTTGCCGGTGTCGGTGAAGATGCGCGCCGGGATCACCGATGCCTCACGTCTCGCTGAAGTCCTTTGCGCCGTTGCCGAGGCCGGGGCGGCGATGATCACCCTGCACGCGCGCCTGCGCATCCATGGCTATCACCAGCCGGCCCACTGGGCATGGATCACCGCTGCTGTCGCCGAGCTACGCCGCGCCGGACACCGCCAGCCGCTGATCGGCAACGGCGCTGTCGATGAGGCCGCCGATGTCGCGCGGATGTTCGCCGAGACCGGTTGCGACGGGGTCATGATTGGGCGTGCGGCTTTGGCTGATCCGTGGATCTTCGCCGCCGCCCACGGCGCGCCGCCATCGACCGCCCGGCAAGCTGTGGACTTCGTCAATAATTACGCGACGGCGATTCGTGCTCTGCGCAGCGAGACGGTATGTCACAACAAGCTCAAACAGCTCACGCGCTGGTATCGGGCCGGCAATCTTTTCGCCGGGCGCGAAGAACAACGCACCAGTTTATTGCGTGGCGATTCTCTGGCCGAGCTTTTGCAGTGGTACGCGGCCGCGGCCTGAACGCGGACCGCAGTCCGCGTTCAGGAAGCCGTCTTACAAGCTGACTTTTTACAAGCTGACTTTTTACAAGCTGACTTTTTACAAGCTGACTTTTTACAAGCTGACTTTTTACAAGCTGACTTTGTAGGCCTTGTTGGGCTTGACCATGGTCTTGATCTCTTCGAAGACCGCGGTCGGCATCGGGTCATCCAAGGTCAGGATCACCAGGGCATCACCGCGGCCATCGATGCGCGAGACTTCCATGCGCGCGATGTTGATGCGGTTGGTGCCGAGGATGGTGCCGTACTTGCCGACCATGCCTGGACGATCGGGGTATTCCATCACCAGCAGATGTCCGCCGATCGGAAGATCGATCGGGAAATCATTGTAGCGCAGGACGCGCAGCTGGTTGGCGACCAGGGCCCCGGCAATGACGTGACGACCGCCGGCGGTGATGGCGGTGATCATCAGCTGATCGGCGCCGTCGGCGATTTCCTGGCTCGAAGAAGTCAGGGTGATGCCGCGATCCCTGGCGATCTGATTGACGGTCACGAAATTGACGACCTGGTCGCTGATCTTGGCCAGTGCGCCTTTGAGGGCGGCAACCGCCAAGGGCTTGGTGTCGTACTTCGCGAGGGGGCCTTTGGCGGTGACTTCCAGGCCCTTCAATGGCTCGTCGAGGGTCTGCACCACCGCCGCACCGAGGGCTTCGGCGGCAGCGAGGTAGCCGTCGATCGCCGGATCGACGCGCAGCTGCACGTTGACGGCATTGATGATCTTGCCGCTGGCGAAGTAGGCATTGAACTGGTTGGCGATGTCGACCGAGACCTTGACCTGGGCCTCCTCGGTGGAGGCCCCCAGATGGGGAGTGACGATGCAGTTGGGCAGGCCCTGCAGGGGATGCCCGGCGGGGATCGGCTCCTCGGCGAAGACGTCGATGGCGGCCCCGCCGATGGTCCCGGCCTTCAAGGCCGCTGCCAATGCGACTTCATCGATGATGCCGCCGCGGGCGACATTGACGATGCGCGCCGATTTCTTCATCGTCTTGAGACGTTCGGCATTGATCAGGTTGCGCGTCTGTTCGGTGAGCGGGGTGTGCAAGGTGACGAAGTCGGCACGCACCAGGAGCTGTTCGACCGACACCGATTCGATGCGCAGATCCTTGGCCACTTCCGGGCTCAGGAACGGGTCGTAGGCGATCACATTCATGCCCGCGGCCTGCAGCACCTGGGCGACATGCTTGCCGATCTTGCCCAGGCCGACGATGCCCAGGATCTTGCCGTCGAGCTCCAGGCCGACGAACGACTTCTTGTCCCACTCGCCCTTGGTGAGCTTGGCGTGGGCCTGTGGGATCATGCGCGCGGCGGCGAAGATCATGCCGATGGTATGCTCGGCGGCCGAGATGATGTTGCCCATCGGCGCGTTCATGGCGATGACGCCGTGACTGGTGGCCGAGGGCAGATCGATGTTGTCGACGCCCACGCCGGCGCGGCCGACGACCTTGAGCATGGGGGCGCCGGCGGTCAGCACGGCGTCGGTGACCTGCGTCGCCGAGCGCACCACGAGGCCATCGTATTCGCCGATGAGCTTGAGGAGTTCGTCGGCGCTGACCTTCTTGTTGTCGACGATGTGTCCCGCCGCTTTGAGCAATTCGAGGCCTTCAATGGCCATACCGTCGGTAACTAGGATCTTGGCCATCAGGAGCGTCCTTGTCTGCGGCACCAGGTTGCGGTGCGTGAGGGCAGGCAAGGTGCGGCAACGCGCCGGATGGTCAAATACAGAGAGCTCAGGCGGGCTTCAGGCTTCGCATCAACCGCACTTGAATCATGCAATCAGAGTATGATTGCCGCAAAAGTGACCTTGGTAGGTTGAGTGCGTTGGTCGAGGAGGCGTATCGTTCAGCCCGCGGGCTTGGCGATCCCGAAATGATCCATGCGCTTTTTCAGAGTGATGCGATTGATCCCGAGCAACTCGGCGGCACGTAGCTGATTGCCTTCGGTCTGTCCAAGGGCGGCCCGGAAGAGCATCTCTTCCAGAGTATCGATGGCCCGCTGATGGACCTCGCCGGGATGGCTGCGCAACAAGCGATTGGCGAGGGCTGCGACCGCCACGCGCAGGGCGGTGGGGCTGGGATCGGTGCTCGGATCCGGGGCGATGGCCAAGTGCTCGCAGCCGATCACGCCACCGGTGGCGAGGACCGCGGCTTCTTCGATGGTGTGCTTCAGCTCGCGGACATTGCCCGGCCAGCCATAACGGTGGAGCAGGTCCATGGCCTCGTCGGTAAGCGCCACCTGGCGCCCGAGACGGCGGGCCATGCGCGCCAGGAAGCAGCGCGTCAGCACCGCCAGATCATCGAGCCGCTCAGCCAGGGGTGGAAGGTGGATGGTCACGGACTTGAGGTGATAGGCGAGATCCTCGCGGAACGCGCCGCTGGCGATGAGCTTGGGCAGATCACGATTGGTGGCGGCGATGACCCGCACAGAAACGCCAATCGGCTGCTCGCCACCGAGGCGCACGAAACGTTGCTGCTCAAGGAAGCGCAGCACGGAAACCTGCGCTGCCACCGGTAATTCGCCGACTTCATCGAGGAACAAGGTCCCGCCATGGGCGGCCTCGATGCGTCCGATCGACAACGGGGTCTCGCTCCCGAACAGTTCACGTTCGATCAGCGCTTCGGGCACGGCCCCGCAGGTCACGGCGATGAAGGGCCCTTCCTTGCGCGGTCCATGGCGGTGCAGCGAACGGGCGACGAGTTCCTTGCCCGAGCCGCTCGGCCCGGTGAGCAGCACGCCGAGGTCGGTGGTCGCGGCGGCCGCGATGCGCCGATACACTTGCTGCATCACCGGCGAGGAACCGAGCACCGTCTCATCGGCATCGAGAGCGGTCGGGGCCGCCGATGCCGCCAGGGGGTGATCGCCGAGCGCCCGCTGGACCACCGCCAAGGTCCGCTCCAGATCGAGGGGCTTAGGCAGATAATCGAACGCGCCTTGGCCGATGGCGGCGATCGCGGTCTCCATCGTGCCGTGGGCGGTGGAGACGATCACCGGAAGTTCGGGGTGCGCGGTCTTGATCAGCGCCAGGAGTTCGAGCCCGGACATGCCCGGCATGCGGATGTCGGTGATCACCAGATCGCAAGGCTGTCGTTTGAGACTGCGCAACGCGGCGGCGGCATCGGCTACCAGCACCACGCTGTAGGAGGCGCTTCGTAGCACTTGTTCGAGCGCCCAACCGACGGCGGCGTCATCATCGACGACCAGGATGCGCAGCGCCTCGGGGTCGGTCATGAGGGCATGATGGGCGACTGCGTTCGGTCGACAATCGGGGAAAAGGGGTATTTCATCGACAGCCTCTAATGATGCGGTTCGTTCCCTTGACAGATGTGTACTTAGTAGGGTACACCCTTGGGATACAACATTCGGAGTAACTCTGTGCTACGTTCGCAAACTCTCGCCGCCTTATCACTGACCCTTATTTCAGGGGCGGCTTTCGCCTTGGAAAGTCCGATCGTCGGACCACGGGCCCTAGGTATGGGCGGCGTTGGCGTCGCCTGTACCGATGACTACGTGGCGCAGTACTACAATCCGGCGGCGTTCGGATTCTTCACCGCCGGCAACGCCGACGGGGCCCGCAGCAGCTCGGACAACAACGATCTGCAGCGCAAGGACTGGGGCATGGGCATCGATGTCACGGTCGGTGCGCGGCTGGTCGGCAACCTCGGCGCGTACCTCAACGACATTCTCGCCGTCGACGTCGATAAAATGCAGGCGATCGGCCAGAGTGGCAGTGTCGATGCCCAAACCCTGCAGGACTTGACCAAGACCTTGGCGGCGCTGTCGAGCTTCAATCCCGAAGCTGACGCCGTGCTCGTCGATATGAATGCCGGACTGGGAATGCGCATCGGCCATTTCGGTTTGGGTGTGCGCAGCTACGGGCAGGCGGTCGGAAAATTGGAGGATTTCGATACCCAGCATATCGGTGTCGAGCTGCCGCCGGGCAGTTCCGTTGCCGATCAGATCAACCTCGTCTCGGTGCCGGTGTCGACGACGCCCGGAACCTACACCGCGACCAAGCTGACGGCGGCGCAACAGACCACCTTGCAGACTATCCTCATGAATAGTGGCGCGGCGACGGCGGCAGAGGCCCAGGAAGCGGTCAACAAGATCGACTATTCCTTGGCCCAAGCCAACATCGACCCGTCGTTGATCGACGGCGTCATCAGCCAGTTCCAACAACTCGTGACCAGTTCCGGCGTCGGCACGCTGCAGTTCGGCGACAATAATACGACCTTGCGCATGGTCGGCCTGGGCATCGTCGAGATCCCCGTCTCCTACGGCTATGCCTTCGACGAGCATTGGTCGGTGGGCGGCAGCCTCAAATACATGCTCGGCCGGGTGTATGGTCTGGAAATCCCACTCTTCAACAGCAGCAGTGATGATTTTTCACAGTACCTCTCCGACTCCAAGAATGATTATAAGCAATCCTCGAACTTCGGCGTCGATCTCTCGGTCATGGCGCGCTTTTCGATGCTGCAGGTCGGCGTGACCGGGCGCAATCTGAACAACCCCAGCTTCGAGGGTCCGACCGTCAACGGGGTCAAATTCGCGAAGCAGACGGTGAGCCCCACGGCCACCGCCGGTGTCGCCTTCATTCCCTTCACCACTTTGACCTTGGCTGCCGACCTCGATCTTACGCGCAGCAAGAGCCAGCTCGCCGGTCGTGAATTCCAGCGTCTCGCCGCCGGCTTTGAATGGGACGCATTCCGGGTGCTCGCCCTGCGCGCCGGCATTTCCAAGAATCTCGCGGTCACCACCGATCCGACCCTCTTCAGTGCCGGTGTCGGCATCAACCTGTGGCTGATGCGCATCGATGCCGCCGGGCAGTTTGCACGTGAGACGGTGACCTACGACGGTAACGAATATCCCCAGGAAGCGCGTGCCTCTCTGGCCCTGGCTACCGATTGGTAAAGGTCAGGCTGGTAAAGGCCAGGCTGGAAAAGGCCAGGTTGGTAAAGGTCAGCTAGCGAGGCGACACTGGCGATGGCGATGATCGCGCGCGCGGCTTCGCTTCGCTCGGTGGCGAAGGTTTTCACCACCACCGCCAAGTTGGTATCCGAGACCACGCGCTGACGTTATCCTGCGGTCGAACCGAACAGCACCACGGCCACCAGATCATCGGCAAAAGTTTGCTGCAATCCGTGGGCCGTGGTCATGAGGGATTGTTTGAAGTCATCGTTCATGCGCGCAAGACGTCATCATTGATGGCAACAAGCAACGCTTTGGTATGCAGCTCCATCCAGGAATTACATTGTTGCGCTAAGCGAGGTTCTCGTGCTTAGCATGCGCCGATGGCCAGCGCTTCGCGTCGTCAGGTATCGTACATGGCGGCGGTGGGCATGGTGCTTTCGCTGGTGGTGGTAGCGATCTTGTTGCGCATCACGGAAGGGCTTCCTCCGCTGCCGGTAGCCACGTTCACGGCGCTACCAACAGGAGCTGATGCACCGCCAGCCGTGGCGGTGTCCGCAGCGGTCGAGACGGTGCCGGGCAGGCAGCCGTGGCGGCCTGCACGTCGCAGCGGCCAGCCGCTGAAGCAGCTGGATAAACATTGGTTCGTGCTCGGTTATGACGAGGCGCGCAAGAATCCCGCCTGGGTCACCTATGACCTCGCTGGGCCGATCACCTCTACCGGGCCTGAGCCGAAGCGACCGGTCTTCGCTACCGATTTCGCGACCGCGGGACATGTCAATCAGCGCGATTATAGCGGAAGCGGTTTCGATCGGGGTCACCTCTGTCCAGCGTTTGCGATGTGGAGCCGTCATGGTTCCGAAGCCTTTCTGGCGACCTTCATCTGCTCCAACATCGTACCTCAGCCGCATGCCATCAACGCCGGCATCTGGGAAGACCTGGAGGTCCTGATCGCGGGGCGCAATTCGCCACGGGTCGCCGGCTGGGCCGCGCGCTTTACCGCTGTCACGGTCATCAATGGCCCCTTGTACGCGCCTCAAACGGAGCGACTACGCACGGGCATTTCCATTCCCGCCGCCTGTTTTTCTGTGGTCATCCGCAGGCAGCCGTCGGGCATTGATCTGTTGGCGTTCGAAATCCCCAATCGCGGTGAGGCGCGTGGTCCGCTGACCCGCTACCTGGTGAGCGCGCAGCGCGTCGAAGCCGAATCGGGCTTGGATCTGTTCGCCGGTCAGCCGCCGGAGATCGAACAGTTGCGCCGGAAGCCAGCCGCGAGCGCGCTATGGAACTGAGTCCGGCACGAGACCGGAGGTCCTGATTTTCTTTTGCCGAGGTTGTAGACGATCTGGCCCTGGTTTCCGTCCCTGAAAGCTCGTGCTCCCATGTTGATCACGCCCATTACCGTCCGTCTCATCGCCTACGGCGCCAAGGCCAACATCACCGCCATCCGCAATCGCGCCGCTGATCTCCTCAAGGACGAACATGGGAGTGTCGATGAGCAGTCCTTTGCCGAGCTCAGCGCCGCGGAAGTCTATGCCGAGATCTGTGCCAAACGCCTCGATCAGGAAGTCCCGTTGAAGAAACCGACGGCGAGCCAGATCGGCGTGGTCATCATCCTCGCGGCAGTGCATGAACGGCTCACCACTGAATGGTTGTACGAACTGCCATCAGCCAAGACCTGTGTCGTCTTCGCCACGTGGCGCAGTCAGCGCGAGCCGATCGATTGGCAGATCCTCATCGCCTATGGCGATCGCTGGGCCGAGAATCGCCCGGTCTGAGCGACTGATCTTCACCGCTTACGAGAGCCTCGGAATCTCACGTAGACGGCGTGGAGACTTGGGACCTTATCATCATCGTCAGCGTCTCGAGCTTGCCTCTAGGAGCCTGTCGGGAATAGATTCGGTCGGCTGACTCGGTCTCGGACGGCAGCTCCGGCGTTGGCAAAACGGTCAGATAGCTCCCGCTATCCGCCCGCCTTGCCGCCTTGGATCTGCCGTACGATCCCTTCGCCATCCTCGGTCATCTATTCCCGACAGGCTCCTAGGCGCTGCTCAGGCGGTGATGGCAAAATGGTTTTGCAAAATTTTTGGAACGACTGCAACATTCGCACCTGAAATTCTCAAATGCTGGGGTGAAGCGGATGAATTGGTTGGGTTTTACAAGTTCGCAAATTGGTTGTATGATTAACTATGTCTCAACCACGGCCAACACATGAGGATCAGTTTCCTATTCAGCATGTAGCTCTTCCCGCCGGTGATCAGCCGTCGGCGGCGCCGGTGAAGAGCACCCATCAGGGTTTCGATGCTTGGCATATGCGTGGCCGGAAGGGGCCCCACACCGGCCAGGTGTGGGGCGACTGGGAAATAGGCGGGATGCTTGGCGAAGACGGCATGGGATCGGTGTACCGTGCGGTGCAGCATTCCCTGAAGCGCCGTGTTGCGCTCATGGTTCTGTCGTCTGATCTGGTGGCTGATGAGCTCCTGCTACGACGGTTTCAGCAGGAGGCGAGCATCTCGTCGAAGCTCTCGTCCCCGCACATCGTCCAGGTGTACGCCACCGGTGCCTGGGAGGGCAAACACTTCTGTGCCATGGAATTCGTCGAAGGCACCGACCTCTACGCGGTGCTCAAGCAACGTCAGGAGACGCAGCGTCCGTTCACTCCCGAGGAAGCCGCTGATTACTTGATACAGGCCGCCAAGGGTCTGGTCGAGGCAGGCACCATCGGCATCGTGCACCGCGATCTCAAGCCGTCGAATCTGCTCATCACCAAGCAGGGCCTGCTCAAGATCAGCGATTTCGGCATCGTCAAAGTGATCGGCGAAGTTATCGGCAAAGCGCTCGGCAAAGCGCTCGGCGAAGCGCTCGGCGAAGCGCTCGGCGAAGCGATCGGCAAAGCGCTCGGCGAAAGCACCCTGACCGCGACCGGTTCGTCCGTGGGTACGCCGAGCTATCTCAGTCCGGAACAGGGACGTGGCGAGGCCACCGTCGATCAACGCAGTGATCTGTACAGCCTAGGCGTGGTCTTCTACGAATTGTTGTGTGGACGTAGACCATTCGAAGGCGACACCGCGAATACCGTCATCTACCAACACTGTTTCAGCGAGCCGCCGCTCCCCAAGAGCCTCAATCCGGCGATCAGCGACGAGTATCAGGCGGTGCTCCTGCGCTGTCTGCAGAAGAAGCCGGAAAACCGCTATCAGAGCGCCGCAGAACTAGTTAAGGATCTCGACGACATTCGCAGCGGCAACCTGGCTCAATCAGCGATATCGACCTACAAACAGACCACCGGCGCCGCCGAGGCCCAGCGCGCGAACATGAGCTGGCAGCAGCGGCACCAGCGCAAGCTGGTGGCGACAGCGGTGGCGGCGTTGCTCATCGGCACCTCCGCCATCCTCTACGTCAGTCACCGCGCGGAGCTCGCCAAGGTCAGGGCCCACGAGCTGCACGCGAGCCTGATGGTGCTCGATCAGGCGGTGCCGTTGCCGGTGCAGGTCGAGGACCGTCTTGCCGAGCTTGAAGCCCTCATTCTCGGTCATGCGCACCATCCCGACATCGTGCGCTGGCAGGGGAAGATCGCCAAGGTTCGCGAGCTGTCATCGCGACTGGCGCTGCTGGAAGGCGGGACTCTGACCGCCAGCCAACGAGCGGCGGCGAAGGTCGATCTCGAGGAGCTGACCCGGGCCGTGGGCACGAGCGATCCAGATGTCTTGCGTTGGTCTGCGGCGCTCACGCAGGTGCAGCAGCACGAAGACGAACTGCGTGCGGCCTTGCGTGCCGCTGAAACCCAGCCGCTCGACCTGACGCGGCGTACGACGCTCGCCCCGCTGCTGACGAAGCTGGCGCGGATGGTCCCCGACCAGGATGCACAGGTGGTTGCCTGGCAGAAGGCCATCTCCGGATTCGATGCCCAGGTAAAGTACGTGTGCGAACGCCTGGGGCTGCTCGATACCAGGGTCAAGATCAGTGAAGCCGATCGGATGACCTTCGGACAGCTCCTGGTACGAGCCAAGCCCTTGCTTGGTGCCGACGATGAACGCATCGCGCGCTGGAGCGAGGTGCTCGCCCAATCGCGCGCGCGCGTCGACCATTATCGCTTCGCCCTCAAGGACCATATGGCGAAAGAGGACCTGCCCTCGAAGTCCACGCAGGAGATGATCAAGGCCGACCTCGCCGCTTTGCGTGCGGTGGTCGATGCCAAGGATCCCGATCTGATCGCCTGGGATGAGCAGATCGCCGCTGCCAATGCCGTCTACGATGAGTTGCGGCGCGAGCTCGCGAAGATCGATGAACGGGCGAAGGACGACACCCTCGAGCTAGCCCTGATCGAGCCGACGGCAGTGAGCCTGGCACGCTACAAGGCTCTGGCCCTGCCCGGAGACGCCGATGTCAGCCGCTGGGAGGAACGGGTCCAGGCAGCCCGCGATTATCTGTCGAGTCTACGCGAACGGCTCAAGCCGCTGAACGGCGAGCAGGAGCTGACGGTCGCCCAGCAACTGGCGTTGGTGGGAACCATGGAGCAGTTCGCCGCCAAGGGTGCACTTGAGGCCGATACGCGGCTACATTGGTGCAAACGTCTGGAGCGGGAAGCCAAACGGGTGAACGCGCGGCGCCAGGAGCTATCAAGCTTCTCGCGGCGCGCGGCGATCACCCCCGCCTTGCGCAGCGGACTGGAACGCTTCGCACACGATGTCGGCGATGCCGATCGCGACGTGCAAGCTTGGCGCGCCAAGCTTGCGCGCGTCGATGCCCTGCGTGCGCAGCTTGCGCCCCTTGAACAGGGTCACGGAATTCCACTCGATTGCGAAGTGACGTTGGCGCAGCTGCGCGAGCTGATCGGTGACGAGGATGCCGAGATGGCACGCTGGACTGCGGTGGCGAAAAGTTTGCAGGCGGCGGAGAAGGCCCTGCGACCACTCGACGCGTGTCAGCCATTGCCCGCGGAGAGCGCCGGCAACTTGGCGGTGATGCGTGAGCTGGCTGGGGAGACGAATCCGGTCTATCGTCGTCGACAGGAAAAATTCGATCGCGTCCGCCAGCTGATGGGGGCCATGGACGCCTTACTCGACACCTGTGCGCAAGCGCCGGCAGCGATCGCCCTGGCCCATGCGCAATTCCAGGAACTGCTGACCTTGGTCGGCGACACGGTTCCGGGCCTACCGACGTGGGCTGATCGCCTGACGATCCTCGATGGGCCCGGGCGTCCGCTGTGGGCCACCGGTTACGGACGTGATGCCTTCGGCATCTGGACCACCGCGACCTTTGCCGAGGTCACGCAGAAGTTCCGTTTCGTACCTCCGGGGACCTACGTGCGCGGCAGTGCTAGCGGTGAAGCCGATGAAATGCCGATCCGCATCACGCTGACCAGGGCCTTCTGGCTGGCCGAAGAGGAATGTCCGCAAGCGCTGTGGATGACCGTCAACGCCAGCAATCCCAGTCGCGATCGCGGGCCGCGGCTCCCGGTCGAGCGCGTCTCCTGGGATGAGGTGCAAG
This sequence comes from Planctomycetota bacterium, assembly GCA_044338255.1. Lineage (GTDB taxonomy): Bacteria > Planctomycetota > UBA11346 > UBA11346 > UBA11346 > CAIUVD01. The sequence goes on along the minus strand of JBIILZ010000013.1, from coordinate 10,377 downwards.
CCTGGATCGCGGTCATACGTCAGCGTCATCCGCAACATCCACAGCTGCGCTTACCGACCGAAAGCGAATGGGAGTACGCCTGCCGCGCCGGTGCTAGCGGAGTGTCAGAAGCCCTCGACCAGCTCGCGTGGTTCGCCGGCAATGCCCGTAGCCAGAGTGAAGAAACCAAGGTCCGCCGCCCGAATCAGCTCGGGCTGTACGACATGCTCGGCAATGTCTGGGAGTGGTGCCAGGATGGTTATGGCGCGTATGCCGCCGCCCACGATCACGATCCGCTCGGCACCGGCAACGCCCTGCGAGTGCTGCGTGGTGGCTCCTGGGGTGATCCGGCGGCGGTCTGCCGTCCCTCGAATCGCGCCAGCCTGAAGCCGACGGTGCAATCGACCTATGTCGGCTTCCGCTTGGCGGCGGAGGTCGAATGGCAGGGGCAGTCTCGTACCCAACCCGCGGCGGTTGCGCACGAAGGGGAAGCCCCGTCCTTACCACCAGTCAGGGCTCCCTGATATGACATATTTCCTCTTCGTGGCCAAATTCTGCAAAGCTGCATGTACGGCTTTGTCCACCCTCGATTTGCGAATGCCAATTCCTATGCTTTTTGATTTTCCGATGCTTCGAGTGACGCGCTCGCGAGCGTGGACAGCGGTGCTCTGGCTGCTGTTCCTGAGCGCGTCGTTCGTCCCGGCGGCGGTGATCGAAGTCACCTCGGTGACGGTGATTGATGGCCATACCGTCGATGTCACTTTCGACGGTCCGCTCGCATCAGGTCCTGATACCACGCTGTCGAATTATGCGCTCTCGGGAACTGGCCAGGGAACCTTAGCGACGCAACCCACGGCGGTCACCGGCCCGGTCGGCACCGTCTACCGGTTGGTGTGGCCAGCAACCCAGGAGATGTTCAATGGCGGTAACATCACCATTACCTGCCTGGATATGGATGACGGCATCAATACTTGGGGAACTGGCGTAGCGACCCACTCTGGAGGGGCGATCGGAGTCGCTCCCGTAGCTGCGATGACCTATTCGTCAGCGGGTCCGTATAAGGCAGGAGCCGCTGTGACCGTGACGGCAACGTTCCAGGAAGCCATCACCGGAACCCCACAGATTGCGATCGGCGCGCCGCAGAGTCTTGGATCGACAGCGATGACGCAGGTATCATCGACGGTGTTTACCTATGCGCTCACGGCGGCGAGCGGCGATGGGGTGGCGACCATCAGCCTGAGTGGCGGCACCGACGCTGCTGGTAATCCAGTGGCGACGTCACCCGCCAGCGGCGCGACGTTGACGTTGGATGCGACCGCACCGACGGCGATAATCGGCTATTCGTCGCCCGGCCCGTATGCACCCGGGGCGGTGGTGACCGTGACCGCGAACTTCAACGAAGTCATCGTCGGCACGCCGCAGATCGCGATCAGCGCGCCGCAGGGGATCAGCGCGACGGCGATGACAGCGGTCTCGCCGACGATGTTCACCTATGCGATGACTGCCGCTGCCGGCAATGGCGTGGCCACCATCAGCCTGAGCGCCGCGACCGATGCCGCAGGCAACACCGTGACCTCCGCTCCGACCAGTGGTGCGACGTTCACCTTGGATGCGACGGCGCCGACGGCGGCGATCACGTATTCAACGCCCGGACCGTATGCGCCAGGAATACCGGTGACGGTGACGGCGACCTTTGATGAGCCGCTGAATAGCACGCCGCAGCTGGTGATCAGCGCGCCGCAGGGGATCAGCGCTACGGCCATGACCTCGGTATCGTCGACGGTATTCACCTACGCCATGACCACCGCCTCTGGCAATGGCGTGGCCACGATCAGCTTCAGCGCCGGAAGCGATGCGGCGGGCAACACCGTTACTTCCGCTCCGACCAGTGGCGCGACCTTCACCTTGGATGCGACCGCGCCAACGGCGGCGATCACCTATTCCACGCCCGGCCCGTATGCCGCGGGCGCGGTGGTGACGGTGACGGCAACCTTCAACGAAGCCCTCACCGGCACGCCGCAGATCGCGATCAGTGCGCCGCAGGGGGTCAGCGCGACGGCCATGACGCTGGTCTCGTCGACGGTGTTCACCTACGCCATGACTGCCGCCGCTGGCAATGGCGCGGCCACGATCAGCCTGAGCGCAGCGACCGACGTGGCGGGCAATGCCGTGACCGCCGCTCCGACCAGTGGCGCGACTTTCACCTTGGATGCGACGGCGCCGACGGCGGCGATCACCTATTCCACGCCTGGCCCATATAAGTCTGGTGCGTCGGTGACGGTGACGGCGACCTTCAACGAAGCCATCACCGGCACGCCGCAGATTGCGATCAGCGCGCCGCAAGGGGTCAGTGCGACGGCGATGACGCCGGTCACTTCGACGGTGTTCACCTATGCGATGACGGCCGCCGCCGGTAATAGTGTGGCCACGATCAGCCTGAGCTCTGGTACCGATGCCGCCGGCAATGCCCTCGCATCCGCCCCGAGCAGCGGTGCGACCTTCACCCTGGATGCGACGGCGGCCACGGCCGCAATCACCTATTCGTTGGCGAGCCCCTATAAATCCGCAACGGCGGTGACGGTCACGGCGACCTTCAACGAAGCCATCACCGGCACGCCGCAGATCACGATCAGTGCGCCGCAGGGACTCAGCGCCACGGCGATGACACCGGTCTCTTCGACCGTGTTCACCTACGCGATGACGGCGGCCAGCGGCAATGGCGTGGCCACGATCAGCCTGAGCGCCGCGACCGATGCCGCAGGCAACACCGTCACCTCCGTTCCGAGCAGTGGCGCGACTTTCACCCTGGATGCGACGGCGCCGACGGCGGCAATCACCTATTCGACGCCGGGCCCGTATAAGCCGGGAACGGCGGTGACGGTGACGGCGACCTTTGATGAGCCGATGAATAGCACGCCGCAGCTGGTGATCAGCGCGCCGCAGGGCATTAGCGCTACGGCCATGACCTCGGTATCGTCGACGGTGTTCACTTATGCGCTGATCGCAGCCTCCGGCAATGGCGTGGCCACGATCAGCTTCAGTGCCGGCAGTGATGTGGCGGGCAACACCGTTACGTCCACCCCGAGCAGTGGCGCGACCTTCACCTTGGACGCGACCGCGCCGACGGCGGCGATCACCTATTCCACGCCCGGCCCGTATAAGTCTGGTGCGGCGGTGACGGTGACGGCGACCTTCAACGAAGCCATCACCGGCACGCCGCAGATCGCGATGAGCGCGCCGCAGGGGATCAGCGCGACGGCGATGACGCCGGTATCCTCGACGGTGTTCACCTACGCGATGACGGCAGCCGCCGGTAATGGTGTGGCCACGATCAGCCTGAGCTCTGGTACCGATGCGGCAGGCAACAGCATCGCAGCTGATCCGAGCAGCGGTGCGACCTTCACTTTGGATGCGACGGAACCGACAGCGGCGATCACTTATTCGCTGGCGAGCCCCTATAAATCCGCAACGGCGGTGACGGTGACGGCGACCTTTACCGAGGCCATCACCGGCACGCCGCAGATCGCGATCAGCGCGCCGCAGGGGATCAGTGCGACGGCGATGACGCCGGTGTCATCGACGGTGTTCACCTACGCGATGACGGCGGCCAGCGGCAATGGCCTAGCCACGATCAGCTTGAGCGCCGCGACCGATGCGGCAGGCAACACCGTCACCTCCGCTCCGACCAGTGGTGCGACGTTCACCTTGGATGCGACGGCGCCGACGGCAGCGATCACCTATTCCGTTGCCGGCCCGTATAAACCAGGCGCGCTGGTGAGCGTGACGGCCACGTTCGATGAGCCCTTGAGCGTCACGCCGCAGATTGCAATCAGCGCGCCGCAAGGTCTCAGCGCGACGGCGATGACGGCAGTGTCGTCGACCATTTTCACCTATGCCATGACCGCTGCCGCCGGCAATGGCGTGGCCACGATCAGCTTGAGCATCGGTAGCGATGCCGCGGGCAACGTGATCGCCGCCGTCCCCAGCAGCGGCGCGACCTTCAGCTTGGATAGCATCGCACCCACCGTGCAGACGGTGACTCGTGCCGGAAGCAGTCCGCTCAACGGCGGCAGCGTCGATTTCCTGGTGACCTTCAGTGAACCGGTTGAAAATGTGAGCGCCGCCCGCTTCACCAAGACTGGTTCGGTAAGCGGCGCCGGCTCAGTGAGCGTCACGGGTTCGGCCAATGCCTATCTGGTGACGGTCGCGGGCTTGAGCGGCGATGGCACGGTGGGATTGACGATGACCACCGGCACGATTGCCGATGTCAGCGGCAATGCCTTGGCCAGCGCCATTCCGAGCGGTCTGAATCAAGTTTACACCTTGGACAATACCGCGCCGACGGTGGTAATCTCTAGGCTCAGTGCCGATCCGACCTCGGCGGCTACGGCGCAATTCCTGCTGACGTTCAGCGAGCCGGTCACGGGAGTCGACCTCACCGCCAGCGTGGCGACGAATGCGAGCATGGGGCTAGCCGCGACCAATCTCACCGGGACGACCTTGGCCTCGGTGACGAGTTCGAGCAGCTCCACCTATACCGTGACCGTGAACACCGCCAGCCTGACCTGCATCGATCCCGCGAGCTTGGGTCTGAACATCCTGGCCAGCACCGCGATCAGCGACCTCGCGGGCAATCTGTTCAGCAGTGCCGGCTTCACCGGTCCCTTGTACACCGTCCATAATCCGGTCCCGAATCTCTACCTGAGTGCGGGCTCGGTGATCGATGCCACGGTCTCGACCTACAACGCCTCCTCGGGCAAGAGCTTCCTCGCCGTGGCCTCCGACATCAGTACCCACCTCGGCAATGGCCTGCAGTTTACCGCCGTGCTCACCAATCGTCCCGATGGTGCGGATGAGCAGATCAACGTCGATACAGCACCGGGTCTGACGGTGGTCTGGGACAATGCCAGCAGCACGCTGACGCTCTCGGGTTCGGCCACCGTGGCGACCTATGTCGCGGCCATCAGGAACCTCTATTACCTCAATGTCGACTCGGCGCCGACCGCCGGAACGCGCGTGGTCGATTGCCGTTTTACCGATTCCGCGAGCGGGGTTTCCGCCGTCGCGCATGTTTCCATTCCGGTGGTCTCGGCGATCGCCCCGGTGCGTCTGGCGCTCAGTGGAACGGTCAACGGGACCATCGCCGAACGCGATACGGCGGTGAGCTATGGCGAAGGTTCCGGGGCGCTCGCGATCGCTCCGGCAAGTATCATCGATAATCGTGCGGCAGTGTGGAACTCATCGCTTTACATTGGTCAGATGCTCAGCGATGGGGTCTATGACCTGAATTTCAACTTCGGCGGCGGGACCTATGTCGACGCCATCGAGGTGACGCTCAGCAATCCTGCCGCTACCGCTTTCGGGTCGGCGGCGGCGGGCGCCACCGAAAGCCTGGCCTTCACGCCCCAGGCCGGCTTCGTTCCCGGCTCGGGCGTGACCTCGCCGGGGGCATATGTGCAATGGTCATCGGTGCCTCTGGCGGCCTATTCGGTGCGCGGTCGCTATCACAATGGCGGCACGCCCTTCGACATCCTCATGACCCCGACCACCAACTCTAACCTGGGGCAGATGTATTTCGATACCACGATCGCCAGCGGTCCGGTCGAGATCAGCGGTGGTCAGGATGCGCTTCAGGCGGCAACGGCGTTGGCCGACACCACCGCTTTGCCGTTGCCCAACATTGATGCCGAAGCCCTTCTGCGCTCGCTGGCCTACACCAATTCCAGCAATAATCCCACACGTTATGGATTTCAGCGACGGGTCACGGTCACCGTCCTGCGTGCTGGCGAGACGTCCTCGACGTCGCATGTCGACATCACCATCGTCCCCACCAACCACGCACCGACGGTGACGGGACCGACGAGCTATGCGGTGAGCGAGAGCGATGTGCTCAACTCGCGCACCGTGGCCTTGAATGGACTCGCGATCGGGGATATCGATGGCAATGGCTTCACGGAGCGGCTCACGCTCAGCGTTGCTCATGGAATCCTGCATATCACCACCACCACGGGTCTGACAGTGAGCGGCAACGACAGCGCCACCCTGGTGCTTAATGGCGCGCTCGATGGGGCCAGCGGCGCGCTGCAGACTGCCTTGGCCAACGGCAACATCACCTACCGCGCGAACAACCTTTTCAACGGTGCGGATACGCTCTCATTGACCGTGAATGATCTCGGCCACGCGAGTACCGGCTTCGCCAGTCCGTTGTCGACCTCGCTGGCAATTCCATTGACCGTCAATGCCGTCAATCAGCCGGCGACGGTCAGCGTCCCGAGCCAGCGGACCATGAATCAGGGTGATTCCTTGCTGATCGCCAATGTTTCGATCGATGACCCCGATGTCGGCAGCGGCCTCTTGCAGGCGCAGGTGAGCGTCCTCCACGGCACCGTGTCCTTGTCGCAGACCACGGGGTTGCTCGCGGCCTTCAGCGATGGTGAAGGCAGTGGCGTCCCCGGGACGCTCGCCGGCTTGGCTTCCGGAAATGCGACCGTGACCTTTCGCGGTACGCTCAGCTCGATCAACAATGCTCTGGCGACGATGGTCTACCGGCCGACGACGTCGTTTTATGGCGATCACGATACCGTCACCGTAAAGGTCAATGATCTCGGTGGCACCGGCGTGCGTGTCGGCGTGGTGCCGCTGGGAGTGGCTGCGAGCACCGCATCCGGATCGCAGGCCTGGGTGACCACGAACACCGTGGCGGTGGTGGTCCACTTTGTGAATGCCGATCCGCTGCTGGTCGCATCGACGAGCAATCCGCTGACGGAAAACCAAGGAATCACCGTGGCCTACAGCAACACCGGCATCATCCATGGCGGAACTTCGGTGATCTCCAGTTACCCTTTGGTGGGTACGCCACTCAATTCGATCTATACCGCACCTATTCCGGCCAACGCCGGGACGCTGGTGCTGAGCACCTCGAACTTGGTGGCCTGGGATCAGGAGACCAAGGATCCCACCGGCTTGACCTACATCGTCACGCTGGGGGTGTCGCAAGGCTCGTTGCTGCGTAAACGTCCGAGCGATCCGCTGACGGGGATGAAGATCATCGCCGTGCCGGTGGCCGTGGATGAGACCAATTCCTTCACCCAGGAAGATCTCAATCAGGATTATATCAGCTACACGCATCTTGGCGCCCGGAGCGGTGACGATGGGTTCGTGTTCGTGGTCCGTGATGATAATCCACAATCCTTTCCGGCGGCCTTTGGAGTTCCGGCCCTGACCGATTCTCGCCAGGGAGAGAGTGCGCCGGTGGTCTTCAATATCGCCATCGATCGGACCTTGCCGATTGTGCTCCTTTCAAGTTCGACGCCGGTCTTCGCCGAGTCGATCGCGCCGGCGCCGGCGATACCGGTGCTCGTCGATAGCGGGGCTCTGCTGTTCAATCCGGCAGATGTCAATTTGCCCACGCAATTCCAGGGACTCGGCAATACCGGTGCACGGATCATCGCCACCCTGTCCATTCCCGATTCGACCATGGTGGCGGTGAATGGCTTGCCGGCGGTGCAGGGTGATGATGCCGCCGATGAATTATCCCTGCGCGATTCCGGTTTGGTACACCTCGGAACCTATGATGAGCTGACCGATAGCACTCCGGTTGTCTATGGTACCAGCTTCGCGACGGGCGTGTCGATCGGCACGCTCAGCGGTGGCAAGAACGGAGTGCCCTTGGAACTCGCCCTGGCGTCTTCCGCTGCGATCCTGCTCTCGACGGTAGAGGATGTGGTGCAGCACCTGACCTTCGTCAATCGTGCGCTGAACCCTTCGGCGTCACCGCGACAAGTCCGCATCCAAGTCGAGAACGGAGCGCGCAGTCTGAGCGTGGCGGTGAACAAGACGGTTCAGGTCATGCCCTATAACAATCCGCCGACGTTGAGTGTGGTGCGCAAGATCCTGGCGGCGCCAAACGCGCCGGTGCCTTTTGCCTTCAGTCTCGGCACGCCCGGGGATGACACCGTCGCTACGGTTGCCGATCCCGATGGGGCGACGACCTATACCTTCGTGACGCAGCCGACCAAGGGTACCATCGCCGCCAGCGCCACCCCTGGGATCTTCACCTATACGGCAACGACTCCCAATGCCGGGGCAAGCAGCATCACCAGCGATCAATTCACGGTCATGGCGGTGGACATTGGTCTCGTTTCGGACGGAGTGACGAGAGTCCCGCGCAGCTCGAACACCATCACCATCCAGATCGTGATTGCCGATACCGGTGCCACCGCCCTGGTCATCGATTCCAATCCGCCGCTGGCGGCGGTGCAGGGCAGCGTGCTGAGCTATACACCGCATGTGGTGCTGCCGGCAGTCGGACAACTCGGCCTGCCGCCGCAGTTGAGCTTCACCCTGGTTGACCCCGAGCAGCTGACCACCCCCGCCCTGGTCTTCAGCGGCGGCCCAGGCGGTGACGGTACGATCACCTGGCCGGCGTCATGGAGCATTCCGGCGTCGACGTCGCTGCTCGATCCGCAGTGCGCTTATCAAAAGCTCGGCATCCTGGTCACCGATCTCGCCAACGAAACCAGCGCATATCAGGAGATCCTCCTGATGGTCGTGCAGCCTCCGACGGGGAGCAATTAAATGAAATCTCTCATGTCGCTGGCGGCTCTCTCGCGGAGCTTGTGGCTCCGGACTGCTGAGGCGGTGATGATGCTGTGCCTGTTGCTCATCGTGGGTTGCGGAGGTGGCGGTTCCGGAGACCTGGGCGGTGGCCTCAATGAGTCGACCGCGACCTACATCATTTATGATCTCGCCAGCGGCACGCGGACGACGGCCATGAGCATCCCCGACCTCGCGACGAATCCATTGTATCGTTCGACGAGCATGGTCTTCCGTCGGGTCACCGGCCTGGGTGACAGTTACTTCCTGGCGGTGTTCGAAGTCACCCAGGATCAATGGAGTATCATCGCACCGGTGGCGACCCCGGCCTGGACCAAGGTGCCGGTGGCGGTGGTCGGCAGCGACGCGATCGGCGGCAATCGTCCGGCCTTCAATATCAGCAACGATGATGTCGTCGCTGATCTCGCTGATTTCAACGTCGGAAGAAGCGTCCAACTGGCCCTGCCCAGCGATGCACAATGGGATTTTGCCTGTGCCGCCGGCACCACCACGCGCTGGTCGTGGGGTGATGCCAGCGAGCGTTCCACGATCCTTCAACACGCCGTCGTAGCCGAGACCCGTCTTGCTCTCGGTCCGGTCGCGGTTGGCAGCTTCGCCGCCAACCCATGGGGTTTCTATGATTTCCACGGCAATGTCTGGGAGTGGACGGGGTCCGGCAGCGGCGCGCATATCCGCGGCGGATCGTGGCATGATTCAGTGACCTTGGCACGCCGGGGTAATATCCTCGCGGGCACCGAAGGTATCGATCGTTCAACCGCGCACGCCGTGATCGGAGCGCGTCTGCTCTTGCGCCAATGAAGTCGATTTACTTCTCATCTTCCTCTCGGATTCAGGATACACCCATGCTTACTCAAAGAGATCAGAGAGATCAGAGAGATCAGAGAGATCAGAGAGATCAGGTTCGGCCGTCGGGCGCCAGGCGTGGTGCAGGTAGCAGATTCATCGGATGCCTTCTGCTGATCTGCTCTCAGGCACAAGCCGCGGAACTGGTCATGCGCGATCTGCAGGCGGTGGTCACGGCCCAGCCGACGGCGTTCGATTTCACCCTGACCACTCCGACCTTCACGCGCACGGCGGACGATTCCTTCGATTCCGGAACCGCCCTCGCCCTCGGTGGGCGGTATTCGCTGGCTCGCGTCGGAGATCCATTTGGCGTGATCGTCGGCGTCGATGCCACGACGGATGCCTACAGCTATGGCTCCCAGGATTTCATGTTCAATTATGGCGGCCGCGGTTCGCTGGGTCTGGGCTACGCGCTCACCGATGATTGGACGATCACCGGGGAATGCGGCCTCTCTTATGGGAAGTCGCAATTGTCCCTGCCGGCAGGCAATGCCGCTCCGGCATTTTCCGCCAAGGGCACGTATCGCGGATACGACGCCCGCCTGGTCTGCCTGTACCGGGTCGCCAAGCAGCTCTGCGTCAGCATGCAGGCCGGTTATGTCGTGAATTCCTATGATCTGACCACCAACGCCAATGACTCGTTGGCGCTCAATCAGCAGGGGCCCTACATCGGCCTGGGTCTGACCTGGCGCTTCTCGAATGCCCCGGAACGGGTCGAATAGGGCTTCTCTGCAGGGGGGATTTAACTGCTCGTTGAGAATACCGTATGGCGAAGCTGATGATTTATCAGAGGTGGGTCATCGTCCGCACGGTCTTGTTGATGTTAGTGTTTTTGGCTAGGAGCCTGTCGGAGATAGGCTTGGTCGGCTGACTCGGTCTCGTACGGCATCTCCGGCGTTGGCAAAACGGTCAGATAGCTCTCGCTATCCGCCCGCCTTG
>JBIILZ010000091.1:0-16343 GCA_044338255.1 Planctomycetota bacterium | reverse complement strand
GCCCTACGGCCTTCGGCCTACCCCGGACTTTGTCGTGACTCGTTTTCAGCGGAGACGCTGAAAACGTGGCGGGATCGGCTGCGCCGATTTTATCCCGCCAGCGTCTCTCGGCGTCCGATTACTTCAGGGCTACGCCCTCCCCGGAACTGGTCGTTTGTGTCATTGCCGAGGCTTACGACCACTGAGCCGATGGTCGTCTGGGGCGTGGAACGATGCTGGGCGGGCTATAGCGTACTTGCGTGCTCAACGGCTACCTTACTGATTGCGGACCGTGTCCGTACTTGCCCGAGCGGCGCTTCCGGGCGTTCATGCCGGAGCCGAATCCGCCGACGGTGATGGGCTATCGGCAGTTGATGGATTTGCGTTTTCGTCGCAGTGGCGATCACCTCTATATGCCGATGTGCATCGGCTGCGAGGCCTGTCAGCCGATCCGTCTTGACGTGTCGAGGTTCGCACCGCGCGAGGATCAGCGCCGCTGCTGGGCGAGGAATCAGGATCTCACGGTCAGCTTCCAGCCACGTGGATATGATGCGGAGCGCGCGGCGCTGTATCGGCGCTACCAGACCGAGGTCCACGAGAAGGACCCCGGTGCGGTTGACGAAGCGAATCCCTTCCTGGTCGCCGATGGCGGCATCACCGGCGGTGAGCTGCATGCCCGCGATGCCAGTGGCACGTTGCTGGCGGTGAGCGTCGTCGACATCGTCGGCGATGCGCTCTCGAGCGTCTACTGCTACTACGATCCCGCCGCCCGCCGCCGCGGCCTGGGAACCTACATGGCCCTAGCCGAGATCGCCTACGCCCGCGAACAGGGCATCACCTGGCTCTACCTCGGCTTCTTCGTCGCCGGCTGCCAGAAAATGACCTACAAAAAACGCTTCGGCCCCGCCGAACTCCTCGTCAACGGCCAATGGACCCAGTCCCCGCCCTAACCAATCTCCCAGACAACAACCCGCGCAGCGGCTTCCCCAATAAAAACGCCCCATGGCTTCGCCAGGGGGCTGTCTCGAAAAAAAACCTACGTCTCAAAACCGCGCGAGTGGTGCCTATGCAAGGCGCCGGAGGTCGACGCATAGCAGCGCTATGCTAGACCTCCGGCAACGCCGCAGAGGCGCCGCTCCCGCGGTTTTGACAAGGTTTTGACTAGCGGGATTTGATGGCTGTCCAGGCCTCTGCGTGGAGGCGGGTGTCCTTGTCGAGATCTTCAAGGTACTCCAAGGTCTTCATCGTTGCCGCATCGGGGTAGATGGCGGCATTGGCCTTATCCTCCGGGGTGATGAACGGCATCGCCGTCGCCACCGGCGTCGCATAGCGGTTGAAGTTGCTGATCTGCGCCGCGACCTTGCCGTCGAGCACGTAGTTGATGAAGGCGTTGGCGCCTTCGGCATTCGGCGCCTGGCTGGTCATCAACAGCACATCGACCCAGATGTTCGAACCTTCGCAGGTCGAGTACGCGAGCGTGGCCTTTTCGCCCATAGCGCGGACTGCATCGCCATTGTAGACCACCGCCCCGGCAGCTTCGCCAGCCAGGACCTTGTTCTTGCCGTCCACGCCGCCGGCGAAGCCGACGCACTTTGAATTGCCTTTGGCCGCGACCAGCAGATCGACCGCTGCCTTGATCGCCTTGGGATCGCGGCTGTTCATGCTCGCGCCGCCGTGCTTGAGGGCGATGCCGAACTGCGGACGGGCTTCGTCCATGAGGTAGAACGGACCGAAGCCGGTCTTGGCATCGAAGAGCCAAGACCACGAGGGCTTGGCGCCAGCGGGAGCCTTGGCGGTGTCGTAGATCAGGCCGACCGTGCCCCACTGGTAGGGATAGCTGTAGGCGTTGCCGGCATCGAACGACGGATTCTTGAACTGCGGATCGACATTCTTGCTGTTGGGGATCTTCGCCTGATCGAGCTTCTTGACCAGGTTGAGCTTGATCATCTGCACCACGTAGGCGTCGGTGGCGACGACCACGTCGTACTGATTGACGGCACCGGAACGGAGCTTCGCGAGCATGTCCTCGGCGGTCTCGTAGACTTCGATCTTCAGCGGGTAGCCGGTGGCCTTTTCGAATTCGGCAGGCACCGCCGGATCGATGTACTCGGAGTACATGTAGACCGTCACCGGCGCCTTGTCAGCGGCGCTCAGGGTGGGTGAGCAAACCACGCCGGCGAAAGCCAGGACGACGGAGGTTAACGAAAGCAACGTGGACAGACGACGAAACATAGGTCACTCCTTAGCGGGTCGTGGACGGTTGATGAGAGCCATACCAACAATCGCAATCATCGTCAAGGCGACAATCAGCGTACTTAAAGCGTGAATCTGCGGCGTGACGCCGCGTTTCACCGAGGCGTAGATCAACACCGGCAGGGTCGTGCTGCTCGGGCCGGAAATGAAGAAGCTGACCACGAAATCATCGAGCGATAAGGTGAAGGCGAGCAAGGCGCCGCCGACGATGCCGGGCGCCAACTGCGGCAGGATCACGCGTTGCCAGATGCTCCAGGTGCCGGCATAGAGATCGCGGGCGGCCTCGAACTGTTCGCTGCCGATGGCTTTGAGGCGGGCACCGACGACCACCGCCACGAAGCTCACCTGAAAGGTGACGTGGCCAATGGTCAAAGTCGTCAGCCCGGGATCGAAGATGCCGGGGACAACGGTGCGGAAGATGCCGTAGGCGACCACCAGCGCCGCCGCCAACAGGATGTCGGGGGTCACCGTCGGCAGGTTGATCATCACGTCGGCGGCGGTGCGCCCCCAGCGCCCCACCGGCAAACGGCTCAGGCCAATCGCCAGCAAGGTTCCTACGAGGGTCGCGACGATGGTCGAGGAGAAGGCGACGATCGCCGAGTTCTTCGCTGCCCGGCGGATCTCACGCGCCATCTGCGCATCCTGCAGCTCGAGCTTGGTGGCATTTTCAGGAGCCTCGGCGATGAGGATCTTCTGATACCACTGAGTAGTGAAATGCCCCCAGGACTGACCATTGCGGGTAGAATTGAAGCTCAGGCTCATCACCGCCACCAGGGGCAGGTACAAGACCACGATGCTGGCGATGGCGATCACCGAGATGCCGCGGTTGGCGCGACGCATCACAAGGCCCCCTCACGTGAGCCCCAGCGCAGCAGCACCAGCAGCGAGAGCAGCGACGCGATCACCAGTCCCAGGCCGAGCATGGCGCCAAACGGCCAATCCGCCGCCGCCCCGAACTGCTGCTGGATGAGGTTGCCCACCAGCATGTACTTGGCCCCGCCCAAGAGATCGCTGACCACGAACATCCCGAGACAGGGGATAAAAGTCAGGATCACCGCCGCAATCAAACCCGGCACGGTCTGGCTGAGGATGCCATGGCGGAAGGTGCGCCAGGCTCCGCCATAGAGATCACGCGCCGCCTCGACCACTGACCAATCGATGCGCTCGACGCTGGTGTACAGTGGCAGGACCGCAAACGGCAGCATCGCCGAGACCATGCCCAGGTACACTGCCATGCTGCTTGGCTGCAGCGGCGAGCCCTCCGGCAACAAGCCGCACCACTGCGCGATCAGCGCCGGCGGCGCCTGGCTGCTGAGGATCAGTTGCCAAGCATAGGTGCGAATGACCAGATTTACGCAGGCCGGGACCATGACGATGGCGATCAGGAAGCCACGCCAACGGCGATCGCGATCGGCAATCCAGAAGGACAAGGGAAAGCCCAGGCCGAGACAGAAAAGGGTAGTCATGCCAGCGAGAATCACGCTGCGCGCGATGATCCGCAGGGTATCCGGTTCCCACCCCAGCGAGGTGTAGCCGAGCATGCGCCAGAAGTTGTCGCCATTGAAGACCCATACCACGTCGCCGTAATCGCCACGGGTGGCGAAAGCCAGCAGCGACAAGGCGATCAGCGGCCCGATCAAGAAACACAGGAGCCACAGGAAACCGGCGCTGACCAGGCCAAAGCCCGACCACCACAAGCGGGCCTTGGTGGTGGGTTTGCCATCGATGACGATGTTGCTTGGCATCGACTCAGTCGCGCAAGACGAGCAGGTCGTCGTGGGGCAGTTCGAGGAACACCGCTTCGCCGACGCGGTTGATCTGGTCGGGCTCAGTCGAGACGCGCAGCGCCCGGCCCTGACCAAGGCCGCCGCTGATGGTCACAATCAGCTCCCAATGGTCGCCGCGGAAAAGGCGATCGGTGATCGTCCCAGGGAGGTGGTTGCTACCGCTGTCCTGACGGACCTCGATGTCTTCCGGGCGGATGGCGACATGTCCTGCCGCCCACGCCGGTACCGAGGCCACGCCGAGCTCGCCGAACTCGGTGGCGACGCGATCGGCCGTCAGGCGGGTCGCAGGGATGATGTTGGCCGAGCCCATGAACTCGGCGACGAAGCGGCTCACCGGTCGTTCATAGACCTGTTCCGGGGTGCCGTCCTGCTCGATACGCCCCTGATTCATGATCAGGATGCGGTCGCTGACCGCGATCGCCTCATCCTGGTCATGCGTCACCAGGACGAAGGTGGTGTTGTACTGCTTCTGGATGCGCTTGAGCTCGACCTGCACGTCGTGCCGCAGGCGCGCGTCGAGTGCCGACATCGGCTCGTCGAGGAGCAGTACTTCCGGACCGTTGACCAGGGCCCGGGCGAGGGCCACCCGCTGGCGCTGGCCGCCGGAGAGTTCGTGCGGATAGCGTGCCGCCAGCTGGCCGATGCGCACGACCTCGAGAATGTCGGCGACTTTCGTGGCGACCTCGGCCTCGGGCACGCGCCGCGAACGCAGGCCGAAGGCGACATTGTCGCACACGCGCAGATGCGGGAACAGCGCGTAGCTCTGAAAAACCGTATTGACGGGTCGTTTATGCGCCGGCAAGGGCAGCAGATCCTGCGTACCCAAGGTCACCGAGCCGCGATCCGGGGTTTCGAAACCGGCGATGATGCGCAACAACGTGGTCTTGCCGCAACCCGAAGGCCCGAGCAAGGTCACGAACTGGCCATCGGGAATGGTGACGGTGATATCGTGCAGTACCTGGGTCGCGCCAAAAGATTTGGCCACGCCGGTCACGGCCAGATCAAGCGGAGTGCCAGCGTTCATCGATGTGCGGTAATAACGCGCCCAGGTAGGATGGAAAGTGCTACACTGGTTGACCACCGGACCACCCCCGGAGGTCGCTCTCGCCCAGCCGACTACTGATCCGTTCAACGTGCCACTACGTCCATAGATAAATGCACTTTCGAAATTGTCTTAAGCGACAAACTGACTAATGCTTTAGCTATGACCACCCCGCTCGCCAATTCCCAGGTCATCAGCCGCCTACAGACCTCGTCACGGGCGACCATGATCAGCGAATATCTGCAAGGCATGATCAACCGCGGACAGCTCACCGCCGGCCATCGTCTGCCGACCGAACGCGACCTGGCGACGCAGTTCGGCGTCAGCGTGCTGACCGTGAACAAGGCCATGGCGGTCATGGAGGCGCACGGTTACCTGGTACGGCGGGTAGGTGTGGGCACCACCGTCGCCGCCGAGGCCGGACGTGGCACGATCGCGCTCTCCTTCCATCAGAACCTCGTCGAAAACGGGCCGCTGTTCTATCGCGCCCTGATCACCCGTTTGGCTGATCGCATCGCCACGGCGGGCTTCCAGGCCGACCTCATCCTCGCCCCCTGGGATGGTCAGGGTGGAGTCGATCGCGGGCCGCTGATCCGCTCGCTGACGCGCGGGCGCATGGTCGGGGTCGTGACCCTCGGCTGGGCCCCAGAATTGATCACGCCGCTGACCGAACGCGGCCTGGCCATGACCCACATCGAATCTTCACCTGAAGGCGATGGCGGCTTCTTCCTCGATTATGAGAGTCTCCTCACCCAGGCGATCGAGCATCTCGGCGCCCGCGGCCACCAACGCATCGCGCTCTTCACCCCGCTCAAGGCCGAGCACGACAGCGCACGGATCTTCCAACGCCTGGCCGCGGCACGGGGCCTCACGGTCACGGTCAAAGCCGGCCTCAATGGCGAATTGGGTGCGGCGGCAGCCCTTCACCAACTAGTCAGCGCCATGCCCGGCAACCATGCGCTGATCATCGGCGACGAAGCCTTGCTCTCGGGGGTCGCCACCGCCGCCTCGGTGCTCGGCCTGCGCCTGCCCGCCGATCTGGCGGTGGTGACGCATGCCTCGCTGGGGCTCGATGATGAGCGGCTGCGGGGCTTCACCTGCTGCGGATTCCGCGTCGATCGGATCGCCGAACTGGTCGCAGAACAGGTCCTCAACCTGATACAGAAGGGCGAATTCCTGGCCAGCACACGCACCGCCATCGACGCCGAGCTGGTGCCCGGCTCGACCACCTGAACCGGCTCGACTTGCTAATCCGGCTCGACTACCTGATCCAGCTCGATGCACGCCTCAATGCAAGGCGAGGAAGCTGGCCGACATGCCATGCATGGCGAGCAGCACGGTGCCGATGAAGGCTACCACCGCCGGCATGCCGGCGTAGAGCACGCCGACCGAGACGACGATCTTCACCCCGAAGCTGATGTGCATGACGTTGATTTGCGGGATCGCCCGCGTCATCACGCCCTCGGTGAGAGTGATCGCCATCACCGCTGAGAGCACCGGGAAGCTGATCGCCAGGGCGATCGCCCACGAGTCAGTCATTCCCCGGGCGACCAGATCGCCCAAGGCGGGGGTCGGTGTCCACGCCCCCAGGGGCAATAATTCATAGCTGCGCGCCAAGCTCGCCAGCAGTACATGATGTCCGTCGGTGGCGAAAAATAGCAACACCGCGCCGATGTTGAGCAGATCGCCTATAGGACCCGCACCGATATTCGAATCGGGGTCGAAATTTTCCGCAGCGCTGAAACCGGCATGGCGATTGATCAACTCACCACCCATCTGCACGCCGGTAAAATACAGCGACAGCAACCAGCCCAAGCTCAGACCGAGGACGACTTCGCGGGTCAAGAGCAGGATGAACATCAGATCGAGGGGGATGTCGCTCGGCCCGGCACGCGGGACCAGCACCAGGGCGACGGCGACGGTCAGCAGCGACTTCACCGTCGCCGGCACCATCACCCCGCCGATGACCGGGGCGGTCACGAACAGGGCGCCGATGCGCGCCATCACCAGCATCATCGCCGGCATATGCTGGAACAACGAGGACAGGGCGTCGAGATTCATCGCGTTTGACCGGCGGCGCTAAAGAGCGCCATACTGGGCCAGGCCGCTCAGCAGCTCGGTGGTATAGCCTACCAGCAAGCGGATCATCCAATGGCCGAGCAGGACGAAAACGGCGATGATCGAGAGCAGCTTGGGCACAAAGGCCAGGGTCTGCTCCTGGATCGAGGTCACCGCCTGTAACAAGCCCACCAGCATGCCCACCACCATCGCCACCCCGAGCACCGGCATGGAGAGCATCAGGCTGATATACAGCATGTTGCGCAGCACTTCGATAATCACGTCATCGGGCATAACCGGCCTTTCATGATGCTATTTTCCATGTGCTCAGCGCTCTACTCAACGATCTACTTAACGATCTACTTAACGATCTACTTAACGATCTACTTAACGATAAGAGGCGACCAGCGCCTGCATCAGTAGGGTCCAACCATCGACCAGACAGAAGAGCAGAATCTTGAACGGCAGCGACACCACCACCGGCGGCAGCATCATCATGCCCAGCGCCATCAGCACCGCGCTCACTACCAGATCGATGACCAGGAAAGGCAGGAAGATAATGAAGCCCATCTGAAAAGAGGTCTTCAACTCGGAGGTCATGAACGCCGGTACCAAAGTCAGGAAGGAGACCTCCGACGGCGTGCGCGGACGTTCCTCCTTAGCGAGATGGATGAACAGGGCGAGATCGTTTTTGCGCGTCTGCTTGAGCATGAAATCGCGCACCGCATCCTTGGTGTTGGCGAAGGCCACCTCCTGCGAAATGGTCTCTTTCAGATAGGGCTGCAAGGCGGAATCGTTGATGCGATTGATCGTCGGCGTCATGATGAACAGGCTGAGGAACAGCGCCAAGCCGGCCATCACCTGATTCGGCGGCAAGGACTGTGTCCCCAGCGCGCGACGCAGGAAGCCAAGGACGATGATGATGCGCGTGAAGCTGGTCATCATCATCAGGAAGGCCGGGGCCACCGACAGGGCGGTGATGCCCAACAAAAGCAGCACCGGCGTCGACCAGCCGCGCTTCGAATCATTGGCCAGCGAGATGGTCAGGCCGGGGGCGGTGATCACCGGCGACGGGCCTGCCGCCTCGGGGCTCGCTGCTCCCCGCGACAAAGGCGACAAAGGCGCCATCACCGTCTGCAGGATGCGATCGGGCAAGGCGGCATTGGCATCGGCTACCGGCGGGGGCGGGGGCGGGGGCGAATTGGCGCTGGCGGGAAAGGTCAAGCCGGGAGCCTCGACCGCGCCCAACAACGCGCTGATCAGCACGCTCATGAGGATGATTAAAAAGGTTTTCATCCTTTGATGACTTTATTCAGGAGGACGCGAAATGCCTGATCCGGGGCGGGCATCGCGGATGGTACCGGGGACGTTTCCGCAACCGGCTTCAGCGCTGCCGACTTCAGCGCTGCCGGCGTCAGCGCTGCCGGCGGCTCGCGCAGCACGGTGCTCGCCGGCAACGTCGCCAAGGTCACCAGCTCATGTTCGCCGACGCCCACCACCACCACGATGTCGCCGATGCGCAACAGGCTGGCCTGGCGCTTGAAGCCCAGCGGCACCGATTCAATGACCTCGAGGTAATTGCCCTTGGCCTGGATCAGGCGCTTGACGCCCAGGCGCTTCACCAGCCAACCGAGAACCACGGCCAAGGCGATCACCACCAGCAGCGAACCGCCAATGGCCAGCAGCGACGATCCTACCGGCGAAGCGTCCGGCACCGCCGGCTTGCTGGCGGCGGTCTGATTCCATTGGCTATCGGTAAAGACCTCTTCGGCATAGGCGGCAACCGGCATGATCCCGGG
Source organism: Planctomycetota bacterium (assembly GCA_044338255.1). GTDB lineage: Bacteria > Planctomycetota > UBA11346 > UBA11346 > UBA11346 > CAIUVD01. The sequence goes on along the minus strand of JBIILZ010000091.1, from coordinate 7,425 downwards.
CAGCAAGACCAGTACCGTCGCAGAAATGAACATCAGGATGGGCTTCGCCACAATTAGCTCCTCGCTGCCCAGCCATGAGGCATTTGCCGTGCCATCGCCGGCGGCAAGCTTCCTCCGTCGCCCAATCCTAATTAATATTATTTATATAGCTGACGTTTGGAACATTATCATCGTTAGCGTCTGGCTTACTTTTCGCGTATACTTCCTCGGCATCACATGACGTCCACTCCCACAACGCCGCCAGTCTTCACGGGTCTCACCGGGCGCATTTCCGCGAGTGCCATCGCTCCGCCTGATACCTGCATCCTGTTGAACCAGGCGCGGTCGGGGATGATCCTCTCGCGAACGGTCGAGCTCCCCAATCGCACCCGCCTGTGCCCCTCGGGCACGACCTTGTCCGATGGGCTCATTCAGCGCCTAGCCGGGCGTGGCATCAAGCGCATTTATATCGTCGGTACGCCCCCGGAGGGCGCCGGTGTCGACAACTGGGCGGAAAAGACCAGAAAACTGCACGAGCGTTTTTCGCGGGTGAAGGACCAGCCCTACCTGATAGCGCTCATGAAGTCGGTCGAAAACGCCCTGGCGCGCAAGGCCTGACGCTCGCGATGATCCCCCTGCCCACGATCGCTAGTCGGATCCATTCCACTGCCGGCTTCACCTCCGCGAAGACCCTCACCACGCTCAAGCAGCTGATCACTGATCCAGGCTCATCGGAAGAGGTCGTGCGCTCGCTGATCAATTCCGATCCGATGCTCACGGCCATGGTCCTCGGTCAGGCCAATCAGACCGACGATGGCAGCACCAGACTCTCCGAAGCCTTACGTTCGCTCGGACTTGGCGGCGTGCTCGGCCTGACGCGCGGATTCGTGCCCATCCCGGACACCGCCGAACGCATCATCGATGGCTGCTGGCGGCTCGGACATGCCTGCGGCATCCTCACCCGCATCATCGCTCGGACGGTGGCCGCTCGGCACCACAACTCGCCGCTCTCGGCCATCGACGATGAGACCCTCCACGCCGCCGGGCTGGTGCACGACCTCGGTACGGCCCTGGCCGTGATGCGCTTCCCCAACGAATACGCCGGCGCCCTCGCCCGTCAGGAAAAAGGCGAAGGTCCGCTCGCGCACCTGCTGCACAGCGAACTCGGCGCCGACACCGGCGACCTCGGCTACCTCCTCGCGCGCAGCTGGAACCTGCACCCGCTGCTGCTGAGTTGCATCCGCTACTACGATCGCCCCAAACAGGCCGACGCCCATCACGACCTGGTGGCGGTGGTGCACCTCGCGCGCCTGCTCGCCCGCGCCTGCGGACATGTCACCGGCTCCGATCGCTTCATCTGGGGTCTCGACGACAGCGCCCTCGCCCGCCTCGGCCTGCGCCTCGACGATTATCAACCGCTGCTCAACCGTTTCCTCGACGAATGGGAATCAGTAGAGATGTTCGAGGCGGGCGCGAAATAGAGGCCGCGGCTTGCTCAGCCGCCTTCCGTGGATCGTTCGGCCTGGGCATACTGTCGCAGGAACACCTCGTTCCCGATCTCCTCGACACCTTTCCAGGCATAGGGGTCGACGCCGGCGACGGGGAAAACCTTGCGTGCGTCGGCGAGACCGACGGTCGTCCTCCCCGTGGGCGTGTCGACCTCGTACCAGGGCAACAACGACCACGCATTCATGTAATGGCTGACCAGTGCCCGGCGATAGACTTGGCTGCGATTCTTCAGCGATCGGTGAAGGAGGTAGCCATTGAAGAACACCACTGAACCGGCCTTGACCTCGACCGCGACCGCCTGTCGCTCATCGAATCCCTGGGCCATGTCTGATGCGTCATACTCATCCGGCTGGCCGTGATCCTTGGTCGGAAAGAGATAGCCGTGGCGGTGCGATCCGGGCACCACCCACAGGCAGCCATTTTCAATGGTCGCATCATCAATGGCGATCCACGCCCCAATGAGACTGCGGTCACGCGTCGGGATGTAGCGCTCATCCTGGTGCCAGGCCTGACCCTGCTTGCCAGGAGGCTTCACGAAGAGCATCGTCTGCATGCATTTCACCGCTCCATCCCAATGCGCAAGATGGGCGGCGGTGATGCGCGAAAGAATGCCGCAGACCGCCGGATGCTCGGCGAAACGACGCATGACCGGGCTGATGTAATGCGGCTGATGGATGCAGAGGATGTTCTGCAGCACCGCTTCATCGCTCATCGCCGCCGGCAACGGCCGCAGCGACGGACATGGATAACCGCCCCGGGCGAGCTTGAGCATGTCGGCCTTCAATTCCGCCAAATCAGCCGCCGAAATGAGCTTCTCGCCGACGTGAAAGCCGCCATCGACGAAGGCCTTCACCTGCTCATCGGTGACCGCCTGTGCGGCCTGCTGCATGGTGCGGGACGGCTCGGGAGAAGCCAAGGGTCGCGTTGAGGATGGGGCGGTCGTCGTCGACATGGTCGGTGTTCTCCGGAAGCGGTTGTCGCCAGTATACCGATGGGAATCGAAAATGGCATATTTGGGATTGGCAGAAACCTTTCTAAAAAGAACATGAGGGCCTCATGTTCGCGAACACTGATCAGATGCGCTTCACCTTCACCAATTCGGGCATGGCGGTATATCCGCCCGGCTCGACCTTCGGACCGCGGATCCTCCACGACTTTGAATTCGTGTGGATTACCGCGGGTAATGTGCAATGGGAGGTCGACGGCGAGATTATTGAAGCCCCTCCTGGCACGGTGCTCCTGGCACGACCCGGGCAACGCGACAGCTTCCGCTGGGACCCCCGCCGTTCGACCCGTCATGGATATTTTCATTTCCATCTGGACCAGCGACGTGCGAAACTGCCGGCACAGCACGAGTGGCCCAAGTCGCGGCAGATGGCCGACAACGACATCCTCCGTCCCTTGTTTCATCATCTGGGCTGGCTCCTCGGGCGTGGCGACTCTACCGCCAAGGTCGCGAAGGTCGCCAAGGTCGCCACGGAACAGGCCCAGGGCGTCATGCGCCAGATCCTCGTGGCCTACCTCTCGGGCCTGATGGGCACCAGCAATGATCACGATGACATCGGTCATCCGCTGATCGAAGGCGCCCTCGCCTACGTCCAGGAGTGCTGGGAGGATGGCGATCTCCAACCGATCACCCTCGGTGACCTCGCGCGCGCCGTCGACGTGTCCAAGACCCACCTCAGTCGCCTCTTCCAGTCCACGCTCGGGGTCTCCCCGATCGAAGCCCTGCGCCAGGTGCGCCTCGACCGGGCGGTGACGCTGCTCACCCGCACAAATCTGTCGATCCAGGAGATCGCAACCCGCACCGGCTTCCCCAATCCCTTCCATTTTTCCAAGGTCTTCAGCACCGTCTACGGCAGTTCACCACGGGCCTTCCGAGCCGGCGTCCTCCGTGGCGACCTGCCGCAGATCAACAAGCTGGTGCGGACCACCAGCCTGGCTGAGCAGCTCCTCAAGAAGCATGCTCTGCCTGCACGCAGGCGACGCTAAAATCCCAGCGAACAGGTCCCAGCGAACAGGTCCCAGAGAACAGGTCCCAGAGAACAGGCCTCAGCTCTTGCCCAGCTCGCGCCCCCGGGCCTCGGCGGCGGCCAGGGCACGGGTGATCAGACCGAGCTGATCGCCAGCCGCCAACACCGCCAAGGCGGCGGCGGTGGTCCCACCGGGGCTGGTGACCTTCTGCCGTAGCGTTGCCGCCTGGGCCACGCCTTGCTGTTGCAGATAGGCCGTGGCGCCAGTGAGCGTCTGGCCAACCAGCAGCGCCGCCTCATCAGCAGTGAACCCGAGAGCCTGGGCGCCGCTCATCAAGGCTTCGGCGAAGGCGAAGACATACGCCGGCCCCGAACCGCTAACGGCGGTGATCGCATCCATGCGGCTTTCATCCGCGAGACGCAGGACTTTTCCGCAGGGCGTGAACAAGGCCTCGGCCTGAGCCACATCGGCGGCAGTGGCGGTGGCGCCAGCGCACACCCCGACCATGCCCTGGCCGATCGCCAACGGCGTATTGGGCATGGCGCGAACGATGCGCGCACCGGCCGGCAACCAGCTCGCAAGCTTGGTGGTGGTCGTACCGGCGAGGATCGAGACGAGGATCTTCTCCGGGCTCCAGGCCGCCGCCAAATCCGGCACCACCAACGCCGCCTTCTGCGGTTTGATCGCGAGCACGATGAGGTCGCTGGCGGCGACGGCGGCGGCATTGTCGGTGGTGGTGGCGACCCCCATCTCAAAAAAGACTATGAGCTTGTCCTCGTTCGGACCGGAGACGGTCAGTCGCGGTCGCGGCTGCAGCGCGACCAGGCCCTTGATCATGGCCATGGCCATGTTGCCGCCGCCAATGAAGGAAATCGAAGTCAGGCTCATAGGGCACCATCAAGGGAGTACATGCGTATCAGGCCGGCGACAACCGCGTCCACTTGACGCCGACGCGCGGTTGCGCCATCCACGGATTCACCGCCTCGCGCCAGCGCAGGTAGTGCGCGGACTGCTGATGCACGGCGAAATCAGCGGGCGTGCGATAGGCCTCGTACAGATGGAAGCAGTCGGGCTGATCATGGTGCTGGGCGACATCGAATTGCAGGCAGCCGGGTTCCTGACGCGAATGCTCGGCATTGTCACGGCTGGCGGCGATGAACGCCGCGCGCTGTTCGGGCTGGACGTGGATGGTCACCGAAACGATGTAGGTCATGAGGGGCACACAGTAAGAGCCGCGAGGGCTTGGCGAAGGTCGGCGGGGAGATCGATCTTGCTGCGCGTGGCGCAGGCGATGGCAACGTGCGTCTGGCTAACGCGGGCGCAAGATTCCTGACCGCGCAGGAAGTCGATGTGCACGGTATAGCTGCTGTTGCCGATGCGCCCGGCGATGACGTTGATGGCGATCTCATCACCATGCCGCAACGGGGCGCGAAATTCGCACTCGAGATGTACATAGGGCAGGGCTAGTTCTCCGCCGCGCACCAGCGCCGCGAGATCGATACCGACGGCGGCGAGGACTTCCTCATAAGCCTGATGGGCGAGAGCCGCGAGTCGCGGGCCGAAAACCACGCCGGCGGCGTCGCAATCGTCGATAAGCATACGCCGGTTGATCGTGGGCATGGCATGCATGCTAGAGCCCCTGTGAGCGCTGAGAACCACGTATGGCAGGCGGACATCGCCCTGGATATTCCGGGCCGCGAAGCCTACAGCTATCTGCTGCCGGAAGGCGTCAGCGACCTCGCCGTCGGGACCTGCGTGACGGTGCCGTTCGCGGGCCGCAAAGCCTGCGGTTTCGTACTCGCTGTCGAACAGCGCGCGCTGCCCACCGGTTACGCGCTGAAGTCGATCCTCGCCATCAGTCCCGAGGTCCGTCTGCCGCCGGCACTGGTGGCGCTGATCCGCTGGGGCGCGCGCTACTACCGCTGTGCGCTTGGTGAATTCCTCGCGGGCGCGGTGCCCGCCCCGGTACGTGAGGGTGCCCAGCGTGAACGCACCGCGCTGGTGGCACCGGTCGTGGGCTTTTCGGGGACCCTCACCGTCCGCCAGCGCGAGGTCCTGGCGCTCCTGCCGCCCGAGCCGACACCGGTACCGCGCATCCTCGAACTCACCAAGTCGACGCGTGGCGTCCTCGACAAGCTCATCGCCGCCGGCGCCGCCGTGCTCACCGACGTGGTCCGCGACAAGGAGATCCATCTGCAGGCCCGGCATGAGCGCTTCGCGCTCACCGAGGAGCAGCAGATCGCTGTCGATGCCGTGGCTGCAGCCGTGCGGGAACGTCGCCATGAGCCCTTCCTGCTCTATGGCGTCACCGGCTCGGGAAAGACCCTGGTGTACCTCGAGCTCGCGCAGCAGGTCATCGCCAGCGGTCGGCAGGTGCTGTACCTCCTGCCCGAAATCGGCCTCACCCCCCAGCTCGGCGCGCGCGTGCGCACGCGCTTTCCCGAGGTCGTGGTCTGGCACAGCGCCCAGGCCGATGGCGATCGCGCCGAAAGCTGGCGCCGCTGCGCGCGCGGGGAAGTCTCACTGGTGGTCGGCACGCGCTCGGCGCTCTTCGCCCCGCTCCCCGATCTCGGCCTGATCATCGTCGACGAAGAGCACGAGACCTCCTACAAGCAAGAGTCCGTGCCGCGCTACCACGCCCGCGATCTGGCTCTGGTCTATGGCCGGCAGCTGGCCATCCCGGTGATCCTCGGCTCGGCGACCCCGTCGATGGAAACGGTACACAACGGCCGCAGTAAACGCTTCACCGTGCTGACCCTCAAGCAACGGCCATTGGGAGGCAACCTGCCGACGCCGATCCTCATCGACATGCGCGAGGAATGCTCGGCACAGAAGGCCGCCGCGGTCCTCTCGCGTGAACTGGTGACGCGACTAGGCGCGATCCGCGCCGCTGGCGAGCAGGCCATCGTGCTCCTCAATCGCCGGGGTTGGAGCCCGGTGGTCTCGTGCAAGGGCTGCGGCGCGACCATCATGTGCCCGCAGTGCGACATCTCGCTGACCTGGCATCGCGGCCCCGATCTGCTGCGCTGCCATTACTGCAATCACCAGACGAAATTCCCCAAGACCTGTCCGACCTGCCAGGCGGCGCAGCTCTCGACGCATGGCCTGGGTACCGAACAGCTCGCCCACGCGCTGACCGCCGCCGTACCCGGGCTCTCGGTGCTACGCGTTGATGCCGACACCGTCGGCGAGCGCCAGGGGCACGCCAAGCTCTTCCAGGCCTTCGCCGAGGGCCGCGCCGATTGCCTGGTGGGCACGCAGATGGTCGCCAAGGGCCTAGATTTCCCGCGCGTGACCCTGGTCGGCATCATCTGCGCCGACAAGGGCCTGGCGGTACCTGATTTCCGCGCTGCCGAGAAGACCTGGCAGCTGATCGCGCAAGTCTCCGGCCGCGCCGGCCGCGGGGCGAAGCCGGGGACAGTGGTGGTCCAGGCCTTCGATACCCAGGCCCTCGCCCTGCGCGCGGCGCTCGAGCATCGGCCGCGGACCTTCATCGATGCCGAATTGAAGCTCCGGGAAGAGTACGGATATCCTCCCTATGCCGGATTGATCCGCATCCTGTGGAGCGGCGAGTCGGAGGCCAATGTCCAGCTGGTGGCGCAGGAGCACGGCGCACGTCTGAGCGGCGTTCTCGATGGTGCGGTGCTGCTGGGACCCAATCCAGCCGGGGTGGCGTTGCTGAAGGGGCAGCATCGCTGGCATGCCCTGATCAAGGCGGCGACGAGGGGAGCGGCGCAGAGTTTGCTGGATCGGCTGGAGGCGGCGGGGGGATTGCCGAGGGGGAAGGGAGTGAATGTGGTGGTGGATGTGGACCCGTATGTGACTTCTTGAACGGTGACTGGTGACTGGTGACCAGGGACCAGGGACCAGGGACCAGAGACCAGGGACCAGAGACCAGAGACCAGAGACCAGAGACCAGAGACCAGAGACCAGAGACCAGAGACCAGAGACCAGAGACCAGAG
>JBIILZ010000089.1:0-16360 GCA_044338255.1 Planctomycetota bacterium | reverse complement strand
GGCGGGGTTAGATCTGACGCGGAAAATGCCTCACCAGATTGGTGGGGCGGCAGAATGGGTAGATCTGATGACATGGCATACACTTACGGCGATACGGTGGATGCCAACTGCGTTTTTGAGGATGAAATGTTTCGGGTAGTAGATCATCCCCGACCAGCGCTGCGCGAGTTTACGGTGACGATCCGTAGTTCGGCATCAGGGCCTCGTGGACCGCCTTGGCCAGTGCTGACCTGCTGAATGGCTTCTGGAGGAAGCCCCGGGCGCCGAGGTCGAGAATCGTTTGGACTTCACCATTGAGGCTATGGCCGGAAACGATGAGCACGCACAGGTCAGGATGCGCGGCGCGCAGGGCGATGAAGGCTTCGCGACCTCCGCTCCGCGGCATGATCATGTCGAGGATGACGAGGTCGAACGGGCAGTCCGGTTGGCACAGGTCCAGGGCCTCGTCAGCGCTAGCGCAGGTGGTGGCCACATGCCCAAGGTTGCGCAGGAGTTCGCCGGTGATGTTGCGGGCGACTTCCTCGTCATCGACCACCAGGATGCGGCGCGCCACTGGGGCCAGCACCGGGATGAGCGCTGGAAGTTGTTCCGTGGGGGGTCTCAGCGTGGCGTCTTCGCACAGCGGAAAATGAAGCATGAAGGTACTGCCCTGACCGAGCGTGCTGATGACGGCGATCTGGCCCCCGTGGTTTTTGACCACTCCATAGACCGCAGCCAAGCCCAAGCCGGTGCCCTTGCCTGGCCCCTTGGTGGTGAAGAACGGCTCGAAGATGCGCCGCTTGGTCTCGGCGTCCATGCCACACCCGCTATCGCGGATCAGGAGCTCGACAAAGCGCCCTGCTACGATGCCGAGTCCGCTTTGGGCATCGAGGTGGACGATGCGGGTGGAGAAGGACATTTTCCCGCCATCAGGCATGGCGTCGCGGGCGTTCAGCGCGAGGTTGAGCAAGGCGTGGTGCAGTTGGCTGGGATCACCCAGGATCTGGCACAGCGAATCGGAGTGGTGCTGAGTGATAGTTATACGCTGGTCGAGGCCTGGATGCAGGAGTTCGATGACGTCGGAAATGATCCGGCGCAGATCCGTCGGCGTACGCTGCGACTGGCCCTTGCGGGCGAAGGCCAGAAGCTGCCGAGTAAGTTCAGCCGAACGCAGGGCAGCTCCCTGGATGCTTTTAGCCCACTTCTGCTGGTGCTCATCAGCCAGGGTGCTGGTCAGCAGCTCGGCGTAGCCAGAGATTCCGGCCAACTGGTTGTTGAAGTCATGGGCAATTCCACCAGCGAGTTCACCGATGGCGACCATCTTTTCGGATTGATGGAGCAGCTCGTGCAGGCGCACCCGCTCGCGGATGTCGCGAAATAGGCCCATCACCAACCGGCGGCCATCAGGTAACGCAAGGACGATGCTCGTGATCTCAACCTGGATGTAGCCGCCATGCTGATGCAGTACGGAGGTTTCCACATGGCTGCCGTCGCCGGCGGCGTGCCTGGAAAAGGCCGAATGCAGCGTTTCGCGCAGCTCGGCAGGATGCAGGAGCGACTGGTGCATCCCGATCAGTTCCTGTCGCGTCCGGCCAAGCAATGCCTCAGCCTGATGATTGACGTCGAGAATCGTACCGCTCACCGGATCGGCCAAAATAATCGCGTCACGTGCACCTTGGAACAGGGCATCTAGGCGCAATTTGGCATCCAGCATCTCCATCTCTGCCGTCTTGCGACTGCTCACGTCGCTGATCACGACCCGATGCACCGGCGTTCCATCGGGATCGTTGGCGACGGTGGTCCCGAGATGTGCCCAGAAGGACGTCCCGTCGGCCCTGGTCAGGCGCAGCTCAAAGGCCTGCGGCGCCCCGGTGGCCATGAGCTGTTGGCGATGGCGGTAGTAGATTTCCTGGTCTGTCCGGTCCATGAACCGCGAGAGCGGACGTGAAACCAGCATCGTTCGGGTCACTCCCAGGAGGGTCGCCGCGGTGAGGTTCGCCTCGCTGATGATTCCCACCACCGACAGGGTGCAGTAGCCCACGGGCGCCAGGTCGAAGAGGTCGAAGTAGCGCGTGCGGGCCTCGCCCAACTCAAGCTGCGCCCGGCGCAGCTCCTCGTTCTGCATCTCCAGTTCGATCTGATGCACGCGTAGCTCGTGCAGCGTACGCTGGATCTCAGCCGGTGACATCCTCACTAACTGATCAGCAGTGGGTTCCGCTACCAGGCGGGACTTCGTCTCGGCCAGCTGGCGCAAGTCGGCGGCGTCGGCTGCTGGGTCAGGTGGGCTGATCATCGGGTTTCGCAAGGCGTTCGGTAGTCGAGATGGCATACACCTCGCCAGTCACATTGATCAGCGCCGTCGAGATCATGGCAATCTCGACCACCGCCCCGGTCTTCGTCAGGCGCTGGGTATGGTAGGGTGCCAAAGTGCCAGCGAGACTGAGGTCGTGCATCTTGACCAAGGCGTCCTTGCGCAGCGCCGGTGGAATGCGCTCGCGGGTGTTCATGTGCAGCGCCTCCGCTTCGCTCCAGCCGTACATCCGCACTGCTCCCGGATTCCACGCCAGGATTTGCCCGGCGAGATCCTGCACCGTGATGGCATCATGCGCATCACGAACCACCACGGCCAAGCGAAGCAGGTCGTTAGCCTTCAGCAAGGCGGCCTGGGCCAGCTTGGTCTCGGTGACGTCGACAAAGGTGAGGACGGCGCCCACGATCTGGTTCTCTTGGGTTCGGTAGGGCTGTATGCGCATCATGTACCACTGTCCCGCCAGGGTCTGCACCTCGACCTCCTTGGGGATCAGGGTGTCGAGCACCATCTGGGCATCGGACACCAGGCGATCGTAGCCGACCAGGTTGGAGACGGTGTGCGCCACCGGCCTACCGACATCGCTGGGGATCAGGTTGATGATCAGGCTGGCGGTGGGCGTGAAGCGCAGGATACGCAGGCGCAGATCGGCGAAGACGGTCGCAATGCCGGTGCCAGCCAGCATGTTGCTCATGTCGTCGTTGGTCCGCGACAGGTCGATGATCTTGCCATGCAGTTCGGCGTTGACGGTGGCCAACTCCTCGTTGACCGACTGCTGCTCCTCTTTGGAAGTCTCCAGCTCCTCATTGGTCGACTGCAGTTCTTCGTTGACCGACTGCATCTCCTCGTTGGCCGACTTGAGTTCTTCTGAGGAGGCTTCCAGTTCTTCTTGGGTGGCGCGCACGAACTCATCTTTGCGACGCATCTCGTCGATGAGCGCCGCGATGCGGGCTTCGGCGTCCAGCCCAGGATGGTCGCCTGGGGTATCTGACGACAGGGGAGTCGAGGTCGCCATCGTCGGACTGGCGGGCTCAGCTTCGTCGATGATCACCACATAGAGCTGGGTCCCCGGCGTGGCGGTGGGTCTAGCGCTCACCGGCCTGACCGTCAGCGTGATGGTCGTGAAATGGCCGTTGGTCTTGACGCGTACGTTGGGCCGGCGCACCGCGTCGTGTGTGACCGCCACCTGATGGAGGGCAGTGACCAGATCGGGACGCAGGCCTTCGCGGGCCATCTTCACCATGTTGCTGACCCCCGCCTCGCCGGGGGCCGGCTCCAAGTACATGCCCGCGCGCCCATGCTGGTAAAGGATGTCGCCCGTGGCATTGACCAGCACGCCAACCATGCCGACGTGCTGCAGCAGTGTCTGTTCGGTCAACTCTCGCAGAGGTATCTTCAAGGGATTTCCTAGCTTGCTGGCAAGGCGCGGCAACGCTGCCTGGATGGCGGTCATGGGTGGAGGTGCAATGGTGGTGTCGAGAGTCAGACGCTGGAGGCCGTAGCTGGCATCCTTGCGTTGGTAGATCTTGGCGGCCCGGTCCTGGACCACGAACAGCTCGTCGAAGTCGCCGACCCCTTCCGACGTCCCCAGGAACAGCCTGCCCCCGGGGTTGAGCGCGTAGTGAAAAAGCGGTATGAGTTTTTTCTGCAACTCGGCGTCAAAATAAATCAGCAGATTGCGGCAGGACACCAGATCGAGCCGGGAGAAGGGAGGATCCTTGATCAAGTCCTGCTCGGAGAACACCACCAGATCGCGAATGGTCTTGTGGACGCGGTAGGATAGGCCATCCGGTTCGCGGACAAAGAACCGGGCCAGGCGCTCCGGCGAGAGATCGGCGGTGATGCTAGCGGGATAGCGTCCGGCTCGCGCGGTGGCAATCGCCCGACTGTCGATGTCGGTGGCGAATATCTGGATGATGTGGCCCTGTTTGAGCCTCTCTGTACATTCCAAAAGCAGGATGGCGAGGGAGTAGGCCTCCTCGCCGGTGGAACATCCTGCCGACCAGACGCGGATGATCGAGCCTGGATTCTTGCCGGCACAAAGCTCGGGAATGGTCTGCGTCTCGAGGACCGCGAACGCCGAGGGATCACGAAAGAAATTGGTCACTCCGATCAGTAGATCGTGAAACAGCTCTTCGACTTCGGCCGGGGTCACCTGGAGGAACTGGACGTAGTCGTCAAGCTTCTCGATCTTATGTACCGCCATGCGCCGCTCGAGACGGCGATTGACGGTGCCCAGCTTGTAGTGCGAGAAGTCGTGCTTGGTCTGGGCGCGCAGCAAGACGAAGATCTTCTTCAGCGCGTTCTCGGTAGTCGGTATCTGCGCGAGCACCGGACCAGCTGGCCGAGAGCAGGCCTCAGCCGCATAGGTGATGAGCCGCGCCGGCATCTCGGCCGGGGGCAACTCGAAGTCCACCAGGCCGGTGGCGAGGGCGCTGCGCGGCATGCCGTCGAACTCGCACGAGCCGGGGTGCTGGGCCAAGACCAGGCCTCCTGCGGCCTTGATCGCCCGCAATCCTTGGCTGCCGTCGCTGCCGGTGCCCGAAAGCACGATGGCGATGGCCTGCTTGCGCTGGTCCTCGGCGAGGGCGTTGAAAAAGAAGTCGATCGGCAGATGGTGCCCGCGTGGCGCGGTCTGCCTCAGAAGTTGCAAGGTGCCGTTGAGGATCGCCAGATCGTGGTTGGGCGGAATGATGTAGACACAGTTCGGCTTCACCGTCATCCCGTCCTCGATTTCATAGACGGCCATGCGGGTGAAGTGCTTGACGAGTTCGACGAGCAGACTCTTGTGTTTGGGGTCGAGGTGCTGGACGAGGATGAAGGCCATGCCCGGATCACGGTCAACGGGCATGCCAGAGAAGAAGGCCTCGAAGGCCGCCAGACCCCCGGCCGAGGCCCCGATGCCGACGATGGGCAGGTCTGGCTTGGTCTGATCCGCGACGGGGTCAGCGAGGGGATCGGCCTGCACCGGCGAGGCGGGAGGCTTCCCTGGTTTTCTTGGTTTTCTTGCTTTGTGTGCCATAAGAGGTCTCTCGCTCAACGTCGCGCGAACAGCCAGCGCTGGCAAGGCTGGTTAACCCGAGCCCAGGAAAAGGCTTGGTCACCGGTTGACGGAGCGCCCCTCGAGCCCGCTAGGCAACGCCTCAAAACGCATTCGCCCCCCACCGCAATAGGCAAGCAATCAGCAGATATTGGACGGACAGGTCTCACAACGATCGGCATACGACCAGTTCGGGCCGGCACAATCGCCATGCCGACATCCCGCTGAAGGTTGTCCGCCTTTTCAGAAATCTGATCGTGGCTAATCAGCGAGCAGCGGCTAATAAGCGAGTAGCGGTTGAGTCGGCACCCTTCTGCACGAGATGGACTACAGTCTGCAATGCAACTTCAAGACCGTCGAGGGGAAGTAGCATCCTGATCGCATAGATGCGCCCGGTGCCCTTACTGCAAAATTCAAGTCTCAGGTGTGATCCGCAGACGCAGTGAAAGAATGCCGTCATCCTGTGAAAGCGATCCGCAATCCCTCAGGGTCTTGACGACCATGGCCGGCACCACGATGAGGCAATCGCATGCCAGACGCACGACCAGCTCGCGATCTCGTTGCAGGAATACCAACGTCAGCTGCGGGCTGCAGCCCTTTTCGCGAGCCGCTGCCGTGATCAAAGACGGCAATATTTTTTGCAGCCGGCGGAGCATTTCCGAGGCCAAGGCGAGATCGTCGCCGCGCACGATCAGGACGCGCTCGAAACGCAGGGCATGTACCTGGAGCCGAGCCACCAGTGGAGCCACCGGGATGCGCAGGAGCATTTGGCTCGAGATCCGCAGCTCGGCGAGCAATTCCGCTACCTGGTCATCGGAATTCTGAGACAGGCGTCTGGAGAGCTCCTTGACGACGGTGATCAGGCGTTCGAGGTGCGCCATCGCCACCGGTATCAGCAGTGTCTTCGGTGCGCTGCTGTGGTGCGGATCGACCGTCAGCAGACGCAACCGATCGACCGCGATCAGCAACCAGGCACGGTCGCCTTCGCCGAGCGTGCCCATACGCTCGCAGCGTTCGAGGATCAAGGTCGCTTCATTGGCGACCGCGTTCTGATTGAGGAATGCCGAGATAGCTTTGACTGCTGAAATCGAGCGGACGGCTTCAACGATGGCACCGGGGTCATGAATGGCCAGCAGACCGGATTCGGCGACCTGCAGCAAGTCGAGCACCTGCCCGACGTCGCCTTGCCGCTCCTCTGAGGTGTTGCTTCGATTCTGGATGAGTGGAGGCGGGCTCGACGAGGCCATGTGGGCGTCGTCAGACTCGTTACCGTCTTCTTTGACAGGGGGGATGAAATCCACGAAGCTTCCTCGGTGATCAGGCCATGTACTCCATGACCTATGTTTCGAGGTTTGTCAATTTTACGAATCTTTTAGATTGGTAATAGCGACTTAGCGCTGGCACTGCGGGCACCAGACCGTGCTTCGCCCAGCGAAATTCTTCCCGCGTAGAATCGCGGCGCAGCGCAGGCAGGCCTGACCGGCCCGGTCATAGACCTGGAACGCATGCTGGAAATAACCGGATTCGCCACCTGCTTGGCGGAAATCGCTGATCGTCGATCCGCCGGCCTCGATAGCCGTGGTCAGCACCTGGCGTACCTGGGCGATAAGCGTGGCGAGGCGTGGGCGGGACAGCTTACCCGCGGGAGTTCCCGGTAGGATGCCGGCACGGAAACAGGCTTCCTGGGCGTAGATGTTGCCGACGCCCACGACCACGGCCTGGTCCATGATCAGGACCTTCACGGCCTGGCGTCGCGCCCGCAGCCGTTCACGGAGGTACTCGACGTTGAAATCAGCGCTCAAAGGCTCCGGACCGAGGCGCGCAAGGCTGGGATGCACATCCCCCGGAGCGACGAAGTCGAGTTGTCCAAATCGCCGTGGATCGCGAAATGCCAAGCGCCGGCCATCGGCGAGTTCAAGATAGCAATGATCATGGGTGCGTTCGTTGCCGACCGCCGCCAAGCGCCAGGTACCGGTCATGCCGAGGTGCGACAGGACGGTGACCGAAGAAGTATCGATTAACAGGTATTTCGCACGTCGGCGGATGGCCAAGACGCGGCTGCCGCTTAGCCGGCTTGCGAAATCCGAGGGAATCGGCGTGCGCAGGTCATGGCGCTGCACCTGCACGTTGCGGATGGTGGCACCGACCAGAAGGGGTTCGAGGCCCCGGCGGACAGTCTCGACTTCGGGAAGCTCAGGCATGGTATGGCACATACTCAGCAGTGGTTGCCCTTGGACCAGAGGCGCCATCCTAGGGGTCGTGGCCATTCATCTCGAATCCCTGTCGAGTACCTCCAGCGGTCGCATGATTGCGATCAGGGAGGGCAAGCAGCGCCTCTTTAAGGTCATGAAGGCCGGACTCGATGCCGGGTCGGTGACCGTGGAAGTCATCGATGGCCACTGCTTGCTCAACAATCGGTCGCAACGACCGGTCCTGGTCAATGGCGCTGAGCAGAATCGCTGCGCCCTGATCTCCGGAGATCTAGTCGTCATCGGCAAGGAGACCTTCAAGGTCTGTGAAACGCATGACCAGGAGCGCCCACGGGAAAAGGCCGCTGAGAAAGTCGCAGAGAAAGTCGCAGAGAAAGTCGCAGAAAAGAAGGAGACCGAGCGCATGGTGCCGGCGCCGCCGACAAAGGCGAAGGACCCGAGACCGCCAGCCTCGCTCGAGGTCGACGATGCACTCAGCGTCAACCTGGCTCCCGAAGTCAAACCTGCTGCTGAGTTCAGTGATCCCTTCGTGTCGGGCAAAGCGAATTCGGATTCCGATCGCCATCGGCGTCGGCGTTCGATCAGTGCTTCGATGCCGGCCGTGGTCGAGCCCCCGCGCAAGACCATGCTCAATCGCGTCTCCTCCGTGTTCAGTGCTAAGAAGCGCTCCGAACGGAATCGTGAGGAAGGCCTGCAGCTCGAGCGCCATCAATTGCTCGAAGAGGCCGGCCGGCAGGTGCTCAATGCTCAAGCCTTCGGCCTGCCGGAACAGGCTTTCTCAGATCTGCTCGCCGGACGTACCGTGACCATCCGGCCCGAGGAGATCACCCGCGCTTCGCTCGAGCGCTGGCGCGAGCTGACCCAGCGTGTGGCCTTGCTCGATGCTGAAATCGCCACTGTGCGCCAGGCCCTGGGCCTCGGCCCGGATCTGGGTGCCGTGCGTTTTGTGCCACGTGCACGTATCGACTTGAAACAACGCGAAGAGAGCGTCTTCGCGGCTTTGGATGCCCTACGCACGCAAGAAATTGGTCCCGACCCGCAGCCCCCGGCCGCGGCTTCACCCGGCATTCCCAAGGCCACTCCCCAATCCACCAGCAAGTCCAGTCCCTTGCTTACTCCCAAGGCGGCTTCGGCGTCCTCGACCAGCGGACGTTCGCGGGTCTCGGGGCGTCGGCGGCACGTGTAACTTGCCCTCGCTGTCTCGCTAATACCTAGTAAATGAGTCGGCACGTTGCGTGCTTTCACGTCAGCTTGCTGCTGGAATCGGGTCGTCGTGCCCGGAAACTCTTGAAAACCGGAACGCCTTCCTGCGTCTCCTGTGTGCCCCTCTCGCGCTTGAAGGCTCCCCATGTCTGAACCGACTACACCGCCGCCGCAGAAGCCCCGTGGCTTGCTCATGATCATGCTCCTCCTGTTCGGGGCGATGATGCTGGTGGTCATGATGTTCAAGAACTTGCAACCCGACGAGGTGTCGTGGAGCGCGTTGTTGGGCAACATCGAAAAGGGCAAGGTCCTGCGCATCGAGCAGGGTGCCGAGTTCCTCGTCGCGACGCCGACGAAGGATGCCGGGGCCCAGCCGTACCGGGTCCTCTATCCCGGGGCGCGGATGAATGAGAATCTTCAGCTCCAGCTCCAGGCGGCGATGGACAACTATAATGCCGAAGTGCGCAAGAGCGGTCCCCTGGGGGGGAACAAGCCCGAGATCGAGCTCGTTGGTGCCCAGCCCGCTGGCATGTGGAATCAGATGCTCCCGAGCCTGCTGTTCTTCGTGATCTTCCTCGGCGTAATGTATTTCGTCTTCTTCCGCCGCATGGGCCAGGGCGGCGGCGTGCTTTCTTTCGGCAAATCGCGGGCGCAGCTCGTCGCCAAGGGCAAGACCGGCAAGACCTTCAAAGACGTCGCCGGCATCGATGAGGCCAAGGACGAAGTCGAAGAGCTGGTCGCGTTCCTTAAGAATCCCAAGAAGTTCCAGAAGCTCGGCGGACGCATTCCCCGTGGCGTGATGCTCATCGGTCAGCCTGGTACCGGTAAGACCCTGCTCGCCAAGGCCATCGCCGGCGAAGCCGATGTGCCCTTCTACTCGATCTCGGGTTCGGACTTCGTCGAGATGTTCGTCGGCGTCGGTGCTAGCCGCGTACGTGATTTGTTCACCCAGGCCAAGGACAACAGTCCGTGCATCATCTTCATCGATGAGATCGACGCCGTCGGTCGTCGTCGTGGCCAGGGCGTCTCGTCCGGCGGTCATGACGAGCGCGAACAGACCTTGAACGCGATTCTCGTCGAGATGGACGGTTTCGGTTCTGGCGACAAGGTCATCGTCATCGCCGCCACCAATCGCGTCGATGTCCTCGACCCGGCGCTGCTGCGCCCGGGGCGTTTCGATCGCCATATCAATGTCGCCTTGCCGGACATCTCCGGTCGTGAGCAGATTCTCAAGGTCCATGCCGGCAAGGTGAAGATGTCACCGACGGTGGATCTCACCCTGGTGGCGCGCGGGACCTCGGGTTTCAGCGGTGCCGATCTCGAAAGCATGATCAATGAAGCGGCGCTCAATGCGGCGCGCAGCGACAGCGAAGCGATCATGCAGAAGGATCTCGAGTACGCTCGCGATCGCGTCGCCTTCGGTCAGGAGAAGAAGACTGGTTCGCGGGCAATGCCCGAAAAGGAACGCACCATCACCGCCTACCACGAGGCTGGTCATGCCTTGCTGCAGCTGCTGGTCGATGAATCCGACGACCTGCACAAGGTCACCATCATCCCCCGCGGACGCTCCCTGGGCTCGACCATGATGCTGCCCACCGAAGACCGTCATACCCACGGCAAAAAGAAGCTGCTCTCGGACATCTGCGTGCTCTTCGGCGGACGTTTGGCTGAAGAAATCTTCTGCAACGATGTCACCACCGGCGCCTCCAACGATATCCAGCGCGCAACGCAGCTGGCGCGCGGGATGGTCTACGAATGGGGCATGTCGGACCGCATGGGGCCGATCAAGTACACCGAAGAACACGACTCGATGATGGGACCGGAATCGGTGGTGACGGCCAGCGGCACCACCCGCCGTGAGCTTGACGAGGAAGTGCGCGCGATCATCGACGGTGCCTATGGCCGCGCACGGACCTTGATCGTCCAGCACAAAGAAGTCCTCGAGAAGATCGCCCGCGCTCTGCTCGAGCACGAGACCCTCGACGGCGGCCAGGTGAAGATGCTGCTCGATGGCGGCGACATGCCACCGCGCACGCCGACGGTATCGATCCACAAGGATGATGCCGCGCGCGAAGTCCGTCCGCTCACCGTGCCCGCCCCCGGCGACGCCCTGCAACCCAAGCTGGCGTAGTTCGGAGGCGGTCATGCCGCTGCGCCTGCTGGTCTTGATGGCGTGCCTGGTGCACGCCCAGCTTGCAGGCGCAACTGTGGTTTTTTTCGGTGACAGCCTTACTGCCGGTTATGGCCTGGATGAATCCGAAGCTTATCCGGCACTGATCCAGACGGCCCTGGTCCAGACGGCCCTGGTCCAGACGGCACAGGTCCAGACGGCGCTGGTCGAATCCGGCTCAACCTGGCGGGTGGTCAACGCCGGGGTTTCCGGTGACACCACCACCGGCGGGGTCCGGCGCATCACCTGGGTGCTGAAGTCCAAACCCGCGGTGGTGGTGGTCGCGTTGGGCGCCAATGACGGCCTGCGCGGCATCCCCATTGCGCAGATCGAAGAAAACCTGCAGAAGATCATTGCCGCGATCCGCGCCGGTGGCGCCCAACCGGTCTTGGCCGGCATGCTCGTGCCGCCGAATTACGGCGAGGCCTATCGCACGCAATTCGCCGCCATCTGGCCGAAGATCGCGACCCAGACGCAGACGCCTTTGCTGCCTTTTCTGCTCGCAGGGGTCGCCGCCGATCCGACCCTCAACCAGAATGATCGAATCCATCCCAATGCCGCTGGTCAGCGCATCATCGCCCAGCAGATGCTGACCTTCCTCGCGCCGCTGCTGTCGTTGCCGAGCGTGCCGGCGATCCCGACGCCATGAGCGCGATCCTCAGCATCGACGGCTTGAGTCGCACCTACCGTTCAGGCAGCAGCGAGCTTACCGTTCTCCATGAAGTCAGCTTCAGCGTCGCTGCCGGCGAAGCCGTGGCCGTGGTCGGCCCTTCTGGTTCGGGCAAATCGACGCTCCTGGGTCTGGTCGCCGGACTCGATCAACCGACAGCGGGGACGGTGTCGGTGGCCGGACGCAACCTCGCGACCTTCACCGAGGCCGAACTCGCGGCCTTTCGTGGCCGGACCATGGGCTTCTTGTTCCAGAGCTACCGCCTGCTGCCGGCGTTGACGGCGGCCGAGAACGTACGTATCCCACTTGAACTGGCCGGCGTACGCGAGGCTCCGGCGCGCGCTCAGGCGTGGCTCGAACGCGTCGGGCTCGGCGCGCGGGGTCATCACCTTCCACAACAGCTCTCCGGCGGTGAGCAGCAGCGCGTGGGCCTGGCCCGCGCCCTGGTTACCGCCCCGGCCCTGCTGTTTGCCGACGAGCCCACCGGCAACCTCGATTCCGCCACCGGCTCGGTGATCGCCGAGCTGATCTTCTCGGCGGTGCGCGAGCAGGGCGTGACCTGCCTCTACGTCACCCATGATCGCGCCCTCGCGCAACGTGCGGATCGCATCATCGAGCTGGCTGACGGACGCGTGATCTAGCCCATGACCATGCGCTCCAACGCCTGGCGGGGTATGGTGCGTCTGGCGTGGTGGAACCTGCGCGGACGGCGCGCCCGCAGCCTGCTGGTGGTGCTCTGCCTGGCGATCGCCGTCTTCGGTCGCGTGGCGGTGGCCACGGTGGTCGCCGGCGTCGAGCGCCATACCGCCGAAGAGGCGCGAGACTTGGTGGGCGGCGATCTGGAGCTGACCGCGAGTCGCCCGTTCACCAGTGAAGAGCAGGCGGCGATCAGCGCTGCCCTCCCGCCCGGCACGCGCCAGATGCAGGTAGAGGGCCTGGTGACCATGGCCGTCAGCGGCAAGGTCCAGGCCCGGCCGATCGAGCTGCGCGCGGTCCCCGACGGCTACCCGTTGGTGGGCATGCTCAAAGCCAGCGCCCCGGCGAGCACCCTGGCCACCGGAGCCGCCTTGGTGCAGGCGGAATTGCTCACTCAATTGGCGTTGAACATCGGCGACGAGATCCGCCTCGGTGAGGCCACCGTGCCCATCGCCGGCATCATCCGCGAAGAACCGGGATGGTCGGCGTCGCCGTTCAGCGCCGGTCCGCGGGTGCTGATCAGCACCGCGACCATGGCCCGCACTGGACTGGCGGTGCACGGTGCGCGCATCCGTCATGTGACGCTAATGGCGCTGACTGATCCGAGCGCGGCCCCAGCTACGGCGCGCGAGATGAAGAAGGCGCTGGCACAGGATCCCGATAGCAAGCCGCCACCGGGAGCGATGGGCCCGCCCGTGCAGGGCATCACGGTGACTACCGCTGTCGAGGCCCAGGCGCAGTCGGGGCGGGTGCTAGAGCGCTTCGCCGATTACGTGCGCCTGGCGACCCTGGTGTCACTGTTGGTCGGGGGTGTCGGCGTCGCCAGCCTGGTGCGCGGTCAGGTCATGGAATCGCTCGACGAGGTTGCGGTCCTGCGCGTGGTCGGTGGTTCGGCGGCGCAGGTGCGGCAGATATTCCTGCTCCAGGCGCTGATGCTCGGTCTGCTCGGCGGGATCGTGGGCACGCTCGGCGGTGCCGGCGCGGGGGCGGCCTTGGCCGCCGCCGCGTCGGGTTGGGGGCTGACACCGACCATCGAATGGCATGTGCTGCTCAGTGGCGTGGCCTTGGGCACCATCACCGCCGGTCTGTTCGCGTGGTTACCGCTCACCGAATTGGCGCAGGTCACGCCGCTGGCGATCCTCCGTCGCGATAATTACCATCATGCGCTCGCTTGGCGGCAACTCGGGCTGGGCCTGGGATTGATCGTCATCGCCTTGTTACTGCTGGCGGCGTGGGATAGCCGTTCCTGGCGCACCGGGCCGGCGCTGATGGGCACGGTGCTGCTGGCCACCGCCATGCTGTATGGCATCGCGCGCGCTTGCTTGCCTCTACTCGCGCGCTGGCGCCCGCCACAGCCGTGGCTGGCGCTGGCGTTCAGCAATCTCGGACGCCCCGGCTATCGTCCGGTGGCGGCGGTGATGGCCATCGGCTTGGCGACCTTCCTCATCACCTTGCTGATGGTCTATCGCGCGAGCTTCGTGGCTGAGCTCGACCCCACCCGCAACGGCGGCATCCCGAGCTTGTTCGTCATCGACTTGCAGCGCGATGAGCTTGACGAATTCCGGGCCTTCCTCGTCGCTGAAGGGGTTCCCGGCAACGCCACGCTGCTGGCCCCGATCGTGCGCGCCCGCTATCGCGATACACGCGCCGTGGCCGCCACCGGCACCCGCGAGGCCGACCAGGCGCGCTTCTTCCGCAATCGCGAACAGAACCTCAGCTGGCGTGACGAGCCGGGACGTGGCAATACCATCACCGCCGGACGCTGGCTCGATCCCCACGGCACGGCCATCGAAGCCTCGCTCGAAGAACGCTACGCCGCACGCCTCGGAGTGGGCCTCGGTGACAGCGTGACCTTCGACGTGCAGGGGGTCGAGGTGACGGCGACGGTGACCAGTCTGCGGCGCGTCGATTGGGCGACCTTCAGCCCGAATTTCTTCGTGCTCCTGACGCCGCTGGCGATCAGCGAGGCGCCACAGACCTGGATTGCCAGCCTGCCGTCTATGCCCGATGGCCAACGGCAGACGGTGCAGGCGCATCTGGCGGCGCGCTTTACCACCGCCACGGCGTTTGATGTCACCGCCATCGGGCAGAAGGTCGTCGCGCTCGTCGAGCGGCTGGTGATGACCATGCAGGCCATCGCCATTCTCGCGGTCGCCACCGGTCTGGCAGTGCTCATGGGCATGGCTCTCGCCACCGTCGCCCATCGGCGCGAAGACCATGCCCTGTTGCTCGTGCTCGGCGCTCGTCGTCGGCAATTGATGGCCGCGATTGCCTGCGAGTTCGCCCTCATCGGCGGCGTGTCGGCGATTCTCGGGGCGACCTTGGCGGTTGCTGCGAGCTGGTTCGTCATCGCCTACGTGATCGGGCTCGAGCTCACTCTACCGTGGTCCACGATGCTCGTCCTGGTGGGCTTGGTGGCAGGGGTGTGCGCTGCCATCGGGTCGTGGGCCTGCCGGGAAGCCTGGCGCGTTTCGCCCTTGGCAGTGCTGCGAGCGGAATAATTTTTAATTGCCTAGTTGTTACTTCGCCCGCGTCACTTTGCTCTACGCTGTGCCCCCATGATCGCCACGCAGCTCGTCTCAGATCCTCTCGCTATTGCCGCCCTAGCGCAGCGCATCATCGACGGGGGCAGCTGCACCGCCGCCGAAGCCCGTGAACTGCTCGATGTCGTTGCCGGTTCGCCGGCGGCCGAGGCGCTGTTCGCCGGCGCCCAGGTGATCCGTGACAAGTTCGTCGGTCGGACCCTGAAGTGCTGCTCGGTGGTTAACGTGAAGGCCGGCAACTGTCAGGAGAACTGCTCCTATTGCGCCCAGGCCTCGGGCAGCGCCGCCGTCGACTACCAGAAGACCAAATGGCTGGGCGATGAAGACATCGCCAAGGCCGCCGAGACCGCCGCCGAGAATGGCGCCAAGGCCCTCGGCCTGGTGGCCGCCTGGAAGGGCGTCAAGGAAGGCGCCCAGCTCGACATGGTCTGTGATGCCATCGAGGAATTCTCGCAGAACGGCAAGGTCCGTCCCGACGTCAATCTCGGCATCCTCGAGTCGCAGGTCTGCGCCGATCGCATCGCCCAGGCCGGTGCCGCAGTGTACGGCCACAACCTTGAGACCGCGCGTAGCCACTTCGATGAGATCTGTACCTCCCACACCTGGGAAGAGCGGATGAAGACTATCCAGTACATCCGCAAGTCGGGCATGGGCCTGTGCTCGGGTGGCATCGTTGGGATGGGCGAGACCAAGGAGCAGCGCGTCGAATTCATGGAGCAGATCCGCTTCATCGAGCCCGACATGGTGCCGCTGAATTTCCTCAATCCGATCGCCGGCACCAAGCTCGGCGAGACCCCCAAGCTCGATGCCGATGAAGCCCTGATCACTCTGGCGGTGTTCCGCTTCATGCTCGCCGATCGCAATCTGATGACTGCCGGCGGCAAAGAGGTCGTTCTCGGCGAACGTCTGCATGAAGTCTTCAAGACCGGCATCAATGCGGTGATGGTCGGCAATTACCTGACCACCCTGGGGACCACTCCGGACTTCTGGCGCACGGCCGCCGCCCGCCACGGATTGCGCATGGCCGATCAGCACACCGAGATCCATGATACGGTGTCGAGCTGCGGCTCGTCGTGCAGCGGCAAGTAAACGGCTCAGATCCGGCTGGCCGGGTGTGATGGTGCGCCGCTAAAAGCGGGACTCCCGTAATGCTGACGAACCGGGCGATGGTTGATGTCGACATAGACCTATAAGGTCGAAATGGTTTTGAGGGCATTGTCGAATGTGCTCTTTTGTCCCTGGGTCTGCTTCGCCGAGGCTTCGAGGACGCTGACTTTGAAATGTTGTGAATTCCTGCCGACGTTGGGCTCGCTGCCGACGAAATCGGCAAGGATCTCATCCTCGGACTGCAAGCCGCGGTTCACGGGGGTGACCACGTGCTTCTTCAGCCAGGCATTGCTTGCGCCACCGCTGATATTGGACATAGCCGGCCGCCCCGGCCATACGGGCGCCCTGTACGCTCCACGTCTCTCGTACTGCCGACGCTGTCGAACAGCCAATGCTGCCGTGGCCCCGCACGTGAATACCCACGGGCCGGGCCA
>JBIILZ010000191.1:0-4762 GCA_044338255.1 Planctomycetota bacterium | reverse complement strand
GCGGGGAAGAGAAGCTGATAGAGGCCCATGTGGCCCCGAAAATTTTTTGCACAGAACTGTCAAGTGAATTTTTTCGAAATGATCGGCATTTTACGTATCGCAGGGGCTACGTGAATGCCATTGGGGTCCAGGGTCCAGAGACCAGAGACCAGGGTCCAGCGACCAGTGCCTAGCGCGACCTCACCCCCGCCTCGACCTCACAGCATCTTCTTCAGAAACTGCCCCGTATAACTCTTCGCCACCTTCACGACCTGTTCGGGGGTTCCCTCGGCCACCAGGGTTCCGCCGCGTTCGCCGCCTTCCGGACCGAGATCGATCAGCCAGTCCGCGGTCTTGATGATGTCAAGATTGTGTTCGATGACTACTACGCTGTTGCCGGCATCGACCAGGCGCGTGAGCACTTCCAGGAGTTTGCGCACGTCCTCGAAATGCAGGCCAGTGCTTGGCTCGTCGAGGATGTAGAGGGTCTTGCCGGTCGAGCGCTTGGCGAGTTCGCGGGAGAGCTTGATGCGCTGGGCCTCGCCGCCAGAGAGCGTCGTCGCCGCCTGCCCCAGTCGGATGTAGTCCAGGCCGACATCGATCATCGTCTGCAGTACGCGCACGATCGGCTGATGCGCCTGGAAGTGTCGGTACGCCTCCTCGACGCTCATCTCCAGGACTTCGGCGATGTTCTTGCCCTTGTGCTGCACGCGCAGGGTCTGCTCGTTGAAGCGCTTGCCGTGGCAGACCTCGCAGCTGACGTAGACGTCGGCGAGGAAATGCATCTCGACCTTTTTCACTCCGTCGCCTTCGCAGGCTTCGCAGCGCCCGCCCTTGATATTGAAGGAGAAACGCGAATTGCTGTAGCCGTAGAGCTTGGCCTCGCGGGTTTCGGCGAAGACGTTGCGCACATGGTCCCAGACCTTGGTGTAGGTCGCGGGATTCGAGCGTGGCGTACGGCCGATCGGTTGCTGATCGATGGCGATGACCTTGTCGATCTCATCGAGCCCGCTGATTCCACCATGCGCGCCCACCGGCTGCTCGCTGCCGTTGAAATGATTGTTGAGCAGGGGGTAGAGGATGTGGTTGAGGAACGAGCTCTTACCTGCGCCGCTGACGCCGGTGAGGCAGGTCAAGGTCCCCAGCGGAATGCCGATGGTGAGATCTTTGAGGTTGTTCGCCTTGCAGCCAGTGACCTGCAAACGAGCACCATTGCCGCGCCGGCGCTTGGGCGGCACGGCGATTTTCTTGCGGCCTGAGAGGTAGTCGCCAGTGATCGAATCCTCGGCATCGACCACCCCGGCGCCGGCGCCGGCGTAGACCACCTTGCCCCCGCGCTCACCGGCGCCCGGTCCGAAGTCGACGAGGAAATCAGCGGCGCGGATGGTGTCTTCGTCGTGTTCAACGACGAGTACCGAATTGCCAATGTCACGCAGGTGCTTGAGGGTCTCGATGAGCTTGGTGTTGTCGCGCTGATGTAGGCCGATCGAGGGTTCATCGAGCACGTAGAGCACGCCGGTAAGTTCGCTGCCGATCTGCGAGGCGAGGCGGATGCGCTGGGCTTCGCCGCCGGAGAGCGTCGGGCCGGAACGATCGAGGGTCAGGTAGTCGAGACCGACATTGACGAGGAAGCCGAGCCGGGCGCGGACCTCCTTGAGTACCCCAGCGGCGATCTGGGCGGCGCCGCCCTTCAGGCCCATGTCACCGAAAAAAGCATAGGCATCGGCGATCGTCAGATGGCAGGTCTCAGGCAGCGATTTTCCACCCAGGCGCACGGCGCTGGATTCGACGCGCAGACGCGCGCCGTGGCAGGCCGGGCAGGTCGAGTTGCTGAAATATTTGAGGAGGTTGTCGCGCCGTCCGTCATTGTCGGCCTCGGTGAGCATGCGCGTCAACCACGGAACCACGCCATCGAACTTGGTGTTGAAAGTGCCGGCGCCGTTCTTGGTCGCCCAATCAACCTGGACCCGTTCCTCGGTGCCGTAGAGCACCAGATTCCTGTGTTTTTCGCTGAGCTTGGCCCACGGCTTGCCGGTGGGCACGCCGATCTTGTCGAGCAGCGAACGGCGGTATTCGACATGCCAGGCGGTGCGATCTTCATCGCCAAGCGCACCCCAGCAGGCGATCGCGCCATCGTCGATCGAGAGCTTGGGGTTGATGAGCTTGGCGGTGTCGACGGCGGTGAGCACGCCAAGACCGTTGCAGGTCGGACAGGCTCCGGCGGGGGCATTGAAGGAGAAGCTGTTGGGCTCGACCGGCGGGAAGCTCAGGTCGCAATGATGGCAATAGAGATGTTCGCTGAAGAACAGCTCCTGCGGCGCATCCTTGGCCGACTTGCCGAGCACCGAGACCAGCATGCGGCCGTCGCCTTCGCGCAACGCGGTCTCGACGCTGTCGCCGAGGCGCGGCTTGATGCCGTCCTTGATCACCAGGCGATCGACCACCAGCTCGATCTTGTGCTTCACCTTCTTGTTCAGCGGCACCGGCTGATCGAGAGTAAACTCCGTACCATCGACGCGCACGCGGGTGAAGCCGGCCTTCTTGGCGCTTTCGAGGACGTCCTGGTGTTCGCCTTTGCGGTCGCTGACCTTCGGCGCGAGGACCAGAATCTTGCTCTCGGCGGGCAGGGCGAGGATGCCAGCGACGATCTCGTCGGGCGAGCGCTTGCCCACTGCGCGGCTGCATTGATGGCAATGCTGAACTCCGGCACGGGCCCACAGCACGCGCAGGTAGTCGAGGACCTCAGTGATCGTACCCACCGTCGAGCGCGGATTCTTCGAGGCCGATTTCTGCTCGATGGCGATGGTCGGCGCCAGGCCGCGGATCGATTCGTACTTGGGTTTCTCAAGCTGTCCGAGGAATTGCCGGGCGTAGGCCGAGAGGCTCTCGACATAGCGGCGCTGACCTTCGGCGTAGATGGTGTCGAAGGCCAGGGACGATTTGCCCGAGCCCGAGGGGCCGGTGAAGACCACCAGCTGTTTCTTCGGCAGATCCAGGTCGATGTGCTTGAGGTTGTGTTCGTCCGCACCACGGATTTCGATGACCTGCAGTTCGCTCATGCCATGGACTCTAAGCCCCTGATGACGGTGTCAGTGTTTTTTCCGACGCGTAAAACATCCAACCACGACACTAGTCAGATCAACCTTCGACGCGTGCCCAGGCCCATCCTGCCAAGTGCACGGCTTCCACGCCTTGGCGCAGACCGCTGATGATCACCGAGGTCGGTTGATGGTCGAGGTTGGCGAGCAGGACCCGCCGGCCCGTCGGCGTGGTTGATGCCAGCCCAACGACGCGCTGGCCGTTGCCGCGCACCGGCAGCAGACCGGTGATGCCGGTCAGCGCCTGCAGCACCGCGGCGCTGGCCCCCGCGTGGAGGACGGCCTGCGGGGCCAGAGTCACGGCATCGTCGGCGGTGAGCTCGGGCAGCAGGTGGGCGAGGGCGGCCACCAGCCAGGTGGCACCGAGGTCGTTGGTCTGGCGCTGATCCTCGGCCGGCACCATCACCGGGCCGATACGCAGTGGAGCCTGGAGATGGCGCGCGCTGCGCGCGAGGTGCGCGAGGGCGGCGCTGTTCTCCAGGAGCGACCAGGAGTCGTCGGCATGGGTTAGGGGATTGACGGCGAAGCCGAGAGCGGCGCTGCGTAAACGCGGACCGCGATTGAGGAGGATGAAGGGACCACCGGTGCCATGGCCGACCACGGTCTCGGCGCGGACCAGCGAGCGCAGAAGCGACAATGGCGCCTCGTCGGCGGCATCGTAGACCAGGATTTCGCTGTCGGGGGGCAAGAGCCCGGCGAGTGCGGCGGCGTTTGCCGCCGTCAGCTGTGCGGCCTGCACGGTGATCAGTGTCGTCGCCCCATCGCTGGCGCGGGCCTGTTCGGCGGCCGCTAGGCGTTCGCGCCAAGCGCTGCTGAGATCGAGCGCGACGAGGCGATGCTGCGTTGGGGACAGCACGCTGGCGGTATCTCCTTCCAGGAAGCCCAGCCGTGCGAGCGGCTGCACAGTGTCCTCAACTACCAGACGCACCATGTTCGATGCCGGCAGTGAAGGCGGATTGCCGACGGTGGCGCAGGGCACCAGGGTCAGGGCCTGCTGCACCTGCTCGCCCTCTGCCACCCACACCGGACGCGGCAGGGCGCTTAGCGTGCTGTAGGTCTTGAATGAGGCATCACCGTAATTGCGTTGGTCCTCCATCTCGAACTGGTCGCCGGAAAAATGCAGCCGGACGCGGGCTTCGGTGGGACCGGTTTCAAGCCAGCGGATGGCGGTGGCGACGACCTCAGGGGCCAAGTCGGTCGGCAATGCGCTGTTTTCAATCTCGTCCGGCGCATGGCCGACGAGCAGCGGGCTGCCGGCGAGCTGCTGGGGATGGAGAACGCAAAGCCCCAGGCGCATGCGCTGGAAGGCGCCGCCGGCGATTCCGAAAAATCGTAGCTCCAGCTGGCCATCACCGAGGCCCCGCATCTCGAGATGACCCTGGTAGCGCACCAGCGGATCGTCGCAGATCAGGTCGCAGGCGATGGTGAAGCCGCTGTCGTCCTGGGTGACTTCCCGACCCGCGATGCGTAGGGGGATGGTCCGCCAATACTGATCGCGCACGGCGATGTAGATGCGCTGCACGACTTCGTGACCGCGCAGGCACACCCGGCGCAAGTCCCCGCCCACCAGCCAGGCGCTCAGCGGTGTGGAGTCTCAAAACCTTGGCCGGTCCAGTCTCAATACTCTGGCCAGTTGTTGGGGTTGGTGTAGCGGTCTGATCAGGTTTGGCTATGGTGCAGGTGTG
>JBIILZ010000190.1:0-4775 GCA_044338255.1 Planctomycetota bacterium | reverse complement strand
AGACACCTGGTCAACAAAAACGGATGGATCTGCATCGCCCTACAGGCGCTTGGTATTTCAGAGGATTGCATCAAGCCCGTGCTTTCACGATTGGAATTCTATTAAAATTCGAACTCTTGAGTGTGCGTTTGATCAACCTTTAACTGGCTCTCTTGAAGAACCATGGGCTCATCCCAGCCTGAGCCGGGATGAGCCCGCGTCCTAAGCGAAGAGCGCCCGACGGCGGAAGACGAGTGCCGTCATACTGGCCAGAGCCAGGATCAGGCCGATGCCGCCGAGACACTTGCCGTCATCTTGCTGTTCTCCATTGACGCGGAGCGTCCCCGGGGTCCCGACGATGCTGTAGTTCGTCGCCGTTATACCCGAGACATCGACCGTGATCGGATAAGCGCCTGGACTGCTCGCGCTGGTCGCGGTGGTAGCCAGGATCGGGGAGCCGCTGACTACTGAATTCGTGTCTCCACCGACCAAGCCCGAGATGGTGGCGGTCAACGTCGGCATGGGAGTCTTTTCCGTCATGCTCAAGCTGTCAGCGGTGATCGTCAGAACGGCACTGCCGACGGTGAGCACTCCCTGGTCGGCGACGAAGACATAATTGGCTGAGGTCATACCGCTGATATCGACGGTGATCGGATAGGTCGAGACCGGGCTGGTGATGTTCGCCGTCGACTGGGCCACCGGGAGGCCGCTCACCAAAAGGGCATCCTCGCCGTATTGATAGCCGGTGACAAGCGTCGTGAAGACGGGATTGGCGTCTCCATAGGCACGCTGCTTGTCGTCGGCCACGATGTGCAGCGTTGCTGGTCGCACGACCACCGACACCGTCGAGGTCACGGTGCGGTAATGGACGGTGTTCGTCGGTACGAAGGTGGCGGTGATCGCATGGGTACCCGCCGTCAGCCTGGTTCCGAGCCGAGGGGTATAGCTGAACGTGCCGCCAATGCGGCTCGCAGCATTCAGCTGCACCTCCGACAACGGAGTGCCATAGGTCATCGAATCCGGATTCGCCCAGGTCACCACCGGCGTACCGATGACGAGGACCTGTACGCCGCTGGTGACACTCGACCCCGAGGCATTTCGGATCACGCAGCTGATGTCATAGGAGCCCAGTTCGGGAAAGGTGGCTACGCAGAGCTTGGCGGCATTCGTGCCGTTATTGTTGCCGAAGATCACCCCCGGAGCTCCGGCGGTCAGATCCGTCCATGTATAGGTGAGGGCAGGTTCGCCGTCGGCATCAGCTCCCAGCACGGACAAGGTCCCCGTCAAGGTGTCGACCAGAGGATCTGGGGCCACCGCCGCCGGTGTCGCCACCGTCGGTGGACTGAGGAAATAGCGCAAGGCCATGAGATTACTGAGCGTTTTGGTTTTGAACGAATATTGGCGGGCTAAGGTGCCGGAATCGTTCTCGACGCCGACGGTGGCGATCTCGCCTCCACCAAAGGCCATGGCGGCGGAAACCTCCTTGTAGTTCACGATGATATCGCTTAGCCCTTCCTGAAGGACGATCTGCATCGAATATGAAGGGCGCGGCGAAGCATACGCGGGCACATCACGCCAGGTGATGACCGCGGAGCGATGCGGAGCGCTGTCCACGACACCGAAGCTGATGACTCCACCCCATTCCGGATTCAGATCCATCCAGGCGGCGCAGATGATGGCGTTCGGCCGGTTTGCCGTGGGCAATTGCTTATTCAGGGGGCTGTATGCTGAGCTTGCATCGAAGGCCGCCAGGCCATTGGAACCCACATAGATCTGCTGATAGGTAGTTCCATAGAAGGTGAATGGGAAAGGCAGCAGCTGAGCGGTACTGACACTGTCGTCCGTCAATGCTATCGAAGTATGGGTCGAGGGATCGATCCAAGCATAGGTCGTCGAGGCCACCTCATAATTCTGTTCGATCTTTAGATTGATCGTCCGCTGGGTATCGCCACTCCCGGAGGCGACATTCCTGAATGCGATGTTCGCCGAATAATCTCCTTCCGGAAATAGATCGACGGCAGCGGTGAAGCTCACGGTTACGACTGCTTGTCCATAAGCCCCCAGGACGCCCGACGCCGGTACGACGCTGATCCACGGCTGGTCGGGGGTGGCCGTCCAGGCGAAGCCCGCCACACCGGTATTATTGATGACCGTGAAAGTGGTCGTTGCCGGGTTGAATGGCCCACCTTGGGTGCCGTTGGCATTGACGGTCACGGGCGTGCTGACGCCCATATCGCTGGGCAGATCGAAGGCTTCCGTCACGGCTTCGCTGTCAGCATCAAGTGCGACTGCGCTCGCACCCATGCCGCGTTTGGCAAATGCCTGCCACAGTTGATTGCGGTGCATGCCACCGGTGAATATCATCTCGGCTTGGAGGATGGCGTCACGCGCCTCCAGGAAGGTCGGACTCGCGGGAGTCAACTTCATGCCGTCGACCACCAGCTGCATCACCAGATTGTTTCCGGCTTCTGCGCTGCCCAGGGCCTGGATCAAGTTCGCACGTACATCCCAGAGGGTCTGGCACCAGATCGTACCATTGAAGTGTTCATCCCCCGGGACCATGGAGGCGAACGTCAGGGGATTCTTCGAGCTCGCGGTCACCGGTCCTGGCTCATAGATGTACGGAAAACTCCGGATGCCGCGGTAATAATTGTCCGGCACTATGCCGTAGGTGACATATCCGCCCACGGGATATGAGCCGCCGAGCGGATCGGTCGGTGACGAGAGTAGGCAGAGGGACATGAAGTCGGACCAGCCTTCGCCCATGCCACCCGATTGCAGGCTATTCAGACCGTAGCCATCGCCGATC
Organism: Planctomycetota bacterium; assembly: GCA_044338255.1. Taxonomy (GTDB): domain Bacteria; phylum Planctomycetota; class UBA11346; order UBA11346; family UBA11346; genus CAIUVD01. The sequence continues at coordinate 1,987 of JBIILZ010000190.1, read as the reverse complement.
AGCCGATTGCTCAGCCCATGAGCATATTCATGGATGATGACCTGGGCATCGAAGTCGCCGTCACGATCCGGAGTGGGTGCGGTGAAGATAAACATCTCCATCCGTCCTTCGAAGCCGTCAGGTGGCGTGGAGAACCGCGCATTGTCGGTACCAGCGCCATCCTGGGCATCGGCCTGCACGGGATCGCCACTAATCCCGCCACGTCCGAAATTATCAACCTGGAAATTGCCAAATGCTTCGTTGAAACCCAGCGAGTAGAAGCGGTCATGGCAGAAATTGCACCAATAGAAGAGATTGACGATGGCGGCCTTCCGGTAGGTCGACGGGGCCTTGCTCAGGTCACAGGGGAAATCGAAGGTGGGAGTCGTGCCGCTGCTAAGCGGACGGGGCAGATCGGCGACATCGTTGGCGTCGGTATCGCTATGGGCGTCGACGTTGTTGCCGCGGGTGTCGAGGAAAAGCTCATTCATCCAGCCATTGGGGGAGGCCACGGGGTCGAGGTTCGCCAGGGTCACCAATTGACGGGCGACGGTCGGCGGTTGCGCCGTGTTCGAGGTCGGCCAGCCAGGGCTCATCGGCGTCGGACTGGCACCGCTGAAGACCTTCAAGGCGATCGCATGACTGGGAAGCACCGGCAGCGGCGAGACCAATGCTGGAGGTTCCATCTTGGCCTGCACCGGCTCCTGAGGCGCGGGCTGGACATCCCCGAGCGGCGGTGGCAAAGGATCTTCGTTAGTCAGGCATCGCTGAGAATGGAGCGCCCCATTGGCGGCATCGACGACCAGTTCGTACATCCTTCCATCTTGAACGGAGGTCAGGATGAAGGCCCAGGACAGTCGAAGCTCAGCACCCTGGCTCGGAAACCACACCAGTCGGGCGGCGGACTCGCCGCGGATCCGCGCATGCGAAATCTTCTGACGTGCTTCCGCACCGACGGCTGGGGTCGCGGTCGCGGTCGCGGCGGCGGCATCGATGGTCTCACCCATTCTCCGCAGACCGACGGCAAGCGCCGTCCGCGCATCGTGGGAGGTCATCTGCACGGTTGCCGTCAATGCCGGCTTGCTGCCGATCAACCGTGCGACCGGCACGAAACGGCTTCCGATAGTCACGAGATCGCCCTGTTTGGTGATCTGCGCCGTCAGCCGGCCACGATAAACCGGCACGTTGGCGATCATCTGCTGCCAACTGACCGAACGCAGACCATTATGCTCATCGACGACATTGCGAACTACGGCCGCGTCAGCGATGATGGCACTCCCTCCACCCATCAGCGCGGGATACGTATCCATGAACTTCGTCACCGGCAATAGGGGATCAGCCCCCTTGGCACCCGCAGCCGCGTGGATCTGGACATGCGGATAGAGGAAGCCGTTGCTGACGGTGAGATGCTGGGCGACCCCGGTCTGGGGGTCCAGCTTCGCCCGCAATCCAGGGATTCGTTGCTTGAGGCCCTGCAATTGGTTCTCTGGTCCGCTTTCTGCGGACCACACGCAGACCATCGCGGCGATTATGAGCATCGCCGCCACACGGGCCATCGTGCCACCGTCCGCAAGAACGGACCTCAGAATACCAACGACTGAAGTTCCCATCCATCGCACGCACGGCCTAGTTTCGATCATGAGAACTCCTGTCCTGAAGAGAGAGTGATGGCGACGGACGCGCCAATTTACGGTTACGATCATATATATCTGTCGGTAATTGACGTATTTTTGTCTGCCTGAAAAGCCACGCATTAATTGCGACATCAGACAAGATTGTTGAGTGTGATCCCGGAAAAAACAATCTAAGGGCCTCTGATCCCCGGTGACCGTGGGTGAGACCAAGGACGTACCTGAGCCGGAGTTCGGTGCCGGGGTATTTGGGCTCCTCGCTGTTTGGTGTGGGTACATAAATTCGCACTGGTATAGTCAGTTCGGGGTTGCGGGGGCCTATTTGATTGCCGGCAACGGGAGTCTGCCGGCAATGAGATAGACCATGGCGATGAGGT
>JBIILZ010000218.1:0-16438 GCA_044338255.1 Planctomycetota bacterium | reverse complement strand
GTGGCGTTTGAACCGGTAGCCGAGGAAGTCGAACCACGCGCCTGGCTGGCCCAGATCGACGATCCGGGTTTTGGTCGGGTGTAGGGTGAGGCCGGCTTGCGCCGTCCAGGCCTGCACCTCGGCCAGGGCCCTGTTCGCTTCATCGGCAGTGTGACAGAGGATCACCGCGTCATCCGCATAACGTACCATCTTCCGACCACTCTTGGCCAACTGCTGGTCCAAAGCGTCCAGATAGATGTTCGCCAGCAGCGGACTGATCACGCCGCCTTGTGGGGTGCCCGCTTCTGGGATCGTCACGCGTGCGTCCTCCCGCACTCCGGCTTTCAAGAAGTGGCCGATCAGCTCAAGCACGCGTCCATCCGTGACTCGTTGGCGGACCGCGTCCAGCAGCCGCTCGTGCGGGATGCTGTCGAAGAACGCTTTGAAGTCGATATCCACCACCACCAGGCGTTGCTCCTTGAGGTGGCCGAGCACTGCGCCGGCTGCCTGCTGAGCACTGCGCCCAGGACGAAAGCCGTAGCTGTGCTCGTGGAAGAGGCTGTGCCCCTGGTACCCCCGGCCTTGGGCGGAGCTCATTTTCTGCGCCGGGAGCTGAAAATGGAGATGATTGACAGGCCCATGATCGACAGGACGGAGATGACTGTGGACGGTGATGACTGTGGACGGTGACGACTGTGGACGGTGACGACTGTGGACGGTGATGACTGTGGACGGTGATGACTGTGGACGGTGACGACTGTGGACGGTGATGACTGTGGACGGTGATGACTGTGGACGGTGATGACTGTGGACGGTGATGACTGTGGACGGTGATGACTGTGGACGACGCTTGACCCCTGCGGCAGCAAGCGATTGACGGCGGCCTCGGAGGTGGAAGCGCAGGCATCCGCTGGTTGGCGTTGCCCTGCTAGGCCGAGGCGTAGCATGCTTGGCCATTTCGAGGTTTTCATGCCCAACCAGCTCTCTGGCAATCTGACGTCCTTGACCGGCATGCGCTATGCCGTCGTCGCAAGCCGCTTCAATGCGACCATTGTCGAGCAATTGGTCGCGGGTGCTGTCGACACCCTGCGCCGCAATGGCGTGGCCGATGATCACATCACCGTCGTGCGCGTACCAGGCGCCTGGGAATTGCCCCTGGCGGCGCAGAAACTTGCGGTCAAGCATGACGCTGTCATCGCCCTTGGGGCGGTGATCCGTGGCGAGACCCCGCATTTCGACTACGTCGCCGGCGAATGCGCCAAGGGCCTGGCGAAGGTCGGACTCGACAGCGGCAAGCCGGTGATCTTCGGCGTGCTGACCACCGATACCACCGATCAGGCGGCTTCGCGCGCCGGTGGCAAGGCCGGCAACAAGGGCGCCGAAGCCGCCGCCGTGGCCATGGAAATGCTTTCACTCTTTGCCCAGATCTGACCCATCTCGTGACTGACCCCGCTCTTTCCCTGTCGCCCGCTTCACGTACCGCCGGTCGGGCTGTCGCCCTGCAATTACTGTACGCGTTTGAACAGAACAAGTTCGTCGACGATGGCCATCTCCTGCCCTCGTTCGAGCCCGAGGACACCGGCGCCACCGATCCCGAAGCCGTGCTCTTCGCCAAGAGCCTGCTCACGACCTTCGCCGAAAATCGCGTGCCGATCGACGCCGCCATCGATAAGCGTCTTGAAAACTGGACCATCCATCGCTTGGCGGTGGTCGATCGTGCGATCATGCGCTTAGGAGCCTGCGAGATTCTTTATCGCGATGACACGCCGCCGAAGGTCGCCATCAACGAAGCCATCGAGCTCGCCAAACGCTACGGCTCGGAAGAGAAGACCACCAAGCTCATCAACGGCGTCCTCGACCGCCTGGCCCGCGATCATCGGCCGAACGACCTGAAGCGGCCCGAGCACAAGTCGCCCGAGCACAAGTCGCCCGAGCACAAGTCGCCCGAGCACAAGTCGCCCGAGCACAAGTTGCCAGAGCACAAGCCCGAGCTGAAGAAAGCCTAAGGCGATGTCGGAAGCCACCGCTGATTCGCGCTGGCTGCAACGAGCATGTCGGCTGGCCTCGATGGCCCTGGGCACGACCGCGCCCAATCCCGGCGTCGGCTGCGTCCTCGTCCGTGAGGGCGTGGTCCTTGGCGAAGGCCGCACCAGCCCTGCGACTGATACCCCGCAGATCCATGCCGAAGCCGCGGCCCTCACCGAGGCGGCGCGTCGCGGCCACCCGACGCAGGGCGCCACCGCCTACGTCACGCTCGCCCCTTGCACGCGGCGTTCGGCGGGCGGCACGGCCTGCGCCGAGCTGTTGATCGCTGCCGGCATCACCCGTGTAGTAATCGGCGCCGATGATCCCAGCCAGGGCACCTCTTGCGCCCACCTGACCACGGCGGGCGTGACCGCGGTCTGCGCCCATGATCCGTGCGCGCAGCACCTACATGGCGGCTTCCTTCGCCGCCTCAGCACCAAACGCCCGCGTTTCACAGGCAAATGGGCCTCCACCCTGGATGGCTTCCTGGCCACCGAGAGTGGGCGCAGTGGGTGGATCTCCTCGCCGTTGGCGTTGGCCTTGTCGCGGCGACGGAGACGCGCCTTCGACGCCATCCTTATCGGCAGCGGCACGGCAAAGGCCGATGATCCGCAGCTGCTCGCCAGCCACCCGCGGGCCAAGCCGCTGCTGCGCATCGTCCTCAATGCCGCCGTCGACCTCGACGATGACTCCCATCTGCTGCACACCCTCGATCGTGCGCCATTGCTGGTCGTACATCATCCCGATGCTGATACGACGCGCCTGAAAGCCTGGGGCGTCGAACTGCTGGCGGTGGCCGATCCGCACGATTTGCCGGCAGTGGCGCGCTCCTTGGCGGCCCTCGGCCTCAACGACATCCTCGTCGAAGGTGGGGCCGCCATCCATGGCGCCTTCCTCGCCGCCCGGCTGTACGATCGCCTCGAACTGTATCAGGGCGGTACGACCCTCGGCGGCGGCCTAGCGATCGCCCGCGGACGTGGCGTGCCGACCATTCCCGACGGCCAGCACTGGCAGCCGGAATGTCCGCCGCAGGTGCTCGGCAATACGATCCTCACGCGCTGGTGCATGCCCGCCTGAGACCCATCCGACGATGTGCGTAAGATCGCCCCTCGACGGTCGCAATTCCGCTCGGGCGACTAGGCTCTCGCCCCCATGAGCCAGCCCGCGCCCAAGCCCGTCTTCGACAAGGTTCCCGCCAACGTCAGTTTCCCGCAGATCGAGGATGGCATCCTTGCCCTCTGGGATCGCCTCGACGCCTTCCGCGAGTCGAACAAGCGCCGGGCGGCAGCAGGCAAAAGCGCCAAGGAATTCGTGTTCTACGATGGCCCGCCATTCGCCACCGGCACGCCGCACTACGGCCATCTGCTGGCCGGTACGATCAAGGACATCGTGCCGCGCTTTTGGAACATGCGTGGCTACCATGTCGAGCGCCGTTTCGGCTGGGACTGCCACGGTCTGCCGATCGAGAGCCTGGCGCAAAAAGAGCTCGGCTGGTCGGGCGCCGCCGAGATCCGCGAGAAGGGCGTCAGCCATTTCAACGAGACCTGCCGCTCGCTGGTGCAGACCTATGTCGGCGAGTGGCGCAAGACGGTGCGGCGCATGGGCCGCTGGGTCGACTTCGACAATGACTACAAAACCATGGATCCGCAGTTCATGGAATCGGTGTGGTGGGTGTTCAAGCAGCTCTGGGAGCAGACCGACGCCAACGGCAACCGCCGGGTGTACAAAGCTCACCGCATCATGCCCTACTCGTGGAAGTTGACCACGCCGCTGTCGAATTTCGAGGCCGGCAACAACTACAAGGACGTCCAGGATCCGGCAATCACCGTGCGCTTCCGCGTGCGCAACACCGACATCGCGGTGCTCGCCCGTTGCCGGGAGAAATCGCCAGAGGTCTTCGCTGCCATCAGCGCCGGCAAGGCCTTCATCCTCGCCTGGACCACGACGCCGTGGACCCTGCCCGAAAACCTTGCGCTGTGCGCCGGGCCCGAGATCACCTATTGCTGGATCGAGGATCTGGAAAAAGGCGAGGTCTACCTGCTGGCCAAGGACCGCCTCGCGGCGATCTACAAGAAGCCCGAACAATACCGCATCCTCGCCGAGCCGCCGGGCAAGGTCCTCGCCGGCCTGGAGTACGAGCCGCTGTTCCCGTACTTCGCCGAGCAGGCGAATTCCTTCCGCCTGCTGAGCGATGAATTCGTCACCACCGGCGACGGCACCGGCATCGTCCATCTCGCTCCCGCCTATGGTGAGGACGACTACCGCGTGTGCCGCGCCGCCGGTATCGAACTCGTCGATCCGCTCGATGAAGAAGCCAAGTTCACCGCCGCCGTCCCCGAATACGCCGGGCAGTTCTGCAAGGACGCCGACAAGGCGATCATCGCCCGCCTCAAGGCCGAGGGCAAACTCGTCCACCAGTCGACCATCGTGCACAGCTATCCGTTCTGCGAACGCACCGACACGCCGCTGATCTACCGAGCCATCGAAGCCTGGTACGTGCGCGTCGAGGACCTCCGCGAGCGTCTCGCCGCCAACAATCAGCAGATCCGCTGGGTGCCCGAACAGATCGGCGCCAACCGCTTCGGCAACTGGCTCAAAGAAGCCAAAGATTGGAACATCTCGCGCAACCGCTTCTGGGGCTCGTGCCTGCCGGTGTGGGTCAGCGAGGACAAGAGCGACATGATCTGCGTCGGTTCGATCGCCGAGCTGGAACAGCTCTCGGGCGTACGCGTCACCGATCTGCACAAGCACCACCTCGACCAGGTGACCTTCGTCAAGAACGGCCAGACCTACCGGCGCACGCCGGAGGTCCTCGATTGCTGGTTCGAGTCGGGGGCCATGCCCTATGGCCAGCAGCACTACCCGTTCGAGAACAAAGAACACTTCGAGGCCAATTTCCCGGCCCAGTTCATCGCTGAAGGCCTCGATCAGACACGCGGTTGGTTCTACACCCTGCTGGTGCTGTCGACGGCACTGTTCGACAAACCGGCCTTCCGCAATGTCGTGGTCAACGGCCTGGTCCTCGCCGAAGACGGCCAGAAGATGTCGAAGTCGAAGAAGAATTATCCCGACCCCAACAAGGTCCTGCACGAGATCGGCGCCGACGCTTTGCGCGCCTACCTCATCGACTCCCCCGTGGTTCGCGCCGAGCCGCTGAAGTTCAGCGAAGCCGGGCTCAAGGAGATCGTGCGCACGGTGGTCCTGCCCTACTGGAACGCACTGAGCTTCTTCACCACCTACGCCAGCATCGATGGCTTCGATCCGCGCACGGTCAAGGCCCGGCCGCTGGCCGAACGCGCCGAACTCGATCGCTGGATCATCTCGGTGATGCAGAGCCTGATCCGCGACGTCAACGCCGAGATGGAAGGCTATCGCCTCTACAACGTCGTACCGCGCCTGGTGCACTTCATCGATGACCTCACCAACTGGTACATCCGCTCGTCGCGGGCGCGCTTCTGGAAGAGCAGCGAGGTCCAGGATCAGAGCGACGCCTTCACCACCTTGTACGACGTGCTGGTGACCTTCGCCAAGGTCTTGGCGCCGTTCATGCCCTTCCTCACCGAAGAAGTCTATCAACGCCTGGTGCGGCCGGTCGATGCCGCCGCCCCGGCGAGCGTGCATTGGTGCGACTATCCGCAGGTCGACGCCGCCGCCATTGACGCCCAGCTCGAAGACGACATCGCCATCGTCCGCCGCATCGTCGGCCTGGGGCGCAAGCTGCGCGAGGACCACAAGCTGAAAGTACGCCAACCCCTGGCGACGCTGACCGTGGTCTCGCGCGAGACCGCGGTGCGCGGCGCCGCCGAGCGCCACGCGCGCACCCTGCGCGACGAACTGAATGTGAAGACCGTAGCGGTCAGCGCCGACGAGGCGGCCTTCGTCGCCGTCAGCTGCAAGCCGAATTTTGCCGAGCTGCGCAAGCGCTGCGGGGCCAAGCTCAAGGACATCGGCGCGGTGCTCGCGACCTGGGGCCATGCGGAAGTCGCGCAGCTCGAAGGCGGCGCCGAGCTGGCCGTCGTCGGCGAGGCCATCCGCCTCGCCGATGTCATCCTCGAACGCAAACCCGTCGGTGGCTCTTCCGGCAAAGAGGTGACCGCCAGCCAGGGCGCGGTCACCGCCGCCCTGGATACGGCGCTGACTTCGGCGCTGGTCGCCGAAGGCCACGCCCGCGAGTTCACCAGCCTGCTGCAGCAGGCGCGCAAGGATGCCGGCTTCGATATCGCCGATCGCATTGCCGTGACCTGGGACAGCAGCGACGAGGAAGTGGCGGCGGCGCTCGCGCAGCATGCCACGACCATCGCCGGCGAGGTCCTGGCCACGAGCTTCGTGCGCGGCCAGGCTGCCAACGAAGCGCAGATCAACGGCAAGCCCGTGAGCTACACCGTCAGCAAAGTCCCATGACCGCGCCGCGCATTGTCCTGGCGACGCTCAACGCCCGCTGGAGCCATTGCGCGTTCGGTCTGCGTTATCTGCTGGCCAACATGGGCCCCCTGCAGGCGCAGACGGTGATCCGTGAATTCACCATCAGCGATCCGCCGGCGCGCGTCGTCGAGCGCCTGCTCGCGGAGTCGCCGGCGATCGTCGGCTTCGGTATCTACATCTGGAACCGCCGCGAGACCACGCAGGTGATCCAGATCATGAAGCAGGTCGCGCCGCACATCCGGGTGGTCATCGGCGGCCCCGAGCCGACCCATGCCGCTGACGACGATGCCCTGCTGCAGCTCGCCGACGTGACCATCCGCGGCGAGGCCGATACGGCCTTCCGCGAGGTCTGCAGCAGCCTGCTGACAGGCATGTCGACGGCAAAGATCATCGCCACGCCCAAGCCCGATCCGGCGACGCTGGTACTGCCCTACGACCTCTACACCGACGACGATCTCAAGCACCGTCTAATCTACGTCGAGGCCAGCCGCGGCTGTCCTTTCACCTGCGAGTTCTGCCTCTCTTCGATCGAGGATGGCGTACGCACCGTGCCCCTCGAACCATTCCTGGCGGCGATGGAGCGGCTGCTCGAACGCGGTTGCCGGACCTTCAAGTTCGTCGATCGGACCTTTAACCTCAAGCCGAGCACCGCCACCGCCATCCTCACTTTTTTCCAAGCGCGCTGGCGCGATGACCTGTTCCTGCACTTCGAGATGGTGCCGGACCGTCTGCCGGAATCGGTGCAGGCCCTGCTCGCGTGGTTCCCCAAGGATTCCGTGCAGTTGGAAATCGGCATCCAGAGCTTCACGCCGGTGGTCGGCGAGTTGATCAGCCGGCGCATGGATACGGCCAAGACCGAGACCAATCTCAGATGGTTGCGCGAACACACCGGCATCCATGTCCATGCCGATCTGATCGTCGGCCTACCCGGCGAAACCCCGGCGAGCTTCCGGACCTCGTTCGACGCCTTGTGGCGGATGCAGCCGGGCGAAATCCAGATCGGCATCCTCAAGCTCCTCCCAGGCACGCCGCTGATCCGCCACGTGGTCCCCTTCGCGATGCAGTTCAATCGCGAAACGCCCTACGACCTGCTCGCCTCGCGTGATTTCCCCTTCGTGCAGATGCAGCGCTTCAAGCGTTTCGCGCGCTACTTCGAGATCTACGTCAACGACGGCGGCTTCGTGCGCGGGCTCGAGCTGGCCCTGATGCACGCGCCCAGCGATTCGCCGTTTGATGGTTTCCTGGCCTTCAGCGATTGGCTGTGGGCGACCACTGGCGCCGAGCACGGCATCGCCCGCGCCCGCCAGTACCAACTATTGGCTGACTACCTCGATCACCTCGGAGCCCCCTCCGAGGTAATCGATACGGCCCTCGCCACCGATGCTGTGACCACCGGCTGCACCAGCATCCCCAGCCGTCTCCATGCCGCCGCTGAACGCGCCCGGCGACTGGCGATCGCGCCCGGCATAAGGTAAACTGGGGTATGCCCAGCGCTCCGCTTTTGCCGCTCCTGCCCAGCGGCACCCTGCCCCCACTCGCCGTGCTCCTGCGTTGGCTGGAAGATCTGCGCCTGGATCAAGTCGACACTATCGTCGCCGAGATCCTGCCGCCGTTGAACGGCTCGCTGCCGGATGTGCTGCGCCTAGGCGGGATCACCACCTTGCTCACCACCGGCCAACCGGCAGCGAATTTCCGCTGGGAAGGCTTCGGCGGCAATCGCCTGACGGTCGCGGAGCTTCCGCCAGAACCCGAGATGCTCATCGAGGCCCTGCATCGCGGTGATCTGCCGGCTGGGCCGGCGCGCTTCGCCGATGATCACGGGCTCTTGTCGCTGGTCGACGTGGCCCGCCTCGAAGACGCCAGCGCCTGCCTGGGCATCGGCACCGGGGCTGCCTGGCATCGCGTGCTCACCACCCTTGATCGCACGCGGGCGCCACGCATGCCGATGCTTGTCGCGCGGACCATCGAAGACGGTGCCCTGGGGGCGTGGAATCCGCTGCCTTTCGCGCGCTGGCTAGTGGTCTCGCTGCCCAGTACCAGCAAGCCGTGGGCGCTGGTCGACAGTCATGGCCGTCAGTCGCCGGTGCAGATCGTCGAGGGACTCGAAGGGCCGGAACTGCTGACCTGCTTGGAGCTCGGCGCGCTCGAAGCCGTGACCCTGCGTGCGGTCGATGAGCCGGTTGCCGATGGGCTCTGGGAAGTCGAGGAGCAGGTGCTCGACAATGGCTTGGTGCGCGCCGAGTTCGATAGCCTCGGACAGGTGACGCGACTGTGTTGGCGGGGCCTCTTCGCCGAGCTCGTCGGCCCGGCGGTGGCGCCGCGTCTCAATGGCGAAAACCTCGGCGGCAGCGCGACCATCAGCGTGCTCGAAGCCGGCCCGGTGCGGGCCCGCCTGTGCGTGGTGCGCAGCGCCGTCGCCGGGGTGCTGCGCATCACCTATACCCTGCATGCGCATGATGACGGCCTGCGCGTGGCGGTGGCCTGGAGCCCCAACCCCGACCACGCCGACGCCGAGCTCGAATTCGATCACCCTACCGCCCATCGTGGCTACCACGTGCATATCGCCGGTGAACTCTGCCGCAGCACCCTGCCGCAGGCCTACTCACTGACCGAACCGGCGATGGCCCCGCACGGTGGCGTGCGCTGGGCGACGCTCGGCGATGCCGCCGGGCGCGGCCTGGCAATCGTCGCCGGCCGCGCGGTGGTCATCTCGGCCCTCGGCGGAGTGCTGAAAGTCCACGGCGCACCCACCGCCTATGCGCTGTACGCGGCCCATCATGCCGGCGCCAATCTCGGACAGCTGGCCCTGGCCCTGGCCACGCCGGGCCGGGCCACGGCCCTCGAAGCGCCCATGCCGGCGCCCTTCCATCTCGCCGAGCTCGGCGGCCTGGTGCCCTTGTGGGCCCGCCGCCCGGCGGAGTGGGCGGGCGAGGTGTGCTTCAGCGAACAGCGCCAATCGCGTGGCCGGGCATGGCTGTTCCCGCAGGAAAAACCCCAGGAGGCCTGGCGCGTCGATGCCGCCGGTCACGGCTTGGCCAAAGTCAACCTCACGCGCGAGGGCGATGGTGTGGAGATCGACCACCTGCCGGGCGAAATCCTGATCATCCGTTGGCGTTAGCCACGGGACTCTAACGTGGCGCGCCATGCGCCACGTCCTCCTTGATATCGAAGGCACCACCACCGCCATCAGCTTCGTCTATGACGTGCTGTTCCCGTATGCCGCCAAGCGCCTGCCGGGATTCATCAGCGAATCCTGGGACGAGCCCGCCGTCGCCCGCGCTTGCGCGAGCGTGCTCGCCGACGCCACCGCCGACGAACGCGCCCTCGATCCGAAAGCCGCGGTGATCGCCATCGTCCAGCGACAGATGACCGGCGACGTCAAAGCCCAGGGACTGAAAGCCCTGCAAGGCCTGGTGTGGCGCGAAGGCTATGAGACCGGCCAGGTCCTCGGCCATGTCTACCCCGATGTCGCGTCGCAATTTTCCGCGTGGCGGGCAGCCGGGCGGCAGGTGGCGATCTATTCCTCGGGCAGCGTGCTCGCCCAGCAGTTGCTGTTCCGCCATAGCGTCGACGGCGACTTGACGCCGTTCCTGGTCGGCCACTACGACACCACCAGCGGGCCCAAGCGTGAGGCCTCCAGCTATGTCGCCATCGCCCGGCACTGGGGACTGGCACCGGGCGAGATCGTCTTCGGTACCGATCAGCCCGCCGAAGCCGAGGCCGCCATGGCCGCCGGCCTGCACGCCGTGCTTTTGATGCGTCCGGGCAATCCTCCGCTGCCGGCGCAGCTGCCGTTCGCTGTGCACAGCGATCTCACAGCCCTGTAATTCCCGACGAACTCATGCACCTTGCCCTCTATCAGCCCCAGGTCCCACCGAACACCGGCAACATCGGTCGCCTCTGCGTGGGCATGGACTGCCATCTGCATATCATCGGCCCCTGCGGCTTCGATTTTTCCGACAAGGCCCTGCGTCGCGCCGGGTTGGACTATTGGCAGCATCTGAGCTGGACCCTCTACGCCGATCCCGAGGAATTCCTGGTCTGGCTGGGTGATCGCCGGCCGTGGCTGGTGACTAAGTTCGGCGCGCAGCTCTTCAGCGAAGCTCCCTATCAGGAAGACGACGTGATCATCCTCGGCAACGAGGTCCGCGGTCTGCCCGAGGCCTGGCACCGCAAGTGGGAGAGCACGACTCTGCACATTCCCATGCTCGGCCCGATCCGCGCCTTCAACCTCGCCAATGCCGCGGCCATGGTCCTGGCCCAGGCGCGTCTGCGCACCGGACGCTTTTCCGGCTATACCCCGCAGGCCCTGCCGAGCGCGGATTCGTGAAACGGCTGGATTTATCCAGCGGGCTCATGACAAGCGTATGACATCGTTGATCGCTTCACTCTCGCCGCCGTCGGCCCATGCTCTAGCCATGACTGTTGTTCTTCGACCATGGTTTCGTGCACTGCTCGTCGGCGTCCTGCTGACCTCGGGCATGGGCCGACTGGTCGCCGGTGAACCCGCCGACGTCGATATCGTCATCCTCGACAATCAGCAACGTATCCCCGGTGCGCTCGAAGACGACCCCGAGAGCGCCGACTTCGCCCTCATCCGCACCATCAGCGGCACGCTGCGCCTGAAGAAACTGCGCATCACCGCCGTCGAGCTCGGCGTGACCTCGCGCCTCAAGCAGATCCAGGCCGATGACCTCGATGGCCTGATCGAGTTCGCCCGCTGGTGTCGCGCCAAAGGCCACCAGCAGGCCGCGCTCACTGCCCTCGACAAGGCCTTCAACTTGGCGCGCGTCGATCCCAAGCGCACCTGGGATGTATCGGCCCTGGCCTTGTATGCGCGCCTCACCGACGAGATCTCCGGGCCCGAAGCCGCCTTGCCGTTGTATCGCTGGTACCGCTCGGCGCAGGGCAAGGACGCCGAGACCATCGCCCGCCTCGATCAGCTTGAGAAGATCGTCGGGCGCAGCGATGAGGCCATCGGCCCGCCGCCAGTCCTGCCGCGGCAGCCGGTTGCCAACCTCGAAAAACCCATCACCAGCACCAGCGGCGCCGAAGGCCTGGAAATCAAAGGCTGGCAGGGCGAAAATCCGCAGTGGTCGAATCCGGTGCAGACCCGTCTCGTACCGTTGATCGGCGACGACCGTCTGGAAGGCGTCAAGAACGCCCTTGAGGTGCAGCTCGACAAAGGCGATCGCGACAAGGCCACGATCAAGAAGCCGGTCAATGTCGATGCCAGCGAAGACCACGTCCTGGCCATCCGCGTGCGCAACAAGAGCGAGCGCAACCTGCGCATCGCCGTCGCGCTCAAGACCGGGCAGTGGGTCTACTACGAGAGCATGCAGCAGACCGTCAAAGGCAGCGATGGCTGGAAGGAACTGCGCTTCGACCTCAAGGGCAAGGATTTCAAAAGCCAGAAATCGGAATGGGCCAACAACGCGACCATCGAAAGCCTGGATGAGCTCAAAGAGATCCAGGTCCTCATCTACAACCAGAATGCCGAAGGCACCGCCCTCATCAGCGGCATGCGCTTCCTCTCGGACAAAGAACTGTGATCCACGACTCCCTGCCGCAGGCGGCACGTTATGCCGGCCTGCACCCGCTGTTTCCGTTGGCCTTCGCGTGGCTTGAAAAACATGCCGACGCCGCCGACGGCAAGCATCACATCCGCGGCGACGAGCTGTTCGTGATCGTCGAGACCGCGACCACGCATGACGCCGGGCAACGACGCTTCGAAGCCCACCGCCGCTACATCGACATCCAGGTCAACCTCGCCGGTGGCGAGATCATGGAATGGCTGCCGGTCACCGATCTGCGCGTCGAGGATGATTTCCAGGCGGATGGCGACATCGCGTTTTACCACGCCCCGGCCATCGCCCCTTCGCGCCTGCACGTGCGTCCGCACGAGTTCACGATCTTCTTCCCCAGCGACGCGCACAAGCCGGTCTGCCATCCGCCGAGCGGGCCGACGACCTACCGCAAATTCGTGTTCAAGGTGGATGTGCACGCAACAGGCGGGTGATCGCGGGAATCTGCGACACCTGCCAGCCGAGCACCAGCAGCGCCCCGATGGCGATGTAGACGCCGAGGCCGGCGAGCATGTTGCTCCAGCCGCTGATGAACGCGCCGCACAACAACGGCCCGAGCGTCGCTCCGACCCCGAGGAACGTCTCATGCCGGCCGGCAGCCTGCGCCGCCCCCTGCGGTAGGCGCAACGAGTAATAGAGACTGGCGGTATACACCGCCGAAAACGCCAGACCGAGCACGGCCGCGCAGGCCGCCAAGGGCGCCACGCTAAGTTGCGCCGCAAGGCCGCAGACGATGAATCCGGCGGCGGCCACGAGCATGCCGAGAGCGATCGCCCACAGGCGCCAGGGGCGCATGACCCACCCCGACCATTGTCCGAGGACCATGAAGCCGCAGAAATAGCCGGCGGCATAGGCCATCAGGGCGCCGGTCGCCAGACGATGGGCAGCCGCCGGCGCGAGCTGCTGGGCGAGGGCGCTTTCAAGCAGCGACATCAGCGCCATCCCCGCCAGGCAGTAGAGCAGCAGACCGACCCGGCCCATGCGCGTGAGCAGCTTCAGGGCCGGATGATCGGCACGATCACCGGCAGCCGATGGCGCCTGAGCCGGCAAGGACCACCACTGCCACATCACCGCCGCGATGAGCACGAAGCCGCCGGCTGCGAACCAATACCCGCGGCCCACCGGGCCGTCGGCGAGGATCCAAGCGAGACCGAAACCAACGAGATTGCCGCTGCTCCAACCAAGATTGTAGCGGCTGACCTTGCGATGCAGCGGGACCTCCCCGAGTGCGCTGCGCGCATCCGAGAACAACCCGGCATTGCCAGGGAAGAACAGCGCGCTGCCGCCAAAGCAGATGACCGTGCCGAGCACCGCCGACCACGCCGAGGCCCCGACGATGGCGATCAGCGCCCCGACCAGCGCCAAGGCTGCGCCGGTGATGGCGGTGCGCGCCCGGCCCCAGCCATCGGCGAAGCGCCCGCCGGTGCCGACGAGGCCGCCGTAGGCGAGGTTTGCGGCCATCATCGAAGCCCCGGTGGCCAGTGCCGACCAACCGGCGGATGACCACACTCCGAAGCTGGTGACCGCCACCAGATAGCAGCCGCCGCCCATCAGGAGATTGAGGAATTGCAAAACCAGGATGTGCGGCATGGACCAGGCTGACGGTTGGCGGGCATAGAAGCGGAAGCGTGCGCGCGGGATCGTGCCGCCGGCCGCGGTTACGCCACGAATTTCAATCAGCCCCCTACAGCCGTCGCGGAGAGCCTCAGTTGGCGATGCCGATCTGCGTGACCTTGTTGAAATTCACCGAATTTTTGCCGATCTCGAGCATCAGATTGCTATCTTTGTCGTACTGCACCGAAGTCACTTTTCCCGAGGCCGGCAGGCCCTTGGCATCGAGATAGGCGACGCTCTTGCCCAACAATTGATCGGCCATGTTGGCCAGATACTGCGACTGCTGGCTATCGGGGACGATCTGCTTGACGTTATCCATGGGGTAGTCCTTGTCCCCGACGGTGACGTAGACCTTCTGATCGACGATGCGGTAGGAGGAGATCTTCCCAACGATCTGCTTAAAACCGACGTCGGGTTTCAAACCCTTGTCGAGCTGGGATTGCTTTTCCGCCGGCGACAAGGGCTGCTGCAGGACCGACACCGTCTGGCCGACCAGCTGCTGGCCCCAGGTGATGTCGGCGCGGAATTTCTGGAAAGTGGTATTGGCCAGCTCCTGCAGTTTCTGCACATTGTCCACGAGCTTGCCGGTATCCGAAGGATCGAGCGGACTCTGATGGGTGATTTCCGTCATCATGATCTTGAGGAAATCGGCGCTGCGGAAGGCACTGGCGCTGTCGGTCGTGGCCGTCGACGTGTTGTTGGTCGTCGCGGAATTGATTGCTGATGCTGAACTCATCACCCACCCCCTGGCAGCGTCGTGATTGCGACGCTTGGCGGAATGAACGCGCCGGACATGCCAATTTTTCTACTACTTTAATAGTTAAATCAGCACTGGTCCAGAACCTGACTTGCCAGCGCCATAAATGTGCTTCAAGTGACCTCCTCGATGATCCTCGGCTTAATCAGTGACATTCATGGCAATCTCGCCGCCCTCAAGGCCGTGCTTGCCGATATGGAATCCAAAGGTGCGGAGAAGGTCCTGTGCCTCGGTGATGTCGTGGGATACGGGCCTTTTCCCGGTGAATGCCTCGATTTGGTGCAGCGCTGCGGCGCGGTGCTGATGGGCAATCATGAAGAAGCCCTGCTCTTCGGCGCCGAGAATTTCAACCCCCGCGCGAAGCGTGCGATCGACTGGACCCGCGACCACCTGAAGGTCGATGGCGACGAGGAGACCCGCCGCAAACGCTGGCATATCCTGCAGAACCTGCAGCTCCATGCCAAGGACGGCAATTTCCTCTTCACCCACGCCAGTCCGCGCCAGCCGACGCGTGAATACGTGATGCCCAAGGACGCCAAGAACGAGCAGAAGATGATCGAGATCTTCGCCCTCATTCCGCACGTCTGCTTCGTCGGGCACACCCATATCCCCGGCGTGTTCCTCGAAGACAACACCTTCATCCCTCCGACCATGCTGTGGGCCCAGACCTACTTCATCGAGACCGGCGAAAAAGCCCTGATCAATATCGGTTCGGTCGGCCAGCCCCGCGATGGGGACCCCAAGGCCTCGTACGTCTTGCTCGATACCGATCCGTCGGCACCGCGCGCGGTATTCCGTCGCGTATCCTACGACATCGAAGCCACCGCCAAAGCCATCGAGGCTAACCCCAACCTCGACAACTACCTCGCCGAACGCCTCCGCCAAGGCCGCTGAGAGCGACGCTAGCCGTGCAGCTGCGGCGTTGCCGGAAACCTCACATAGCTTGCGCTATGCATCGGCTTCCGGCGCCTTGCATCTGCGCGACTAGCCTCGCTCTCAGCTCAGTGGTCCCATTGATACGGGATTTTTTTTCGAGCGGGGGCCACCCGGCATGCTCGCCTCGCGGGGCTCGGCATCGGGTTGGGGATTTAGTATCGGCTTTCGGCGCCTTGCATTTGCGCGATTAGCCTCGCTCTTAGCTCAATGGTCCCATTGATACGGGATGTTTTTCGAGCGGGGAACACCCGGCATGCTCGCCTCGCGGGGCTCGGCATCGGGTGTGGGATGAGCTGCGGCTTTCGGCGCCTTGCATTGGACATAGCCGGCCGCCCCGGCCATACGGGCGCCCTGTACGCTCCACGTCTCTCGTACTGCCGACGCTGTCGAACAGCCAATGCTGCCGTGGCCCCGCACGTGAATACCCACGGGCCGGGCCACGGAGCATCGGCCATGAGCCAGCATCCTCTCATCTCCTTCCAACGCCACCTGCAGGCGCAGGGCAAGCGACCGGGCACCCAGGACCGGTACGTGTCGATCCTGGCACGGTTCCTACGCGAGGCCGAGGTCCCGGCGGCGTCGATCACCGCTGACCACGCCTACGACTTCCTGGTGGAGCGCGGCAACGTGCTCGGTCTGTCTGCGTCGTGGTTCAACGTCACCTTCCATGCGCTGGTGGCGTGGTTGGAGATGCGGCAGTTGCCGACCGATCTGCGTGGTCTGCGGCCCAAGCGGGTGGCCATTCAGCCGCCGCGTTGGTTCGCGGCCGCCGAAGCCCGGCGCCTGATCGGGTCGGTCGACCAGCGGTCGTTCCGGCTGTTCTTCCAGGTCATGCTGTCGACCGGCATGCGGGTGTCCGAGGCGATCTCCCTGCGCGTGCGTGATCTCGACCCCGAACGTCCGTTGATCCGCATCCCGTGCGGCAAAGGCGGCGATGGCCGCCTGGTGACCTGCAGTTCGACCCTGCGGGACCGACTGCGTGATCACTGGCGTGTATTCCGTCCCACCGATGTCTTCTTCGAGCGGCGTCCGGGCATCGACCGGCGGCCGCTGCTGGCCGGTACAGTCAACGGCGCTCTGTGCCGTGCGGCCGAGCGTGCAGGCTTCACCGAGCGGGTGA
>JBIILZ010000189.1:0-4855 GCA_044338255.1 Planctomycetota bacterium | reverse complement strand
CCCCGGCCTTTGTCGGAGCTCATTTTCAGCGTGGCGCTGAAAATGTGGCGGGATCGGCTGCGCCGATTGTATCCCGCCAGCGCTCCTCGGCGGCCGATTTATTCCATTTTTTTATTACGGCCGTTCGGTACGGCCGAAGTGTATCATCACATAATACAAAAAACGACGCGAGTCGTGCATATGCAAGGCGCCGGAAGCCGACGCATGGCCCACCATGCTAGGTTTCCGGCAACGCCGCAGATGCGCGGCTCCCGTCGTTTTTTTTAATGGGCGACGATATCGGCGTTGGGCATCTGGTCGGTGAAGAGGGGGGCATCAACAATGCGCCAGTTGGCATCCTCTTCATTGCGCAGCGGTCCTTCCGGTGGACCGACCAAAACCTCGCCGCCATTCGCGGTCGCATCGCGGGCGCCGATGATGCTTACGCGCCACACTTCGCGGGCGGCCTTCACCCAATCGATTTCGCGGCGCCAGAGGGTTTTCGCGGTCGTATCCTTCCAATGCAGCGGAGCGCCGACCAACTTGAGTTTGTCCTTCTCGGCCGCGTACCACGCCGTCACCAGGTGCCGGGCATGAGTCAGGACTTGGCTGTCCTCGGTGCGCGACAGCCGGGCATACGCCGGACCACCAGCGGCGATGTTGTCGTTCGCGAGCTTCAAGCGCAGCGAAGGATCGGCAATATCTATCGCGGCTCCCGGGGCCAGAGAGCTAACCTGACGGCTGTTTTCATCGAGCAGCACGTACTGGGTCGAGAGGTAGGTATCGATCGGGTACTCGGGAAAGGGCACGAACTGATGCAGGCGCTGCCAGCCGGCGGCGGCACCTTTGGGATCGACCGGTTTCTTTCCGGCGATGACGATGTTGTTGCGCGGCTGCTTGGGGTCGAGCTGCGAGGGTGAATCATAGAACGAGGAGATCACCGGGATGTTGTAGAGCTCGGGGAGGCCGCCGGCGCGGAGGCTGCGCAGGCAGCCGCCGACGACGCGACGCTTTTCGCCGGTGTAGCTGCCGATGATGTTGCCGATGACCATGCCGTCGTCGCTGAGGGCGGCGGCGCACTCGGCGAAAAATTCCCGAGTCATCAGATGCGAGGGGATGGTCGAGCCGGCGGTATAGGCATCGAGGATGATCAGATCGGCTTTGCGCGCTGCGCGCAGGGCGTCGAAGCGCACGTACTGCCGGGCATCCTTAGCGACCAGAGTCAGGCGTGGACTGCCATCGGCGGTCTTCTGCGTCGTCAACCATTTGGTCAACGGCACGTGATCCTCGACGATGTCGACGACCTTCTGATCGATGTCGACGACGGTGATCGCGGCCTGGGGAAAGTGATGGGCGAGCACCAGGATGCCGGCGCTCGAGCCGAGGCCGATGATGAGGATGTGCGGATCGGCCTTGGTCAGGTCATTGCCGGCCTTGGCCATCAACGCCTCGTTGAGCAGCACGCCCACCGGCAGGAAACGCACATAGGGGGAATTCGGCAGGGTACCGGGATCGGGGGCCTCGCCCGGCCAGGTCGCCGCCGGGGCCTTGGGCCCGTCGGCGGTGGTATACCGCAGGTGGCGGAGGCGGGGATCCTGCTCGCTCAGGCGATTGATCTCGGCCCACGTCGGGCGCAGGCACAGACCGCCTTCGACCTTGTCGAAGAAGCGCAGCTGGAGGTAGTTCTCGCTCGCCGAGCCGACCCAGGTCATGCTCGTATAGGCGCTGTCACGATGATCGAGCACGACCTGATCGCTGGCCTGGCCGTCTTGGCGCAGGCGGTAGTGATCATCGGTGCAGAGCACGCCGATGGCCAGGGTGGCCACCGCCAGAAGGACGGCGATGAATTTCACAGCGTCACTTCCACGACCGTGGTTTTCACCGAAACGTATGCCTCGACCGGCGTCGATTCCATGCGGAAAAAGAGGTGCGCCAGGCCGAGGGCCATAAGCACCGCGCCGAGGGTGATGAAGGTCGGATTGAGCGGGAAGAACGGCAGGAAGATGTAGTTGGCGACGAGGATGCCGACGACATTGCCGATCGAGCCGACGGCGTAGAGCGTGCCGGTGGTGCGGCCCACCCGTTCAGCACTGACGAACACCAGTTTGACCAGCATTGGCGAGACGCAGCCGAGCAGCAACGAGGGCGGCAGGAAGAGGACCAGCGACGACAACAGCGAACCGTAGCGCGCGGTCTGGATCGACTCCGGCAGGGCCTCATTGAAGCGCAGGCCGTAGATGGTCATGAGCACGAAGAACATCCCCGAGACCAGGATCATCCAGCCAAGGGCGAGGTTGGTGCGCGTGCGATCGGCGAGGCGGCCGCCGATGACGTAGCCGATCGAGAGGCTGAGGATGAACACCGAAATGATCGCCGCCCAGACATCTACCGAGGAGCCGAAGACCGGCTGCACCAGGCGGCTGGCGAGGATCTCCATCGCCATCAGGCAAAATCCACAGATGATTGAGGTCGTATACAGGACGGCAACGCGCATCGCAGGCTCCAGAGTGCCGCAACAGCGTAGGACTCAGGCGGCTCTGACAACTGCGGCGAGCTGGTAGGGGCGTCCTTCGGGGAAGCCCTTTAGTTGCGGCACGTCTTCACCCAGCTGGGGAGTGGTCAGGGGCCGTCCGCCGGGAGCGGCTGCGGCGAGGGCTTCGGCGACGGCAAAGGTTTTCCCATGCAGGGTATTGCAGCAGGCCAGGAGCATGCCGCCGGGGGCCACCTTGGCCCACGCCAGACGCAGAACTTCGGGGTAATCACGGCGCAGGATCCACCCGCCTTCGCCCTGGGCGGAGGTCGGCGGATCGACGATGATGCAGTCGAATTGTTCGGGCAGAGCGCTGAGTACCTTGCGACATTCACCGTGCTCGGTGCGATGGCGATTGGCGACTCCGGCGAGTTCGGCATTTTCCTTGGCCTGGGCCAGGGCCGGTGCCGAGAGGTCGATGTCGAGGGCCGTCGCCGCCCCGGCTTGGAGCAATGAGGTCGAGAAGAGCCCGGTATAGGCAAACAGATTGAGCACTCGTTTACCTGCCGCCTGGGGTCGCAGCCAGGCGCGAGTCGGCCGCTGATCGACGTAGATGCCGGTCGCCAGGCCGGCGAATGGACGCACTGCCAGCGGCACCCCGAGCTCATGGCCGATGACCATCGTCGTCGGATCGAGGGCCCCACGTGTGCCCTCCGGTAGCCATTGCCAACTCGCGGTTTCACGCACTCGCAGGTCGTCGCGATGATCGCGGACGACGATCGTGGCCGTCGCTAGGCAGGCGGACAAAGCCCGGCAGATGGCGTCGATATGCGGCGTCAGGCAGTCAGCGAGCAGGATCACGACGAGGACGTCGGCGTAGCGCTCGACGCGCAGGCCGGGCAGGAAATCAGCTTCGCCGTGGACCACGCGATAGCAGGTGGTGTGGCCGGCGTCAGCGGCGGCATGCAGCTCGGCACGGCGCTCCCAGGCACGCTGGATGGCTTCGGACGCCGCGAACTTCTTTCCCGGGAGCCGGTGAAAGACCCGCGCGCAGACCTCGGCCGCGGGATCGGCGAGGGCCGAGGCTAGGGCCACCCCGCGCTCATCGACGAGGTCGACGGCCTCACCGGCACGGAGGCGCTCCAGGCCGCGGGTGAAGCGATCCGGACGCACCCATGGATGACCGCGGGCGATGAACCCCGCCGTCGCCCGCGACACCGCCAGCCCGCGGACGGGCGATCGGGGAGCGGAGGACGGCGGGCGTGATTCCATGGGAGTAGCATCGTGGATGGCTGGGGAAGCGATTCCAGCCCTGGGCATGAATTCTATTACGACGGCAATCCACAGCCTTTCGGCAAAAGAATCCCTGCCTGTGACCGCCGGGCTAGAAATGGGCGCCGATTTCTAGGGCGACGAGGAGCCCGCTTTGCTCGATATCGTTTCCGCCGACCTTGCCTTCAGCTCCTGCAAAGCCCAAGCGGCCACCGAATTCGAGGTAAGGGGCGAACTTTGGTGTATAGTAGGCACCGCCGGTGATGCCATACGAGAGCATACTTCCCGAATTCTTTTCAGATGAGCCGGTTGCATTGGCGCGTACGGTCTCCTTCTTTTCATCTAATTTCGAATACCCGACATATGGCAGCAGCTCGCCATGCCATCCGATTTTTCTGCCGAAACCTGCACCTAGATAGAGTTTCCCACCTATTTGTTCGTAGGTCTCTTCGACATGCACATTCTTGGACTCAAAAGTTACGCTGTTAAATGCATAATAATCTAGTTCGGTCTTGTTCTGAGAATAAACCAGGGCCGGAGCCGCTATGGCATACCAACGACCTTCATTCCGCAGGTTGAAGACCACCGGAACTTCGACGTTCAAGCCACCCTTCACCTCGTAAATTGCCCCGACAGGGACGTTCCCATTCGTAAAATCAAAGTGTGATGTCAATGAGTCATACCCCTTTCGTCCGATCCCGTCTGCCATCCCGACCGAAAGACGCGCGGTGTAATCAAGGGTCGTATCCATTGCCGAAAGAGAACTGGCGAGCACCAATAGGCTGCACGAGAGAAGGCTTAGATTAGTCATTTCCGATTCCTTATGTGCGGGAAGCACTGGTGGGGCGGGGCAGGGATATATGATATTTTATTGGCGAGCAAGTTACAGTTTGTCAAACCTCCGGCTGGTAGACAGATCACATTTTAGCTATCTTCGGAGATGAATCAGCCGTCACAGCTCGCTCGGGCTGTTGCAAATAGTTGTAGTCTGTGCAGTCTCAAAACTTTGACCGCTTCCAGTCTCAAAACTCTGGCCGGGTCCAAAGTGACCGGCCCTGATGGGTCTCCTGCCGGTCACCTGAGGATCCTCCCCCGCGAGGAGACCCGAAGTGATCAATCCCATGACGAGACAAC
>JBIILZ010000188.1:0-4857 GCA_044338255.1 Planctomycetota bacterium | reverse complement strand
GCCACTGTCACCGCCACTGTCACCGCCACTGTCACCGCCACTGTCACCGCCACTGTCACCGCCACTGTCACCGCCACTGTCACCGCCACTGTCACCGCCACTGTCACCGCCACTGTCACCGCCACTGGCGCTCGACATCGAGCGCATCCTCGCCGCCCGTCGCCAGATCGCCGCCCCGCGCCGTCTGCGCATCGGTTGGTTCCCGCCCGGATTGGCGGCGGCAGCGGTGCTCGCCTGCGGCCTGTCGTGGCAGGCCGGTCTTGATCCGCGCCCGGTGCTCAGCGACGCGCAGATGTTCCTCGCCGATCTGCCGGCCCAGGTGCCGCGTGCGCCGGCGTTTCCGCCGCCGTTGGCGGTGCCGAGTCCGACCTTGCTGACAGGGTTCCTACCGCCTGCTTCTACCACCTGGTTGCCAATCTTTTCGGAGACCTCCCCATGATCATGGCCGACATCTTGTTTTGGATCGCTATTGCCATCGGCGTACTGGCGACCCTCATCGCCCATTGGCTGGCGGCGCGGGCCTTGTTGCCCGCCACCGTTACGCGTTGCAGCGAAGCCTACCACCGGCGGCCGCTGGCGTGCTGCGTGATCGGGGTCTTGGTGACTTTGCCGCTGGTGCTGATCTTACTGGGGGCGGTGGACAAGATCCCTTTTCCCCTGGCAAAGATGCTGCTGATCGGCGTGCTCTGCGTGCCGTTGGTCATCGGCTTGATCGGCTCGGCCGGCTTGGCGCAGCGCATCGGCATGGGCTTGCCGGCGCCGGCGGATCTCGAGCGTCCGTGGCTGCCGGTGCTGCGCGGCAGCGTGGTCATGGGGCTGTGTTTCATCGCGCCGATCCTGGGCTGGTTCATCTTCCTGCCGCTGACCCTGCTCAGCGGCGTCGGCGCGTGGCTGCTCGCTCGCCGTCTTGAGGTCTGAGATGCTCAACCGCCGTCACTTCCTGGGCGCCACGGCCATGGCCGTGCTCGCCGGCTGCGGTCCCAGCGAGTGGCTGGTAAACGCGGCCCAGACGACTGCCGGTGGAGACCCGCCGCTCGGACCCAGCGTGAGCCTGGCCCGGCACGTGCTCAACCGCTGTACCTTCGGTGCGCGTCCGGGTGATCTGGGAGCCATTGAGAAAATCGGCATCGCCGCATGGATCGAGCAGCAATTGGCGCCGACCCGCGAAGCCGCCATCGAACGCCTCGTCGATGACTTGGATGTCTTGCAGGCCCCGGCAGGCGAGGCTTATGAATACCGGCCGGCGGTGGTGCAGAATGACGTCGTGCGCGGCACGCTGCTGCGGGCGGTGTACGCCCAGTATCAACTGCGCGAGGTGGTGATCGGTTGTTGGCGCGACCAGTTCAACGTCGGCGCCGGCAAGGGCGACGTCGCCTGGTTGGTGGCCAGCTATGATCGCGAGGTGGTGCGCGCGCACGCCTTCGGTTCGTTTCGTGATCTGCTGCGCGCCAGCGTGCTGCATCCGGCGATGCTGTGGTATCTCGACGGACGCAGCAATGTCGCCGAACACCCCAACGAGAACCACGCCCGCGAGCTGCTCGAATTGCACGGCCTGGGCGTCGATGCCGGTTACACCCAGCGGGATGTGATGGAAGTCGCCCGCTGCTTGACGGGATGGACGGTGCGCCCGAGTTCAGGTTTCCGCAAGGGCACGGTGGAGTTCGTCCCCGGGCGTCATGATGATGGCGAGAAGCAGGTCTTGGGCAGCGTCATCGCCGCCGGTGGCGGAGCCGCGGACATCGAGCGCGTGGTTGATCTGATCGCCGCCCATCCGGCGGCCGCTCGGCATGTGGCGCGGCGGCTGTGCGCGCGCTTTATCGCCGATGTTCCGCCCGAGGCCGCCGTGCACGACGTGGCGGCGGCGTTTTCTGCCAATCGCGGCGATCTGCGCGCCACGGTGCGGGCGGTGCTGACCCATGCCGCCTTCACTGATCCGCTGATCCGCGGCGCGAAACTCAAACGACCGTTGCACTACCTGGTGTCGATGGAGCGGGCGCTGGAGGCGCGCACCACCGCTGAGCCGCAACTGCTGCAGGCCCTGCAGCGTCTCGGCGAAACGCCATGGCAGCATCCCACGCCGGAAGGCTTTCCCGAACGTGCCGAGGCCTGGACGGGGCTGCTGTGGTGGCGTTGGCGGGCAGCCTGGGATGTCGCCCATGCGCATGCGGTTGAACTGAGTCCCGAATTGGCCTTTGGCCGTCAGCCGACGGCTGCCGAAGCCGCCGCTATCGCCGCCACCCCCGAGCCCGCCGAGCGCCGCACGTTGCTGCTGGCGGCGCCGGCTTTTCAACGGTGTTAACCACATGACCCTCATCGTTGTCTTTCTACGGGGCGGTGCCGATGGCTGGGCCCTGGTGCCGCCGGTGGGCGATGATGCGTATCATCGTTTGCGGCCATTGACCGGAGTGGCGGTGGGACAGGGATTGCCCTTGGCCGGCCCGCATGTGCTGCACCCGGATATGCTGGCCTTGGCGCCGTGGTGGCAGGCCGGGCAATTGAGCATCGTCACCGCCGCCGGTACGACGGATGCCACCCGTTCGCATTTCAGCGCCCAGGACTTCGTCGAGCACGGCGGCACCGACGTCGCCGGTGGCTGGCTCGGACGGTGGTTGCAGAGCGGCGTCAGCACGCCCTTGGCGGCCATCGCCCTCGGTCGAGAGCTGCCGGAAAGTCTGCGCGGGGCGCCCGGTGCGGTGGCCTTGACCGACCTCCAGGATCTGCTGCAGCCGGGCGGTGAAGCTCTGGCTGCACGCGTCGCCGCCTTGGCCGAGGGCGATGCTTTGTTGGCGCAGGCTTCCGCCAACGTCTTGGCGGTGCGCGCCCGGTTGCAGCGCCTGGCGCTCGATGAAGCGCGGGCGGCAGCCTATCCAGACACCGACTTCGCCCGCGATCTGGCGCGCGTCGCCGCCCTGGTGCGGGCAGACGTCGGCCTGCGGGTTGCCTGTGTGGATTTGAATGGTTGGGATAGCCACATCGCCGCCGAATCCTTTCTGCCCGAGCGGCGCACCACCTTGGCCGGTGGTCTGGCGGCATTGGCGGCTGATCTCGGTCCGTGCTTGGCCACCACCAGCATCGTCGTGGTCAGTGAATTCGGTCGCCGCTGTGCTGAAAACGCCTCGCTGGGTACCGACCATGGCCGCGCCGGCTGCGCCCTGGTGCTGGGTGGCGGCACCCCGGGCGGCATCGTCGGCACCTGGCCCGGGCTGGCGGAGCTTGAGGAGCCCGGCGATCTGCCGGTGACCACCGATCTGCGCGATGTGTTCACGGCAGTGCTCGCACGGCATGGCGGCTGCACTCCGGCGCAGGTTTTCCCCGGCTATCGCGGACAGGCGCTAGCGATCTGATGCAGGGTGAGCGGATAAGAGCACTTGGAAACCAGATTAAGCTTCGTAGTTTCCAGCCATGCGTCCACTTCCATGTCGGCTGTTGCTGTGCGTGCTCACTCTCACTCTCACTCTCACCAGTACCAGTACCGCTTCGGCGGTCGAGGTGTCAGGTCACACGATCCCTGACACGGCCATGCTTGCTGAGACGACGCTGCCGCTTCGCGGTGCGCAGCTGTTGAAGTACAAATGGATCATCTCCCTCTACGTCGCCGGCCTGTACCTGCCGCCGGCAACGTTGACCACGCCGGCGGCGGCCGTGGCCGCCTCTCCCAAGCGCCTGGCGATGCATTACGCCCGCGACATCCCGCGTGAAAAGATGATCGAGGCCACCGATGAGACGATCGGCAAGGGCCTGACTCCGGCCCAGGTCAGCGCCCTCGCCGGCAGCCTGAAGACCTGGAATGCGCTCTACCCCGCGCCGCATGAAAACGATGTCCTGACCTTCGACCATCTTCCCGGCGGGACGCTGATCATGTCGCTCAACGGCAAGGAAGTCGGTCGTCTCACCGACGAGGCTTTCGCCCAGGCGCTGTTCGCGATCTGGATCGGCAACACGCCGGTGAAGGAATCACTGCGCGACGCCCTCATCGGGGTGCGGGATTGAGGCGATCACGCGCATCTGTCCAAGTGATGCCGGCACCTCGGTGGAGGTGACTCAGTAATTCTCAGGGTTGGACATAACCGGCCGCCCCGGCCATACGGGGCCCTGTACGCTCCACGTCTCTAGTGCTGCCGACGCTGTCGAACAGCCAATGCTGCCGTGGCCCCGCACGTGAATCCCCACGGGCCGGCCCACGGAGTATCGGCAATGAGCCAGCATCTTATTGGGTGGCTATATTTTTCATGATCCGCGATCCCTGGAGCCAACTACGGGGCGGATAGACAATGGGGGCGGCGAATGGTTACAGTTCCTTCCTGTGGTCTCTGGTCTCTGGTCTCTGGTCTCTGGTCTCTGGTCGCTGCTCTCTGGTCTCTGGTCTCTGGTCTCTGGTCGCTGGTCCCTGGTCTCTGGTCTCTGGTCTCTGGTCCCTGGTCGCTGGTCCCTGGTCCCTGGTCCCTGGTCCCTGGTCCCTGGTCCCTGGTCGATTTTGGTAAAATGGGGAATTTCGCAGGCGGGTTAGTGTGGTGGATCGGTGCGGCTCCTTGTTCCACCCACCATATCGAACGTGCTCGGCGTCAAGGCTGCCCGTGCCTTTGGCACGGCGCTGCGCGGCCTTGACCCCTGCGCGCGTTCGATCTGGCAGGTTGCACAAGGAACCTCCCATGGCGAATTTTCACAGACTGCAGGTGTATCATCTCGGCCAACAGCAACTGCGCGACATCGCGGTGCTCAGCGATGGAGTATGTGGAGTCTCAAAACCTTGGCCGGTCCAGTCTCAATACTCTGGCCAGTTGTTGGGGTTGGTGTAGCGGTCTGATCAGGTTTGGCTATGGTGCAGGCGTGCCGGTCGGAGGGAGGAACCCAGGTGGT
>JBIILZ010000088.1:0-16728 GCA_044338255.1 Planctomycetota bacterium | reverse complement strand
GCGCGGGGGGGGCCCCCGGCTCTATCCGGGAGGTCACTGCGGCCAGAGGCTCAGGAGCATGCGCGCGGCGGCGGCCTCGGCCCGCCGGCAACCGTTGCTGCGCTTGGCATCGATCCCGTCGATGAGCAGGCCGCGCACCAGCACCGCCGAGGGCACGCCCTCGCGGTCGCACTCCAGATTGAGCATCCAGTGGATGCCATAGCACAGATAGACGTAGATCGTCCCCGGCTGAGCATAGAGCGTTGCGGTGCGCGGGGTGCGGCCCTTGCTAGCGTGGCAGGCAAGATCGTCTTCGCCGTAATAGGCTTCGGTTTCGGCGATCGTGCCGGTGATTCCGTTCACCTGCAGACGCCAGCCGATCAGCTCCGGGGCGACCGGCGGCGCCGGACGCTCCAGGAATTCCTCGATGACCATCAGCGTACTCCTCGTTGCGGTGCCGATCATCAAGACGTTCGGTGACCACTCTATGGCCATCCCTGTTGAGGACTTCGGTAAGCGAGGTGAGCAGCAGCGGATCATCGTTGACCACAAGAAAAAATCCGATCCGTCACCCTGCGATGATCACTGTCTCGACGTGCGGCTGGAAACCTTCCAATGTATTTTCTGGTCGGCCTGCGACCAAAATGAAGGAGCCCAGGGCACTATCCCCTGGGCTCTCTACGTGACGTCTCAACGCGACGTCTCAACGTGACGACTCAACGTGACGACTGCTGACGGTTAGACGCCAGGTCCTCGACGAAAGAGTCCGGTGATCAACGACAGGACGAACAGGACCAGGAAAAGGAAGAACAGAATCTTCGCAATCGAAGTGGCTCCTTCGGAGATGCCACCGAAGCCGAACATGGCGGCGATGATGGCGATGATGAAGAAAGAGGCGGACCAGTAGATCATGGTATTATCCTTGAGTTGAACGTGAGTTGAACGTGAGTTGAACGTGAATTGAATGTGAGTTGGACCTGGGCACGAGCCTGATCGTGAGAGCGGGTGAATTCCACGAGTCATCGCAGCGTGATGCATGCCAATCAATGATGAGCTTGGTGCGGTGTGGTTGAGGCAGAGCCTTGCCCCTAGCAGGGTCGGGTTCTCAGAACCTTGCAAGACGCAGGGTGGATAGAGCGCTTAGAGGAAGGCGCACGTACTTTCGACGAGCTTGCGCAGTGAACAAACCTCGAACATGACTCCAGGCGGTGAGAGATTGCGCTCATCAAATCGCCCACACGAAAATTGGCACGATTCCTGCCAATACATGACCATCACCCTTACCTGCGGACCATCCCATGAACCAGACCAAATCCACCACCGACACGCACGCCCTCCATGCCCTGCTGTGCGATACCTATGTACTGGCGATCAAGACCCATGCCGCGCACTGGAACGTCACTGGCCCGTCCTTTAACGGCCTGCATATCGCCTTCGAGACGCAGTATGCGCAACTGCTCGAGGGTGCCGACATCCTTGCCGAACGGCTGCGCGCGCTGCGCCACCCCGCTCCCCGTGGCATGCAGGAGCTGCTCGAAGGCGCCCAGCTCAAATCCGCGATCCCCGGCACGGATGGCGTGCAGCTTGCGAAGACGCTCAGTGAAGATCATCGCCGGATCGCCAAGAACTGCCAAAAGGCCTCGGATGAAGCGGAAAAATCCGGCGATTCAGCAACCTCCGATCTGCTCGTTGCGCGCATCGAAGAACACGAAAAGACCGCCTGGATGCTCGAAGCCACGGCTAGCTAAGTCTCTTAAGCACCGCGGCCCTCACAGACGCGACATCAACCACCACACGACCAGATCCGCAGCCGCGCCCAGTAGCGCGGCCTGGAGCTGGCCGTGTGGTGGTACATGTGAATCTGAACTTGATGAGGTCGACGAGGCGCAGCATGAATGCGGCTCGCTCCTGGGAGCCTGTCGGAGATAGGTTGCTAGGAGTCTGACGGAGATAGGCCAACGAGGATGGCGAAGGTATCGTGCGGCAGATCCAAGGCGGCAAGACGGGCGGATAGCGGGAGCTATCTGACCGTTTTGCCAACGCCGGAGATGCCGTACGAGACCGAGTCAGCCTTGCTGGCCTATCTCCGACAGGCTCCTAGGCCCGACGGCGCGACAGGCTCATGCCACCCGCGATCAGGGCCAAGAGGCCGAGAATGCCCAAGACGATGGTGCGATTATCCGGCGTACCCTTGAAGAGCTTGCTGAATTCCGAACTGACGCTGTCACCGGCGAAGAAGGCGAGGCCCAGCAGCACGATGCCGATGGCGAAGAGGGCGAATGAGAGTGGTTTGTTCATGGGTTTTTTCCTGAGCAGAGATGAAGACGTGGCAGGCAGAAAACAGAGTCAGCGCGAAGCGCGCACGCTCTTGTCGTTGGACTTGTCCTTGGACTTGTCCTTGGACTTGTCCTTGGACTTGTCCTTGGACTGGCCTTTCGAGGCTCCGGACGACGACCCCGCGGATTGACGCTCCGAGGAGTGGTCATCGGAGGATTCCTCATCTGACGAGCTCGATGAACCGCTGCCACCGCTCTTGCCGCCCTTGGTGGTGGAGAGCAGGAAGGCCGTGACCGCGAGCACGGCGGCAACCGCGACGGCGGTCTTCACCGGGTTCTCCTTGCTCCACTCGGCGAGCTTGCTGGCCGACTGTTTCATTTTTTCGAGGGCATCCTCGAGGTACTGTTCGCCGTTTTCCTTGATCGTCGAGGCGACCTTCTCCTTCATCGACTCGAAGCTGTTGGTCAGGCCAGAGGCCACCACCTGGCTGATGAATTCCATCGAGGAACCCTTGTCGGAGTCGGAAGAACGGCTCTTCTCCGCTTCACCGCTGGTCGAAGATTCTTTGGAAGTACGGGGACTGGGCATGATGACTCCTGAAGCAAAGGGATTTGGAGCGTCGCTCATCGCGGGGACAGGAGGAATGACATAGAAACCCTGGCAAGCTTTGTGCCAATTTGCCGCAGGCACATGAAAACGTCTGATTTATCTCAGAATCCACGATCATCATCAACGATCGCCGATGTTTCTGCGCATCGTCACGACCGTGGCGGTGCCGATTCGATGACCGCCAGGGCCGCCGCCGTGCAGCCTGCACGGGCGGCACGGGCTTATTCGGCGGGGCGCAGACGCCGGCTCGGCGGAGGGGTACCGGCGGCCGGCATGCTGAACAGAAAGGTCGCCCCCTCACTCGGCTGCGACTCGACCCAGATGATCCCGCCACGGCTCTGGACGATCTTGCGGCATAGCGCCAGGCCGATCCCCGAACCGTCGATGTCGCTAGGGTGCGCGCGCTGGAACATGCCGAAGATGCGCTCCTGCTGCTCGCTGGCGACGCCTGGTCCATTGTCGCTGACGGCGAAGGTAAAGTAGCCTGCCGGCCCCACCCGGCTCCAGATGCGGATACGCAAAGGCCGGCTGGGTTCGCGGTAGGCGATCGCGTTGGCGATGAGGTTTTGGAAGATCTGGATCAATTGGATGCCATCGCTGCGCACCGTCGGGAGATCCTCGATATCGACCTTGGCGGCGCTTTCGATTAAGGGCTGGCTGAGGTTCTCCAAAGCCTGATCGAGGGCACTGCGGCTGCACAGGTCGGTGTCGCGTTCGAGATCGGCGCTGCCCGCCCGCGAGAAGCGCAGCAGACCCTCGATCAGGGCCCGCATGCGTCCGGCGGCCTCAATGATGCGCTGCAGATGCCCCGCCGAACGGTCGTCGAGCTGCGACCCCAGGCGATGCTGGAGGATCTCGGTGAAGTTGCTGATGCTGCGCAGTGGAGCCTGAAGGTCGTGCGAAGCCAGGGCTGCGAAGTGTTCAAGATCACGGTTGACGCGTTCGAGCATGGCGCTGCGGGCTTCGATGGCCAAGGCCCGCTCGCGCTCGCGGGCGGCGAGCTCGAGGGCGATGGTCATGTGCGTGAAGCCATCGATGAGCGCGCCGAGCTCGTCGCCCCCGCCCGGCGGCAGGCGCTGGCTGAGGTCACCACCGGCGACCGCCGCCACCGCCACGCGCAGACGCTCCACCGGTCGCAGGATGGTGCGCAGCAGCAGCAGCGCTCCGACCGTCAGCAGCAGGAGCATGGCGCTGGTGGCGATGATCCCCGAGATCGTGGCTTCGCACATCAGGCCGTCGCGGGCCTGGACCATGCGCGCCTGCCAGTCGCGGGCGTGGCCGGACATCTCATGCGAGGCGATGATCAGCTGCTCGGCGAGAAAGCGCGCACGCACCGGCATCTGCCGGCTACCCTCTTCGCTCGCCAGACGTACGGCGTCGATCGCCGTCAGCAGCGCCTCGGTACGGACCAGTTCGCGGGCGATGGCCTGCTCCGAGGGACTCGCGGCCGACGCATACTTGCCGGCAAGCAGGCGCAGCTCGGCGCATTGCAGGGCGAGCTGACGGTGAGCACGGGGCTCGCCATAGAGCAGGTACTCATAGGCCAGCAGATCGATGCGCTGGACGGCGAGATGAATGCGCTCGGCGCGCGCGCCCTCGGTGGCCAGCCGCGCGTTGTTTGCCGACAGGCGATAGAACTGGAGCAAGGCCAGGACCATCACCGACGCCCCTACGAGCCCCAGAGCCATGATCCGCCAGCGGATGCTCATGGGCCGAGGTCCGGATGGACGATGGTCACCGCGCTCGGCTCGACCTGGAACAACGGCAAAGGCGACAGGCCATCGAAGACCTCGCGCCCGCCGACCGCCAACCAGCGCCGCTGGGCTTCGAGGTTGAGCAGCAGGGACTGGTCAAGGGTGACGCGATAGGTGGTCGTCGGCACCATGCTTAGGAGGGCAGGAGGTGAGATCCCGATATCGGCAGCGAGGGCCGGCAGCCAACGCTGCGGTTCGCGGCTGAGATCGGCGGTGGCGCGCAGCAGGGCGGTAAGCAGCGCCCGCTCCTTGCGCGGATCGCGGTGCGCATCATGCACCACCAGCACCCACATGGCGCGATAGATGTCATCGACGGGGATCTCGACCGCCAGCGGACCGAGGCCCTCGCCGGTCGCGACCATCAGCGAATCCCACAGGGCCAGGGCATCGACGCGGCCGTCGATCAGCGCCGACACCATGTCCTCGGGCGCAAGATCGATCAAGGTCACCTGCTCATTGGGCAGGTCATAGAGCAGACAGCTGCTGTAGAAGACGTACTCGGCGTTGGTCCCGCGAGCCACGCCCAGGCGATGGCCGATCAGGCTCTTGAAGTCGGTGTTGATGCCCTGATCGCGGCGGCCGATGAAGTGGATCGAATTCGCCGCCTGACCGAAGCAGGCGAGGGCGCTCAACGGCTGGCGCTGGGAATAGGCGCGCACGAAGGGCGTATCAGCGCACACCGCATAATCGTCATTACGCGTGATCATGGCCTCGACCGCCTGCAAACCGGTGGCATGCATGGCCACGCGCACGTCGAGACCGACATCGGCGAAATAGCCGCGGCGCAACGCCTGATAGAAAGCCGCCACCACCGGTTGGGGAGTGAGATGCAGGTAGACCACCCCAAGTTCCGGCGGACGTCTCGTCGGCAGTACCAGCAGCACCACGACGAGCATGCTGGCGCCGATCAGCAGCAGCACATACCCCAGCCAGCGCGGAAAAGCACCAAGCAATTTGTGCGGCCCGGTCATCGATGAGCCTCGGCACCAACCCACGGCAGGCCGGAGTCGAAGGAAGCCAAGACCGACCACGCTGCATGATTCATCGATGATATCGCGCCTTTTTGGGGTACACCCGGCGGAGGTATGCCCGACGAAGACCAACTGCTGAATGGAGGAATCTCCTCACATCTGCTTACATCGTTCCAATAATAGAGATCATTGGTTGATCCAACAGCGATACAATGCATTCGTGGTTACAGGCAGCTGATGTGGAACGTCAACGTGTTTGTTAATACGCAGTGCTCGGACCAGCATTCAGGCGGCGATGAGATCCGTCGGGCCGGCAGCGACGGCAATGCGCTGGCATCCGCCTTCGCCGAGCAGATCCATGATCAGCTCGGGCTCATAGCCATTGTCGGTATGCACGACGAGCAGCACGCCCCCACGAGTAAGCACCGTCTCACATAGACGAATGGCATAGGCGGGAACGGCGAAGGTCTGCAGGCCCTGCCCCAGGGTGGCCGCGAAATTCCGTGAAAAATGCGCCCAGAGTGGACCTTGCGCGAAGACTGCGCGGGCCTGCACCTGCCACGTCAGCGGTGCGGGCTCGGGCAACTTGCCGGCGGTCAGCGACAACAGGGAAATCTCCTCGTTCTGGTATCCCGACTGGGAGAGGACCGCGAGCACGCGCGTGAGAGCGGTTGCGGGAACACCGGCGAAGATCGTATAGGACATGATGGATGAGCCTCCTGTGCGCTCCGTCATGCACATGGCGAGCCAACCATGCTCTTGCAGGACATTCCTGAAAAAATCGCACATCCGCTGCCTGCGACGTCATGCGCAGGCATCAGGAACTCGCCTTACGCCATGCACATTGCAGGGCGGATGCCGGCCACGCACCCTGCGCGTGGGCGATGAAGCGGAGCTTATCGCGCATTTTCGCGCTCTCGCGGAGGCTTGGCATGATCGGTGCCAGGAGCGCGTTATGATCGCCCAACTCACCACTGCCTCTCAGTCGCGTCTCGTGCAGGTGGCCACGCCCGACGCCCTGCCCGCGGAAGTCCTCGCCGGCGAGGGCCTGCTGCGTGCCGAGGTCTATTCCAGCGAGCGCCTCGAACGGCATGCCAGCGACCTTGCGCAGTGGCATCAGGTCGAGCCCAGCCGGGGGGGCAACCCCCTGCTGCGGCGCCTGGGCAAGAATGCCCGCGTGCTGCAGCAGGTCTTCGCCGCCCTGCGCAAGGCCGCCGCCGAGGGCCGCCCAGCGGTGCCCGCCGGCGAGTGGCTGCTCGACAACCATCATCAGGTCCGCGATCAGATCGCGCTGGTGCGTCGACATCTACCTCGCGGTTACAGCCGTACGCTGCCACGATTGGCGGTCGGCGACCCACTCGGTCTGCCGCGCGTCTACGCGCTCGCCCTTGAGCTCATCGCCCATGCCGATGGCCGCGTCGACAACGACAGCCTGACGCGCTTCATCGCCGCCTATCAGCGCTTCACGCCACTGTCCCTGGGCGAGCTGTGGGCGGTACCGATCATGCTCCGCTTGGCCCTGATCGAGAATCTGCGAAGGGTAGCGGTGCGCGTCGAGCGCACCCAGCGCGAACGCGCGGCGGCCCAGGACTGGGCGCAACGGGTGACGCGGGTGGCCGAGGAAAACCCCAGTTCACTAGTCATCGAGCTCGCCGAGCTCGCGCGCGCCGACGCTGACGCTGACGCCGACGCTGAACAGCTTACCGCCAGCTTCGTCGCCGAACTGCATCGCCGCCTACAAGGCCAGCAGACCGGCATCGCGCTGGTGCTGCATTGGCTCGACCAGCGCCTGGGCGAACGCCACACGACGGTGGCTGAACTCATCCGCAACGATCAGCAGCAACTCGCCGCCGACCACATCGCGGTCGAGAACGCCTTCGCCAGCCTGCGCCGCATCGGCAGCAGCGATTGGCGGGCCTTCGTTGAAGGACTCAGCCCCTTGGAGGCCTCCCTGGCGAGCGATCCGGCGGGCATCTATTTAACCATGGATGCGGCCACCCGCGACCATTACCGCCAGCAGGTCGAGAACCTCGCCCGCCGCTGCCCGGGCGCCGCCGCCGACAATCAATTGGCGATCAGCGCAACCGTGCTGTCGTTGGCGCGTGCGGCCGAAGGTGCGCGCGCCGACAACGATCCCACCGCTCCGCGTACCCACGTCGGCTGGTGGCTGATCGGCGATGGACGCGGGGCCCTCGAAACCCGCCTCGCGCATGACCTCGATCTGCGACGGCCACGAGCGGCTGCCGGCCGCCCGGCAACCCTCCCGGTCTACGCCCTTCCGTTGACGCTGCTGACGATGGTCGGGGCGCTCGCCGGGATCAGCGCCATCGGCGCCTGGCAGGCAGGCATGCCGGGCATGACCGTGCTCGCCCTCTTGCTGCTGTGGCCGGTCAGCCAGGCCGCGCTGCACCTCGTCAATTGGCTGGCCACGGGCTGGGTTCGACCGCGAGCGCTGCCGCGTCTCGATTTCACCGCCGGCGTGCCGGCCACGCTGCGCACGGCGGTGGTGGTGCCGACGATGCTTCGGCGACGCGAGGAATTAGCCCCATTGCTTGAAGGGCTGCTGGTGCGCGCCCTGGCCAACACCGATCCGCAACTGGTCTTCGTACTGCTCACCGACGGTGCCGATGCGCCGACCGCGATCCTCGATGGCGAAGAGGAGCTCCTCGCTGCCGCCACCCAGGCGATCGCCGATCTCAACGCCGAACACCCACCAGCCTGCGGAACGGCGAGGTTCCTGCTCCTGCATCGCCATCGCGCCTGGGATGCCGGCGAAGGAGTGTGGATGGGGCGCGAGCGCAAGCGCGGCAAGCTCGAGGATTTCAACCGCCTGCTACGCACCCAGGAACACCTGCCGTGGCGGCTGATTGCCGGCGATCAGGCGGCCCTCGAAGGCGTGCGCCTAGTGATCACCCTCGATACCGATACGCGTCTGCCGCGCGATGCGGCGCAAGCGCTGATTTCGGCCATCGCCCATCCCCTGATTAGGCCGCGTCTCGCCAGCGATGGCCGGCACCTCGTGGGTGGCCACGCGCTGCTCCAGCCGCGGCCGGTCATCGACCTCACCAGCGCCCAGCGTTCGCGCTTCTCGCAATGGTGGGCCGGCGATCCCGGTCTCGATCCCTACACGCGCACAGTCTCGGATGTCTACCAGGATCTCTTCGACGCCGGCTCCTACATCGGCAAGGGCATCTACGACCTCGAGGCCTTCGACGCGGTGCTCGCCGATCGCCTGCCGGCGGATGCGATCCTCTCGCACGATCTCATCGAAGGCAGCTTCACCCAGGCGGCCCTCGCCAGCGACGTGCTGGTGGTCGAGGACTTTCCCACCCGCTATCTCGCTGATGTCGCCCGGCGCAAACGCTGGATCCGCGGTGACTGGCAACTCCTCCCGTGGCTGTTCCCGACCGTACCGACCGCCACCGGCCGAGAGCCCAATCAGCTATCGGCATTGGCGCGTTGGAAGCTCGCCGACAATCTTCGCCGCAGCCTGCTGACGCCCGCGACGCTGGCCTTCCTGGTCGTGGCCTGGCTCATGCTACCGCCCGAGGGAGCGGCGCTGGCGAGCCTGCTGGTGGCGGCGCTGACGCTGCTGCCGGTACTTTTGGGGCTCGCCAGCGGCCTGAGTAAACCCCGTGACCTGCCCTGGTCGGCGCAGGCGGAACTAGTCGGTAGCTGCGTGCTGCGCAGCCTTGCCACCGCCATCAGCGAATTGGCCTTTCTGCCCTTCGAAGCCCTGACTGCGATTACCGCCGTGACGCGAACCCTGTGGCGCCTGCTGGTGACGCGGCAACACCTGCTCGAATGGCAGACCTCCTGCGATGCCGAGCGCCTAGCGGGAGCAGCCGACCTCGCAGCGGTGCTCCGGACGATGGCGAGCGGTCCGCTGACGGGGGCCGCCGGATTCCTGCTCATCGCCTGGGATCCGGCACTGCTGCCGGCGGTGCTCCCCTTCGCGCTTTTGTGGCTCGCCGGTCCATTTTTGGCGTGGTGGCTGTCGCGCGGCCATCCGGAAGTTCCGTACGTCCTCAACCTTGATGAGCGCCGTGAGATCGCCCTCACCGCCCGCCGCACTTGGCGGTATTTCGCGGAACAGGTCGGTCCGGACAGCGGCTGGCTGCCGCCCGACAACGTCCAGGACGAGCCGGTGGCGGTGACCGCCATGCGCACCTCGCCAACCAACATCGGCCTGGCGCTGTTGGCGGAATTAGCAGCCCATGATTTCGGCTGGTCGACGACCGCTGAGATGCTGCGTCGCACCGCCGCCATTCTCAATGCCATGCGCGAGCTGACCCACTGTCACGGCCACCTGCTCAACTGGTACAACCTTAGCAACCGCGAGCCCCTGGTGCCGCGCTACATCTCGATGGTCGACAGCGGCAACCTCGCCGGCCATCTGCTGGTGCTCGCCGCCGGCCTGCGCGAATCCGCATTGCTGATACCCGACCACGCCGTGCGCCTGCGCGGTTGCGCCATCAGCATCCGCCTGGCCGCCGACGAACTCGTCGGTGGGCATCAGCTGCGACCACAGCTACTGGGCATCGCGCAGCGTCTCGAAGACGGTGCCGAGCATGGCAAGGAGGCGCTCGCGGTGTTCACCGAAGTGCATGAGCGCTGCCGCCCGTTGGCCGAAAAGATCGCTAAAAATCTTGCTGAAAAACCATCTGACCTCGGTGAGGCGAACGCGTGGTTCACCGCCGCGCTGGGCGAAATTTCGGGTCATCGACAAGAGCTGGCCGACTGGGACGAGCAGATCACCGAGCTCGCCAGGCAGGCCGAAGAGCTCGCACGTCTGGCCCAGGCCAGCGCCCTCGGCATGCAGTGGGATTTCCTCTTCGATCAACGCGCGAAGCTCTTCGCCATCGGCTACCATGTCGACGATGCGCGCCTCGATCGCAGTCGCTACGATCTCCTCGCCAGTGAGGCTCGTCTGGGGTCGTACGTCGCCATCGCCAGCGGCCAGATCCCCCAGGAGCACTGGTTCCGCCTCGGGCGCACAGGGGTGCGCACCAGTGCCGGCACCAGCCTGGTGAGCTGGAGCGGGACGCTTTTCGAATACCTCATGCCGAGCCTGGTGATGCCCGAACTGGCCGGAACGCTGCTCGCCGACGCCAATCGCGTGGCGGTCGCCGAGCAGATCCGTTATGCCCGCAATCGCGGCGTTCCCTGGGGTATTTCCGAATCCGCCTATCTGCTCACCGATGCCCAGCTGAACTGGCAATACCGCGCCTTCGGCGTGCCCGGCCTGGGACTCAAACGCGGGCTCGGCGACGATCTGGTAATCGCCCCTTATGCCAGCGCCCTGGCCCTGCCGGTGGTTCCGCACGCGGCGCTGATCAACCTCCGCCGGCTCGCCGAATTAGATGCGGTGGGCCGCTACGGCCATTGCGAGGCCATCGATTTCACCCCCTCGCGTCTGCCGATCAGCAAGACCCATGCGGTGATCCGCTCGTGGATGGTGCATCATCAGGGCATGGTCCTACTCGCCTGCGACCAGGTTCTCAATCGCGCCCCGATGCAACGGCGGTTCCTCGCTGATCCGATGTTGCAGGCGCACCGCCTGCTGCTGCAGGAGCGACCGGTGACGCCGGCCGCGCATGCCGATGACGCCGGTCCCGAAAGCCAAGAGCGTCCGGCGCACGCGCCGACCCTGCGCGTGGTCACCGACCCCTGCGGGGCCCTACCCGAAATCCATCTGCTCTCCAATGGCCGCTACCATGTCCTGGTCAGCGCCGCCGGCGGCGGCGTCAGCCGTTGGCAGGACCTCGCACTCACGCGCTGGCGCGAAGACCCCACACGCGATCAATGGGGCCCGTGCTGCTACCTGCGCGACATCCGCAGCGGCGCCCTGTGGGCCACCGCCTACCAGCCGCTCGGCCAGGGCGGCGAGGACTACGAGGCGATCTTCACCCAGGCCAAGGCCGAATTCCGCCGCACCGACTACGGTATCATCGCCCATACCGAAATCATCGTCTCGCCGGAAGACGACATGGAGCTGCGGCGCGTGACGCTCACCAACCGCAGTGATGTGCCGCGCACCATTGAGGTCACCACCTACGCCGAGCCGGTCCTGGCGCCGGCGGCGACTGATCTCGCCCATCCTGCCTTCAGCAATCTGTTCATCGAGACCGAGCTGCTCGACGACACCCTGCTCGCCAGCCGCCGGCCGCGCTCGTCCAACGAGCCCCGCCGCTGGCTGGTGCATCAGCTCCTCGATCGCAGCCGCGGCGCGGTCGGCCCGCTGAGCTGCGAGACCGAGCGTGTGCGCTTCCTCGGTCGCGGACATACCACCGCCGATGCCCAGGCCTTCAACGGCCCTGCCGGCCCGTTATCGGGATCGCTGGGCGCGGTACTCGATCCGGTGCTGGCCCTACGCCGCACGGTGACCATCGCTGCCGGCGGCCGAGCGGTGCTCGACATCGTCTATGCCGTCGCCGAATCGCGGACGGCGGCCACCGCCCTCGCCGAGCGCTATCGCGACGTGCACCTTGCAGACCGCGCGCGCAGCCTCGCAGTCACGCATGGACAGGTGGTCCTGGCCCAGCTCGGGGTCAGCGAGGCCGAGGTCCAGGC
This sequence comes from Planctomycetota bacterium, assembly GCA_044338255.1. Taxonomy (GTDB): domain Bacteria; phylum Planctomycetota; class UBA11346; order UBA11346; family UBA11346; genus CAIUVD01. The sequence goes on along the minus strand of JBIILZ010000088.1, from coordinate 4,565 downwards.
CTTCGCGCGCATCGCCGGCAGCCTAGTCTACGCCTCTAGCCATCGTCGCGCCGGGGCCACCGCCATCATGCGCAATCGCCGCACGCGCTCAGGGCTGTGGAGCAGCGGCATTTCCGGCGATCTGCCGATCTGCCTGCTGCGCATCAGCGATGGCCACCGCCTCGAACTGGTCCGCGACCTTGTCCAAGCCCACGCCTGGTGGCGCAGCCATGGCTTGGCCGTCGATCTCGTGGTGCTCATCGAGGATCCCTCGGTCTACCGCCAGGAACTGTCGGAGCGCGTGATGGCGATGGTCACTGGCAACGATCCGGCCTCGCTGCTCGATCGCCCGGCGGGGATCTTCGTGCGCCGCGTCGATCAGCTACCAGAAGAGGACCGTCATCTGTTAACGACCTATGCCCGGGTGGTGATCAGCGATGCTGGCGGCACGTTGATCCAATTCGCCGAGCGCCGTCTGCGTCCGGCGCCGGTGTCGCCGAAGCTCGAGGTCACCACCCATCGCCTTGAGGCCGCGCCGGCGCCGGCGCCGCGTCATGAGCTACTGTTCAACAATGGCCTCGGCGGCTTCACCCGCGATGGCCGCGAGTACATCATCACCCTCCCACCGCAGGCAGCGACGCCCGCACCGTGGTGCAATGTCCTCGCCAATCCCGGATTCGGAACCGTGGTCAGCGAACGCGGAGCGGCCTACACGTGGTCGGAAAACTGCCACGAGTTCCGTCTGACGCCGTGGCGTTGCGACGCGGTCACTGATCCCGCCGGCGAAGCCCTGTACCTGCGGGACGAGGAAAGCGGCGTCGCCTGGTCACCGACCATCGGCCCGCGCCGTGGGTCGGGGACCTATGTCGTGCGCCATGGCTTCGGCTACAGCGCCTTCACCAGCGATGAGGAAGCCATCGCCTGCGAGATGCACCATTGGGTCGATGCCGTCGATCCGCTGAAGCACTACAGCCTGCACCTGCGCAATCGCAGCCGCCGGCCGCGGCGCATCAGCACCTGGCTGTACCTGGAATGGACCCTCGGCGAGATCCGCGAGCGCACCGGCATGCATCTGGTGACCGCCCACGAGGACGGCATCCTACTCGCCAACAATCCGCTGCACGACGAGTTCAGCGGTCGTCACGCCTTTGCCTGCGCTAGCCGTCGGCCCACCAGCTGGACCTGCGATCGCAGCGAATTCCTTGGCCGTGGCGGCGGTCCTGAGCATCCGGCGGCGTTGCAGGCGCGTGGCCTGCTCGGCCGATCGGGCGCCGGGCTCGATGCCTGCGCGGCGCTGCACATCGTCGTCGAGCTCGAACCCGGTCAGGAGCAGCGGGTGGTCTTCACCATCGGCGCCGGCGGCAGCCGCGCCCAGGCTTTGACCCTCGCCCGACAACACCAGGGCGTGAGCGCTGCCGAGGCCTCGCTGGCGCGGGTCTATGAATACTGGAAGGACGTCCTCGGTCGGGTGCAGGTGCAGACCTCAGACAAGGCCTTCGATGTCCTGATCAACGGCTGGCTGCCGTACCAGGTAATCGCGGCGCGGATCTTTGCCCGCAGCGGCTTCTCGCAATCGGGCGGGGCCTTCGGCTTCCGCGACCAGCTGCAGGACGCGATGGCCCTCGTACACCATGCGCCGCAACTGCTGCGCGAACAGCTGCTGCGCGCCGCCAGCCGTCAATTCACCGAGGGCGACGTCCAACATTGGTGGCATCCGCCGCAGGGTCGCGGGGTGCGCACGCGCATTTCCGATGATTTCCTGTGGCTGCCGTATGCCTTGGCACGCTACGTCATGGCCACCGGTGATCGCGGCATCCTCGAGGTCCGCGTGCCCTTCCTGCATGGGCCGCAGGTCCCCGAAGGCCAGGATTCGCTCTACGATCTGCCGCAGGTCAGCAACGAGCAGGGCACGCTCTACGAACATGCGGTACGCGCCATCCTACGCGGCCTGCGCTATGGCGTGCACGACCTGCCGCTGATGGGCACCGGCGATTGGAACGATGGCATGGATCGCGTCGGTGCCCATGGCAAGGGCGAGAGCGTGTGGCTGGGATTCTTCCTCGCCGACGTCCTCCAGCACTTCGCGCCGGTGGCCGAGCTGACCGGGGATATGGAGCTGGCCAAGCGCATCACGCTCGAGGTCGCCGCCCTCGGCAAGCGTCTCGATACCCATGCCTGGGACGGCGGCTGGTACCTGCGCGCATGGTTCGACGACGGTACGCCGCTGGGCGGCAAGGAGGCCAAGGAATGCCGCATCGATGCCCTGCCGCAGGCCTGGGCGGCGCTCAGCGGAGTCACCGATGCGCAACGCACGCGCACCGCCCTGGCGGCGGTCGATCGCGACCTGGTACGCACCGAGGATGGCCTGATCCAGCTCTTCGATCCGCCCTTCGGCAGCAGTCCACAGACCCAGGGCAGCGAGGGCGGACTGCATCCCGGTTACATCATGGGTTATGTCCCGGGGGTGCGCGAAAATGGCGGACAATACACGCACGCGGCGGTGTGGACGGCGATGGCCCACGCGGCCCTCGGCGATGGCCGACGGGCCCTCGAGCTAGCGCGGCTGATCAATCCCGTCCGCCACGCGAGCGACGCCGCCGGCTGCGCCCGCTGGCGCGGCGAGCCGTATGTCATGGCGGCGGATGTGTACCGCTCGCCAGGCCATGTCGGGCAGGCGGGGTGGACGTGGTATACCGGCTCGGCCGGCTGGATGTGGCGCCTGCTCGCGGAATCGCTGCTGGGCTTGGAAGTCCTCGATGGCGTGCGCCTGCGCTGCCGGCCGACCACGCCCGCGGACTTCGGTGATTTCACCATCACCTACCGCCACGGCGAGGCCGTCTACAACCTCACCGTCACGGGTGCGGGCACCGTGCGGCGGGTGCTGCTCGATGGCCGGCTGCAGGCTGATGACAGCCTGCCCTTGGAGCGCAGCGCAGGGACGCATGCGGTGCGCATCGAACGCGAAATGAAGAGATGAGGTGGACCGCCCTGGCAGGGATATCTTTGCAATGTGCAAGGCGGTTCCGGGGCGGTCGCTGATTACGCAAGAGCGGCCGTGAATAACGCGGCTTTCATTAGCGAATCAGCAACGAATCACCGAAAAAAAAGCACTTATCGGTTCGGCACGTCTAGCGCATAGACATGTTCATCCGCTGGCGGCTGTCCAGTCCTCAGCATGACCATTAACCACGAGATCCATCATGCCTACTTCCGTATACTGCCTGGCGACGAGCGAGTCACAGGCTTCCACGATCGTCGATCGGCTGCGTGCCGCCCACTTCAGTTCCGACGCCATCTCGGTGCTGTTTCCGGACAAGGGCACGACGCGCGACTTCGCCCATGAAAAAAATACTAAGGCGCCTGAAGGCGCGACGGTCGGCGCCGGTGCCGGCGGCGTGCTCGGTGCCGGCCTGGGTTGGCTGATGGGCATCGGCAGCTTGGCTATTTCCGGCGTCGGTCCCTTCATCGCTGCCGGTCCGATCATGGCCGCACTCAGTGGGGCGGCAGTCGGCGCCACCGTCGGCGGCGTCAGCGGCGCGCTCGTCGGCCTGGGGATTCCCGAATACGAGGCGAAGCGTTATGAAGGCAAGATCCGCGACGGCCGAGTGCTGATCTCGGTGCATGCCCAGGACGCTGAGCAGGAGCGCAACGTCAAGCGCATCTACAGCGAAGCCGGAGCTGAAGACATCGCCACCGCCGGCGAAGCCTCGGTACCCGCGAATGCCAAAGCCGACAAGAGCCGTCAGGCGAATAATCTATGAGCCGCATCCTCGTCCCCGGTGTGATGGCCCTCGCCCTGCCTTGCGCCCTGTCCTTCACCATAGCCGCCGCCGCACTGCTCAGCGGCTGCGGGGAACCGGCAGCGCAGACCACCAGCGTCCATTCCCAGCAACAGGCGACCCCGACCGTCACCACGCATGACCAGGCCGCGGCGAATGATCAGACGGCTCGCGATCAGGCCCAGGAACGTGCCGCCAAGGACAACGCCGAAAAGACCGCTGCCGGCAACAAGGGTGCGTATGAGGGCTTGGCCAAGCCGCTCACCGATTCTACTCAGGAAAAAATCCGTAGCGGAGCGGCGGCTACCGATGCGACGCTCACCAGCGCTAAGAACGCCACCACCAGCGTCGTCGATCGCACAACAGAGCGGGTCGCGAACGCGATGCCCACGAGCACTCCGCAGGCAGTTGACAATTCAGGGCAGAACCGCGTCGATCAGAGCGGGGCGGCTTTAACCCCGATGGATCAAGGCAACGGTGAAGCCGACTTGGCCCTGACCCAGGCCATCCGCAAGGCCGTGACCAGCGACAGCGCCCTGTCCGTCAATGCCCAGAACATCAAGATCATCAGCCGTGACGGGGTGGTCGTGCTGCGCGGTCCGGTGGCCTCGCAGGCCGAGCTCGACGCGGTCCTGGCCCACGCCAAGAACGCTGCCGGAGCTGCGCGAATAAACAATCAGCGTAACTGCTCAGGCAGGTCAGTGGCCGAGTCGACTTTTTAGCTGGGTTCTGGCTCCCGAGTGGTTAGGATGCCGTCATGCCCGTGGTCACGGTTCAAGGTCGGCAGTTGGACGAGGTGGCCCTGGC
>JBIILZ010000087.1:0-16785 GCA_044338255.1 Planctomycetota bacterium | reverse complement strand
CACCAAGCCGCGCCCATTACGGTGGTAGGTGGTGGTGCCATCAGGAGCAGTCGCACTCGCCACCACGCCCGTGATCGGGTCGTAGCTCGTCGAGCGGGTTACGCCTTTGGTCCGCGTCCACATGACGCGGCCATCTTGGTCGAAATCCGCTGCCTGCTCTTCGACGCTATCATGCAGCACCGAGCGCACCCCACCCAGCGGATGGTAGGTAAACTGGCGGGTGCCATCCACGGCATTGCTCACGGTGTCCACGCGATCCCCGCCACCCTGGTAGGCGTACGTGACGGTCGCTTGGCCAGCCGGGGTCGAGGTCGCCAAACGGCCCAAGCTATCAAAGGTCCGCGCATGCTCGCGTTGGTCAGCATCACGCCAGCGCAGGACGCGGCCCTGGGCATCGCGCTGCAGAACCTGCATGGTCGTTACGGGCGCGACGGCATGAGCATTCGATTTGTGTTCGTTGATTTCACCTGATACCGCATCGGGAACATCTTCTTCGATCAGGCCATCATCACGGGTTGCCGTGGTTGGCCGATCGGTGTTCGCCTGGTAGCCGATGGTCGTGCCGAAGACGGCATTCGCATTGCCAGCGAGTGTCGTCGTCACTGTTGAACGTAGCGGACGGCCTAGGCTATCCACTGTGGACGCGACTTCCTTGCGGCCCGCAGGAACCATCGTGCCGTCACCAGCCGCACCTGGGGTGATCGTGGTGATGGCCGCGAGCCCCGTACCGGTCACCTGGTGTTGGGTGACGCGCAATGCACCGTCTAGCGTAGCCGTCGCGGTCAGACTTGAGAGACTTGGATCCTTCCACGTGATGCTGGTCGCCGTGATCGCCTGCTCGGTGCGCCGACCAAAGCCATCGATCGTGGCGATCAGGATACCTGCATCATCATATTCACTGGCGGTATGAACGCCGGTGCTGGACTCGGTCGCGGTGAGGTTCCCCGCCGCGTCGTAGGTCAGCCACTGCCAGCCGCCCGCCGGATTCTTGATCTGCTTCACGCGCCCAGCGGCATCATAAAATATCTGACTGGTCTGTCCGTTGACATCGGTGCTGGTCAATTCCCAACCCAGAGCATTGAGTGTGCGCGACGTGGTCCGCGAACCCTGGGTCGTCGCGGTGATCCGACCTTGAAGATCGGAGGCCACCTGAATCTCTTCGTCCGCCGGAGGTTTGATGCTGAGCAGACGACCATCGGTCGGGTTGTAGGTGTACGTCGTGACCTGCAGCTGGGCGGCATCCGTGCCGCCGACCTTGGTCACCCACTGGTACGTCTCGCGGGTGCGGCCCGCAAAGTCGATCCAGGCATCGCTGAGGATTTCGCTGCCCTGCTTGCGCGTGACGCGCCAGCCCGGTGTGGCGCTGTCCGTCTGCAAGAGGTAGGTGGTGACGATGTCGGTGCGACCCGTCACGGCTTCACGGATGGGCCGGCCCATGCCGTCATAGGTGGTGGTGACCATGGTGGTAACCGAGCCGCCCGCGGCCGTTGGAACCGTCGTCGTTGCTACCGCTGTGAGATCGTTGGCGGTGGTGGTAAGCGAGCTGACGATTCCCTCAGGCGACGTGCTTACTCCGCTATGATGCTGATCTGCATCGGCCACGGCCGTGGTGGCGCCGCCGATGAAGCCTTGGCTGCTGGTCACATAGCCATAGGAATCGACCGTCTGCCGCTGAATGCGGTTTCCCGCTCCCGGCAGCGTGATCTGCTGCGAGTTGCCATAGGTGTCCAAAGCCCCCGCGGTCCACGTATGCGCCCCGGCATCCGTCCAGCTGACGAGGTCGCCAGTGGCGTTGTAATCCCAGGTGGTCGACGAGTGGTCAGGGTTTGTCTGCGCAGTCAGCAGACCGCTACGTGCGCCGCGTTCGCCATAGGTACTGGTCGTGATCTGATCGATCGTGCCACCAACGACGCCGGTGACATCATGGACGACATGCCGGGCAAGGAGTGACGTCGTGCTCGCCGGCAACAGCGGTACGGTAGCGGCGCTCGAATAAGTATAGCCGAAATCTTCGACCACGGCCGGAATGCCGGCGCCCGGCGTCGCGGTGCGCTTGATCAATCGGCCGAGCGTGTCGAAATCCTGGGACACGACAACGTTCCCACCAACCGTGATCTTGGTGGGTGCGGAGGTCGCCGTGTTCGCATACGTGTAGGTCGTTGAGATGCCGTCAACGGTCAGCGAGCAGTCTTTATATGATGTCAATGAGCGCGAGGTCGCCAGCGGACTCTCTTTGTAATATCCCGAGAACACGAATTCCCGCTTGGCGGCCGTCTGGCCATCCACGCTCAGGCGCGTCAGCGGGTAATAGACCGGATTCTGCGCATTTATTGGCGCCCCGGTGTAGTCGATCTTCCAGGTGAGCGATCCGCTGGCAGCGATGCCCTGACCTCGCGATAACGTGTAGCTGATGAGGCGATTGGCCCACCAATCATTGGCCTTATCCTCATCGTCATCGATGCGATAGGCAAATGACGCTGATTGTGCGCCGTCGGCATCATCCCAGGCGATTGATTGCAGACGGCGGATCTTGTCATTGGTGAAGGTGAAACGCCACTTGCCCGTTTCTTGCGCATCGAGGGTCATACTGGTGGCCATGCCATCCAGCGCCAAGCCGGTCAGAATCTGCGTCCGGCCACAGGTGTCTGCTGCCGATTCAGCATAGCCCGTCAACGCATTGCGCGTCACGGTGATGGTGCCGCCCTGTTGATGCACGACGCGCACCAGGTAGCCCCGCGCATCGTAAAAGAGCGCTCGTCCATCCCCGGGGGTGACGCAAGCGGACTCATCACCATTGAAGCCGTCGCCGGCAGCCATGGCATCACTATCGGCAGCGAGCTTCCCCTGCCTGATGAGCAATCTGGCACCGGGGAGATTGCGCGTCGAACGGGCGCTAAGATGCGCCGCCGGCGACGTCGTCACGGTGTCGAAATTCCACCAGCCGCCGAATTCATCGATCCACCACGTACCATCGACGACCCGTGAATCGTAATTCGTACGCCAGCCGGTGCCGACACCGGTGGTGGTGCCGTCGAGGGAATTGTAAGTGAGGACTACGTCCGGGCCGGGATGGGGAGTCGCGTGGGTGACCACCGGGCGCGAAAAGCGCAGATTGCCCGTCGATGGGTCGAAGGTCGCTGCGTTGGGGATGACCGTCGTCCAGGACTGCGGCGTCGCGTGCATGCCAAGCGGAAGCGGACGTTTGACCTCGAAAAATTTATCTTTGGTGCCATCGACATGCACCTTCATCGAATAGATGCCCGCGAGACTGGTGGGAATGACATCAAGCAGCCACTTCGTCGGGTCTTTGGGATCGATAGTCAAGGCGGTATCGCCGGGAGCCACCAATGTTGTCGTCGTGCCGATGGTTCGCTTTAGGCCCAGATTTGCTTGCGGAACGGATAAAATAGGCGTCCTGTTCGCGTAGGCGTCACCCCTATAAGGAGTAACAATAGAGACTGTTGAGGCGGTGCTGCTCGGATTGCAAGAAATGCCTTCTACATTAATTGCAACCGGAACCTGAACAAATTCGTAAGTATAGGTTGCAAATGTATTAGAAGGGTTCCAGAACCGCACATCATCGGAGATTTGTTCAGGTGGATAAATTATTGGCTGAATATCCACACTCATGTAATAAACTCCAGGATCCGTTAATAACAAATCCCAGTTGCCATCACTATCCATCGACATTTTATCTGGCGCTTGAAGACCGGTAAAGAGCGGCACTTTTAAATTGAATCCCGTAGATACGATCCCCTTTGTTTTGATGTCTGCCATTAGATATTTATTTAGCGTTCTTGAAATTGGATAATTATCATTGTAATGAATCAAAGCTTCATGAACGATTGTCTCGAGTTTTGCATCTCCCCATGTTATTTTGGCATTAACTCCATCTGTTCCTAGCTGCATGACTGGAATTTCTGACGGATTAGCTCCCCCACTGCTAGGTACTGCCACGGTCTCGTCAAGATCCGGGAAATATCTCGAATATTCTGAACGAAACATCGGGGTAAAATCTAAGCTGGAAACCTGCGAGAGAATTCTGCTTTCCAAGTTTGAATTATCCAAGGGATTCAAGGGTGACGCAAAAGTCTCAAAGACTTGTACGGGCGTCACTGTGCGATAGTGGCCTGATGGGCCATCGACCCTGCCGGACCCGACATAATCCCAGGTGGAATCAGTTGCATCAAAATTGTATGAGAAAGTCGATATCTTTCCAAGTGGAGCAGTTAAAGTATAAGCTCCAAGAACATCTTCGTTCATATGTTGAAAATATCCCTCATCCAGGATTGAAAATTGACGGAATTCAGTAACGCCACTTACCCGGTCAACCAAGCCAGATGAATTAAAACATTTATCAGCTGACTTCCACAGCCTGGAGTCCTTAAATTGCGCTAATTTATATGAGATGCTTTGGTTAGAATCAAACGATTCTGAATGAAAAACCTGATTTGCGGTAACGCTGAACAATTTAATCAATTCATCATGTTCTGAGATGGCTTTCACCCCACGCGCAGTCAGGGTCATCGTCTTTGGACCCCACCCCTGATGATTCACTTTCCAGTCATCTGCAGGCCTGGCCGTCAACTCAAGCGACTGGATCACTGGGATGAATGTTTTAGCGGGGAAAAGATCTACGATGATTCCATTTTCGCGGGTCTTCCAGGATGCATTTGTAGAGTAATAGATAGGTATATCAGTCTTATTCTTTTGAATGCGCGGAAAATTAGATACACCAAAAATATAAGCTCTAGAGCCGTCATTTAATACAGGGGAGACAGGAATTTGTGCACGATCGGTAGCAAATTGAATTTCCGAAGCTCCATTAACTAACAAACGATATTCAATATTCTGGCTCGTCGGCTTAAGCCGAATAAGTGCTAAAACTGAGGAATCTGGATATTCCTTCTTAAATTCTGATTTCTTCAACGGAATATAAGGTGAATGATCAAGAAATTGATTCGGCCTGAGATATGTATGCGATCCAGTGAAGAAATAATCTTCAGAACCGACAAACGTCCACCCCCACCGCTGGGTTACTTCCACACCTTGGATCAATCCGTCATCTTCAGGAGAATTCTTCACCTCGCAAATGACCACATCATGCGCCGCCAAATTCACACCCAAGGCCGACGGATGCGAAGCCATGATCACCGTCCGCGTACCGGTATCGCCCGAAATCTGCACCCCAGTAGGGGCTGGCGTGGCGGTAACGTCGCCGGCGACCATCCGGTAGACAATCGCCGCCCGGGCTTCACTAGGCAACACCTGCACCGCAACCGTACGCGGATGGCCGGCCAAGACCACACTCTCCTCGCTCGGAAAGCGCACCTGCACCACCCAGGTGGTACGTGTGACGGTAGTCAGACCATTGGTATAGGTCGCGGTATAGATGCCGGGCTGGGGATAGTGAATCGCCACCGGTACACCTGGCGTCACCGGTATAATCGGCGAACCATCGCCGGGATTGAACATGCCAGGCAAGGTCGCGACACCGCCGCTGGATAATGGTGTGGCAAACCACACCGTCGATTGGGGACTGGTAATGAATGGATCGGCCGGCGTTTTAGGCAGCGAAGGATCATGTATTTGACGATGAATCACCGCGGTACGGCTCACGGTTTGACCACGCGCATCACGCAGGGTCACCACCAGATGCGTCATTTCACGATCAATGGTCACCAGGAATTGCCTGCTGCCCGCTGCGGATGGCTGGGTAACCAAGATGCGGCCCAGATCATCGACAGCCGTGATCTGGAGTCCGCTGAGGTCGCCGGTCAAGGTTACTACAGCCGGTGACAAGGCCTGGCTCATTGGCGCGGTCAATATCAGTGATGCCGGATCGATCAGGTGGTAACTGGCCGTTTGCACCGGGCCGTTGATACCGTTGGCTGCTTGTCCGCGAATCGAGCGCGCAGAAAGCAGACCTGAACTCGTCAGCAACACCGATGACGTCGCTTGCTGTACGCCCGGTGATACGGGATCGATCGCTGGTGGCAGCGCCGGCGGCAGCGTGAACGCATACCAGCAGGCAGCCGTCGGATCCGAGGCGGTCAGCGTCACGGCTAAGGGACTGAAATAGGTTCCGCCCGCGGGCTGCAATGTCGTCAACAGATCCGCCGCGATGGAGCGCAGACTCACCTGCGCCGTGCCCACCACGGTTTCTGAGGCCCGCGCCTGCACCGTGGCCAGCGCAGTGCCGGTGATCGTCGCCGGCGCATGGAAGACGCCTGCAGCATCACATGAGCCTACATCGCTTGACCACTGGAGGTTGGCACCCTGGATCAACTGGCCAAATTGGTCGGCAACTTGCGCCTGCAAGGCTAGAGTCGTGTCGGCATCCACCGTACTGGAGGCTGGCAAAACCGTCACCGTCGTCGGGGTCGGTATCACCAGCACATCGAGCTGTTTCGTCGAGATCAACCCATCGCTATCGGTTACTTGGCCGGTTACGACATAGCTCCCTGCCCGAGTAAAGGTGGCGGTGAAATGGGTCGTATCGATCGGGTTCACGACTACCGCTGCCGGGCCGGTCGACGACCATGTCCACAGCAGTTCAGTGAGTGGCTTCTCGTCAAAAACCGTAACCTGAAGCGTCGTGCTGGCGGTGATTACTGTAGCGGGGATCGCCACCAGCTGGGTGAGTGCTGGCTTCACCGTATTATGGATCGTAATCGTCTGTCGGACATAGGCCCCCAGATCGAGACCGGCGGGGTGATAGAGCTCTAGTTCAAGCGTACGGTCAGGAGCGATCAGCGGATTGGCCGTCACATGGAGTGGAATACCTAGTTGCTGCTGACCCACCGCAAAGGTGAGCAGCGTACCGCTGAGCGCAAAATTGGTGCCCGCCACGGCCGTACCGCCAACGATGCGGTAGGCGATAGATGCTTCTTCGACGGCTGCGGATGACAGACGCACCGGCAGCATAACATCACCGGCATCATCGGAGAGAATTGCCGTGGCGGCCGGAAACGTGACCTCCGGGCGGGTGGGTGAGCGGATCACCACCGTCGCGGAATTTGCTGAGCTGGCGAGGGCATAGCCGGCCACCTGGCCCAGGCCAACCACCACCGACTCAAGTGGCTCACGCATGAAATCGTCACCCGCATCGACGCGCAGAGTAGCGCTGACGGCACCGCTGGGCAGCGTGATCGAGGTTGGCAGCGTCACATAATCAAGGTCCGGCGTCGCCGTCCCCGAGACAGTCACTGCCACCGTGATCGCCTGGGTGAGATCCCCTCCCGATCGGCTGACGGTAAACAGGCCCGGGCTGGCGACGCGCTTGACGCGCTTATACGCGATCACCGTTCCGGGCGCCAATACCACCTGCTCAGGTCCGACGACCACGGCATTTTCACCGAGGACATCCTGCAAACCCAGCACCACGCCGGTGATGTCGTAGGGAACCTGCGCGAACGATACGGTGATGCCGCCATCGCTGGCTAGGATCACTTCGAAGGTCACCCGTTGCGTTGGGTCGGCGTACCAGGCGAAATCCTGGTACTGTACCGCAAAATGAGTGGCGTCCAAACGCTTGGCGTAGATATGACTCTGCGCATCGGGGACCAGGTCCTTCCAATAGGCGGCAATCAGCGCTTTCGGCGCAGCCAGACTCGGCAGCGGCACGGTCGCTAATTCAGCGACTTTTGGTTCACCATAAAAAAATCCATAACCATATTGCAAATTATCATCTTGCGTTGCCTGACTAAAGCCAAGCCAGCCGTTCGCGCTCACCTGCACGCTCGACATCGATGTCGCATAGAAAGGAAAGTCGAACCCAAGGGCGATCAACGACGGATATCCATACCCATAGTCGGGATTCACGACCATCTCTAGCACGGTGCTATCTTCGACATAAGACAAATAGTCGATCGGATACCCCATGCTGGTGGTCAGCGGAATGAGATCGCTCTCCTGGCTGAGGTCGCGGAACTGATACGTGGGACCACCCGCATCTTGCGAGGTCTGCACCAGATAGACGAATGACGGAGTCTGCTCGATCGTTTGAGGAATGGTGGCGGCGATGCGCAGGGTCGGACCGACATCGGCAGCATCGACGGTCAGCGTAGTGCTGCCATGCAGCGCACCGAGGTCGACACTCACCTCCGCAGAACCGCCGGGGGCGGCAGCGATTACCTGCGTCGAAAGAACGGTCGCGGCGCCGAGTGTGACGGATCCGCTGACCTGCCAACTCGGGGTCCCCGGCGACGCCAACACGACGCCAAATTGATCGCTGACGACAGCAGTCACCGTCGCCACATCACCGATCGCCAGGGCCGTACGATCGCTGGTCAATGCGAGCGAGGTCCCCACGGATTGAATAACCACGGTGCCGGCAGCGGTCGCGGTTTGGCCTGCGCTATCAGTGACCAGAACCGACCAGGCAACGGAGCCCGCATGCTGGGCGGTCAATGTGGGCGTCGCCGAATCTGCACCAACGAGCACAGCCCCATCGCCCACCGTCCAATGGTAGACGAGGCCCAGCAAGTCGTCGATGGCGGTCACTGAGAGTGGGGTCGAGATACTGGTCAGGATTGCTGGCACCGTTGTCGCTGTGATCACCGGCACACTATCGATGGGGATCGTCACGGCGGCCTGAGCGTTGGCGTAATTGGCGCTTTCGTTGGGGACGAACGTTGCGGTTACTACCTGCTCATGCCCCATGACAAGCGTGCCAGTGGGCGGGCTGTAGGTGAAGGTACCAGGAATGGATGCCGAGGCCGTGAGCTGAACGGCGGACAACGCCGTACCCGTCAGCATTCGCGCTGGCGTCGCCCAGGCGATAACTGGAGTAGCCTTGTTTACCACCAGGGTCACAGCGGCCTGCGCGCTCATGAATGACTGCGCATCGGTCGGGGTGAAGATCACCGACAGGTTCTGATTTCCCGCGGACAACAATGCACCAGCGGCAGGAGTGTAGCTGAACGTTCCAGCCACCGGCGACGTGGCCGTCAACTGTGCAGCACTCAGCAGATCTCCATAGGTGATCGCCGCTGGCGTTGGCCAAGTGATGACCGGCACCGCACGCACGCGCACGGTCGCCTGACCTACGACCGACCCGGCCTGGGCCGTCACCGTCACGAGGCCTCCTGTGGCCGGGGCGGTAAGGATACCCGAGGGCGAAATAGTTCCTGCCGAGGTCGTCCACGTCGGTGTCACCGACAAGACAGTTCCGAACTGATCGGCAATCTGACTCGTGCAGGTCACGGTCGCACCCGGATCGACCACGCTCGGCGCGGTCACGTTCACCTGGGCGGGCACCGCCGCCACCGTCAGGTCACGCGTCGCCGCCGCTGATTGGCCGGCGCTGTCGGTGACGCAGAAGCCGACCTGATACGTACCGCTGGCGGTGAAAGCCGCCGTGGTGCTGGCTGCCGTTGGCGTTGCGAGCGTCGCGGGCACGGGGCCACTCACCGTCCAGACATAGGTCAGTCCGTGATGATCATCGTTGGCCGTGGCCGTGAGATTGGCCGTCGTGCCGTAAACCGTCGCTGGCACCGTGAGCGCCGTAATGACCGGCGGGGCATCGACGACCGTCGGCAGCGCCGGATAGAGCTGCGTCTGCGGAATAACCTGGCTTGCAACGCGTGGACTCGACCACGACAGACACGCACTCGCTGAGCCGGTATTCTCATAGTACTCGATGCGCAGGCGGTGGAATTCTCCCGCGCCGAGAGCCTGGGCGACCATAAAAGTTCGGCTTCTGTGATCATTCCACTGATCGACGACAAGACGGTCATCGAGCCACATGCGCACGCCATCATCGCTGGCGATGGCCAAGGTGTACACTTCCGAATACCGCGCCTGGAGAAAACCCTCCCAACGGGCGCTGAAATGATCAACCGGAATACCCGCAGCCGGGCTGCCGACACCCCATGCAAAATTGAGGGTAGAATCCACACGGGCCAGGGCCACTGGCGCGGTCAACGTCTGGTTGCTGAAATAGCTCGCGCTCAAGCCGGTGCCGGTGCCCACGGTAACCGCTGACGGCGGTACAGTGAGCGTCACCGGCACACTCCACGGCGAGCGGTTATTTGCGGCATCGGCCGCCAGGACGCGGTAGGTATGGGTGCTGCCCGTCGCCAGACCGGAATCGGTGAAGTTCAGCTTCGACGTGACACCTATCTCGACCCCATCGCGCTCGATGAAAAAGCGCTCAGCGCGCACATCATCTGCAGGTCGTTCCCAGACCAGGCTCACCGCCTGATCCTGGCCGTAGGCGATCATCTGCGGCGCGGCTGGCGGAGTCACGTCAGCGAAGTACCACTGCGTGGTCGGAATCAGTTCGCGCACCTGGGTCGGGCCTGACCAGAAGAGCTGAGCCGAGGCCGCGCCGTAGTTCTCGTAGAATTCAAGCTTCAGATCGTAGTGCTTGCCGGCTTCCAAGGCGATGGTGCCGGTCCAGGTTTTGGCCGCCTGCAGATGCCATTGGTCAACGATGAGCTGGTTGTTGACCCACAGCCGCGCGCCATCATCAGTCCGCACGAAAAAGGTATACGTGCCGGTCCCACGCGGCTGGACCTGGCCGGTCCAGCGCACCGAGAATTGATCCGGCGTGAGACCGGTGGTGGGCGAGCCCCTGAGCCAATTGAAATCGATCAGCGGATCGATGCGCCCGAACACCTGCTTTGTGCAATCGACGCCAGCAAAATATTGACCTAGGAGCCCGGAGCCGGTGCCTGGTGGCAACTGCTCCAAAGGCGTGCATCGAAAGGCTGTCGTGGGAATGACACCCCGCACTTGATGGGCGCTCGCCCACTCCAGTTTGACCGACGCGAAGCCGCTATTTTCATAATATTCGATGGTGATTGGGACGGCTTGATGTGCGACCAGGGAGATCTGACCGCTAACTGGACGCGCCGACTGATTGGTCCAACGATCAATCACCAACGTCGAGCCGATCCGCACGCGAATGCCATCATCGCCCGTCGCGGTCAACGTATACATTTCACTAAAAGTAGGCGTCAGCGTCCCCGACCAGCGCACACAGAAATGATCCGCCGGCAAGGCGGCGTCTGGGGCTCCGACACCCCAATTGAACGCGATCTGTGCATCGGTCCGAGTCAGCCGCAGATCCTGAAAATCGGAACCGGAAAAGTAATCGCCACGCAAGCCAGGCTGCTCAGCAGCTGAGGCGGCACACAGAGCACAGAAAAAAATGAAGAACACCAAGATGCGACTGTAGCTGGACATAGTCAGGCTAGTATAACTCAGTCACACAGCCTACAAGGTAGTCAAAGTCAAATTTAATTGTCAATATTCTAAACCATCCCCCGAAAACGATGCCTTGTTATACTTTTCGCCTATAAAAAATAACCCCCTGCTTTCGCAGAGGGTTATATCTTGGTACTCCCATGGGGATTTGAACCCCAGTTCGCGGACTGAGAATCCACTGTCCTAGGCCACTAGACGATGGGAGCATCGTGGCAGGCGGCGGATCATGGTTCGGGCGGAGGTTTGTCAAGCTGGCCGTCGGCGGGGGGCAGGAGGGGCAGGACGGCGGTCAAGCGCTGCAGGGTTCGTTGGGTGGCGCGGGTGCGCTGATGCTCGGGATCCTGGGCGGCGTTGAGCAGGGCGCGTTGCAGCAGCGGTAGCAGAGCGCGGGCGGTCTCGCGTTCGTCACAGATGACGTACTTCACGCCGGCGCGCTCAAGGGTGGCGATCTGGGCCTCGTAAGGAGCCCGTGCGACGATCACCAGCCCGGGGTCCATGTCGCGCAGCCGGCCGGCGATGAGGGCCGAGGTGTCGGCGATGGGATAGGTCAGCACCACCAGACCCGGTCGATGGCCGAGGGTCGGCAGCCAGTCGTCCATGTCCTCGATCCGACCCTGATAGCAGCGGATGCCGTCGACCCCCTGCCATGGACTGAGCAGGTGCTCGTTGCGATCGACGAGCATCAACGGCAGGCCCTGGGCGCGCAGGGTCTGCACCACGGTATTGCCCACTGGGCCGAGGCCGGCGATGACCACGGTTTCGCCGTGCTCCTCGATCAGCCGGCTGCGCGGGCGGGGTAGGAACCTGCCGGCGAGCCAGGTGATTCCGGGCATGCACAGGAAGCTCAAAACGCAGGTGGTGAGGATCAGCTGATGGAGCTCGATCAGCGCCGGATCGGAAGTACCGCTGAACAGATTCCCGGCGAGGATGATCGAGAATTCACCGACGTTTCCCAGCAACAGGCCGCAACCGATGGCCGAACGCACCGACATCCCCACCAACCGCAGGGCGAGGCCGGCGATCGCCGATTTGACGAAGATGGTGCCGATCAGCATGCCCACCACCGTCAGTGGATGGCCGACGACATAGGTCGGCGAAAACAGCAGGCCGGTAGCAGCGAAGAAGAAGATCGCGGTCAGCCCCTTCAGCGGCTCGACCGCCGGCGCTACCGACTGCCGGTCACGGCCAAAAGCCAGACCGGCACAGAAGGCGCCCACGGCTCCGCCGAGTCCGACAGCATCCGTCGCCCATGCTGCGCCCAGGGCCACGCCCACCGCCAACGCCACCTGCAGCTCGGCGACCTGCGCCTGACGCACGCGCGCGAGGATCACCGGAATCAACAGCAGCCGCAGGAGCATGGTCCCCGCGAGCAGACCGACGATACCCAGGCTCATCAGCCACAGCGGCGGACGCGGTCCGAGCGGAAGGACAAACGATAGACCGATCAGCAGCGGACCGAGCGCGACATCCTGGGCCAGAGAGATCCCCAAGGCCATCTGACCCTCCTCCTTGCCGCGCAGATGGTGCTCATCGAGGGCGCGGAGGATGAGCAGGGACGAGCTCATCGCCAAGCAGGCGCCCAGGGCCAGACCCTGGCCGCCCGGCATGCCCAGCACCATCGCCGCCAGGGCGACGATGAAGATGGTGAGGCTCACCTGAATGGCGCTGGCCGTACCGACGGTGCGCAACCGCCGGCCCATGGCCGTCAGATCCATGTCCAAGCCCAGGGCGAAAAGCAGCAAGGCGGCACCGACTGCGGCCAGATGCGCGACCTGCTGCTCATCGATCAACGACATGAACCCCGGTCCGCAGGCGGCGCCGGCGACCAGATACGCGGGCAAGGCTCCCAGGCAGAGACGCGTGGTCCCCACCGCCAGAGCCGAACCGAGCAGCAACAACAGCACGATTGGGGCGAAACCACCATCCATGCACTCGACCATGTCCGGCAACCGCGTCAGGGCAACCACGACGAGACCGGCGTAGGTGACCGGTACGCTCCCCCCTTGGCCACCGCCAGAGGCGCCCGACGATGCCCCCATGACCCAGCCCACGCTCATCGACCTGGTGCAGAAATCCGCGGCCTGGCTGCAGACCAAGGGGCTGCCCAATCATCGCCGCGAAGCCGAATGGATCTTCTCGGAGACCCTCGGACTCAGCCGCCTCGAGCTCTACACGCGCTTCGATATGCCCCTCGGTGAAAGCGACGTCGTGCGCCTGCGCGAGCGCGTGGCCCGTCGCGGCAAGCGCGAGCCGTTGGCCTATGTCCTCGGCAGTCAGCCGTTCCGGGCCTTGAAATTGGCGGTTTCGCCCGCTGTTTTAGTGCCCCGTCCGGAAACTGAGGAACTCGTCGATCTCATCCTTCGCGAGTTGCCCAGCGAACCCTGCCGCATCCTCGATGTCGGCACCGGCTCAGGCGCCCTCGCCCTGGCCCTCAAACAGAGTCGCCCCGACTGCAGCGTGGAAGCCACCGACGTCTCGGCCGAGGCCCTCGTCATCGCCAAGGCCAACGCCCAGACGCATACGCTCGAAGTCGCCTTCCATCACGGCCACCTCGCCGAGCATCTTGCTGGCCCGTATGCCGTGGTCGTGGCCAACCTGCCGTATATCGCCGAGCACGAACGCCATCTGTGCGATCCCGAACTAGGCTATGAGCCGGCCATGGCGCTCTTCGCCGGCGCCGACGGTCTCGACCTGATCCGCCCGCTGGTCGCCGATGCCCGTCGGCTGTGCCCGGGCGGGACCCTCTGGCTCGAACACGGTTGGCAGCAGGGTGAGGCGATCACCGCCCTGGCGACGCAGCTCGGCCTGACCTGTACGATCATCGACGATAGCGCCGGCAAGGGCCGCTTCGCGCGCATCCAGGCATGAGCGAGCGCTGGTGGTTCGCGATCGGCATCGCGGCGGTACTCAGCCTGGGAGCCCATGCCCGCCTCTGGCCGGCAGCTCCGTCGCCGGCGCTGCGTGATGCCCACTGCGCTGAGCGGTGGATGGTCGACGCCTTGCCCGGCATCGGTCAGAAACGACTTGATGAGGCCTGTGCCGCCGTGCGCAGCGGCGATTTCAGGACGCTCCCGGCACCTGCGCGCAGTTGTGCCGAACACGTATTTGACCCCCCTGCCGCCGAGGCCTCACCCCGGCAGTGATGACCCCGAACCTTCGGCATGGCGTACGAATTCCCGGCAGCAGCGCTCGACCTGGGTGAATACCGCCTCGAACTCCGGCAGCTCATCATGGTACGGATCAGGAATCTCGGATTCGCCCAAGGGGTCATAGGCACCCAGCAAGCGCACCGCCGCGTGGACCACGCCACTGGTCGGCATGATCAGACCGAGATTCAGCAAGTTGCTGCGATCCATGGCGAAGATGATGTCGAACGCCGAAAAATCTTCGACCGTCACCTGCCGTCCACGATGCCTGGTGCTCAGTCCGTGACGCTGCAAAACCGTCAGCGTCCGCGGATCAGGAGGATGTCCGACGTGCCAGGCACCGGTCCCGGCACTGTCGATGGACCACGTCGGAGCCATGGAACACAACACCGCCTCGGCCATCGGAGAACGGCAGATATTTCCGAGACAAACCATCAGTACGCGCATGGCGATACCGTGCCCCCAATACAAATTTGACAACCCTCACTTGCTTACATACTTCTACGGACCAGGACGCGGGATAGAGCAGTCTGGTAGCTCGTCGGGCTCATAACCCGAAGGTCGGAGGTTCAAATCCTCCTCCCGCAACCAAAGAAAAGCCTCGGTGAAAACCGGGGCTTTTCCGTTAACTGGTCCAGGCCAAACGGCCAGCGCAGAACCCACGGTATTCCGTGGGTTCTCGCGTTATCTGAATCTCTCTGTCCGGCCCGGGCCACCGCCCGGACGAGCCGGACACCCTCGGATTCGACCGGCCGCGCCGGAACCTCTCTGACCTCTCTGCCCGGGTTATGAGCCCCGTCCGGCTCGACGAGCCGAACCGCACCGGACAGAGAGGTCGGCCGCCCCTGCCGTGACTGGGCCGCAGCCCACCTACCATGCCCAGCATGTGCGGGCGCTTCGCCAACTCAGAGACCATCCCGGTCATGGCCGGCCGCTGGGCTGCCCAGGTCGCCCCCGGCGCCGAGGCGTGGGAGCCAAACACGGACATCCGTCCCACCCGCCGGGTGCCGGTGCTGCTGGAAGGCCCGGCCGAGCGTCCCCGGCGCCTCGGCCTGATGACCTGGGGCTGGAGCCGGGACTTCGCCAGCAGCGGCAAACTGATCAACGCCCGGATCGAGGACGCCGCCGGCAAGCGGACCTTCGCCGAGGCCGTCCAGCGCCGCCGCTGCCTGCTGCCGGCAACGGGCTGGTTCGAATGGAAGCGAGCCGATCCCGAGGCCAAGCGGGGCACAAAGCACCTACTGCGGCCCGAGGGACTTGAGGCCTGGGCAATGGCCGGTCTCTGGGAATCCACCCCCGAGGGCGGTTGCGTCGTGGTCCTGACCACCGCCGCCCACGCCAGCATCGCCGACATCCACGACCGCATGCCGGTGGTCCTCACCCCGGAACAGGCGACGGCCTGGATCACCGGGTCAGCCGAATCGGCGCTGGCGCTGGCGGCAGCCGTGCCAGCGTCGGGAAAAGCTGACCCACCAGCATGAAACGCGCGAAGATCCCACTGCGGCTGCATGTCTTGTCCGACCTGCACATCGAGCACGGCGGCTTCGTCGCGCCCAAGGTCGCCTGCGATGTCGTGGTGGTGGCCGGCGACCTGGCCAATGGCCGACGGATGACGAAGGCGCTGGTCGACCTGTGCGATCAGGTTCGCAAGCCGGTCGTCTACGTGCCCGGGAACCACGACTGGTATCAGATCGACATCGCCAGCGAGCAGGCTTCCCTGATCCAGGCTTGGCGGGTCGGGGCGTTCAACCTGAAGGTGCTCGACGACGGCATCTGGCGCTACGAACACCACGGCACGACCTACCGCTTCATCGGCTCGACCTGGTGGAGCGCTATGGATTGGACCGAGGACGGAGCCATCGGCGAGGCCGCCTTCGCGCGGGTGCGCGCAGCAGCACTTGGCTGCCTGAACGACTACGGCCTGATCCTCAAGGATGATCGCCCTCTGACGCCGGATGACAGCCGGGCCATGCATGCGGTCTCCACCCGGTTCCTGCAGCAGCAGATTGCCGAAGCTCAGGCCGCCGGCGAGGTGCCGATCGTCGTAACCCACTTCCTGCCGTCTCGGTCCAGTTGCCACGAGCAGTACCGCGGAAGCCTGGTGAACGCCTACTTCGCCAACGACCGGGATGAACTCACCACCGGCGTTCCGCTGTGGATCCACGGTCACACCCACTGCTCGTTCGACTACGTGCTACCGACTGGATGCCGGGTGGTCTGCAACCCGCGCGGCTACGGCAGAGAGAATCGCACCTTCCAATCGGATCTGACCGTCGAAATTTCCGAAGCTAGCCCATACCACGCACACTCAAGAGTTCGAATTTTAATATAATGCCAATCGTGAAAGCACGGGCTTGATGCAATCTTCTGAAATACCAAGCGCCTGTAGGGCGATGCAGATCCATCCGTTTTTGTTGACCAGGTG
>JBIILZ010000086.1:0-16992 GCA_044338255.1 Planctomycetota bacterium | reverse complement strand
CCACACGCCAATGGTCCCTTCGCCCGCAGTGAAGACAGGCTGACGCGCGCAGGGGTCAAGGGGGCCGGATTCAACGGACTGATCCCCGCCCACGGGGTCTTGATTCGCTCGTGGCATCTCCTAGGAGCCAACCGTGGTAGACTTACGCTCTAATTTCTGCTGAATACGTGGTTTTTTGCTCATACTCTGAAGTTTCGATACCTGGGGAAGATCCACCGCCATTGGAGAGACGGTGCTGCCGTCCCTGACTTCACCGGCCGCCGCGGCGTCGGCACTCTCGGGGGGACTGGCCGAGCTCGCGGCGGATCAGCTTGTTAAAAGCGTGGGCGTCGGCGACCCCAATGCTGCGAGCGATCTCAGAGAGGGGCCGGGTGCTGCTGGTCAGCAGGTGTTCAGCCCTGGCCGCCCGGCGCTGGCGGACATAGGCGACGACGGTGCAATCCAGTTCAGCACGGAAACGCCGGGCCAAGTGCTCGCGGGAGCACCCCAGTTCGGCGGCCAGGGCAGCGAGCTCGATAGACCCGCCCAGCCGAGCCTCAATCCACGAGCGGGCGCGGACCACCAGGCCGGCTTCGGGTGCTCCCGGCGCGGCGGCGGCGACGCAGCCGAGGACGTCCCACAGGCGCACTGCTGCTCGCCGGGGATCGGTCGCCACCCAGGGAACCGCCTCGGTCAGGTGGCGCTCCACTCGCCGGTAGTCCGCCCCCAGGTCCACCAGGCACGGGCTGTCAGCTAAGCGGTTGGCGCAGGCGAAGTGGGCGTAAAGGTGGGTGCCCGTCTGCCCCAACTCGTACCGCATCGCCATCCCGGGCGGAGTCAGGCCAGCGGTGCCCGGGCGGATGGCCAAGCGGTGACCGTCGATCTCGGCAGCGCAGGAATAGGGGTACAGGTGGAGCTGCCACAGCCCATGCAGACGGTACTCGCAGCGCCCCGGGCCGTGGCTGCCTTGGGCGATCACCCAGGGATCTGGTAGGAATTCGGGCAAGCGGAGCGCGGCCCTGACCTCGGCGATATCCGTCGTGTTCATAGCCGTGAATGCAAAGCGCTGGGGCCCAGCTCTGAGTGATCACACCCCGACCGCCGGTGCCAGGAAAAAGAAAAATACCTTGGATTCATCGCTGGTTATGTTGTCTCTCATCCCCATCAGACGCCAGCGATTGTTACCCGTGGTCTCCCAGACACTCCGGCAAGGTCGCCATTGCGTTCATTTTTTTTGGTAACGGCACTTTTTTTTGGTAACGGCACTAGAATCACAAATGGACCACCAGGTTCTTTTCTGGGCCATGGGCGTCCACCGACCACGGAATATGATCAAGGACATGAGCACCCAGACTTCTCCCTGGCCCCCGACCGTGTGCCCGGACACCTTCGCCGAGCAGGGCTATACCGTCCTCCGCAACCTCATCCCCCATACCCGGCTCCAGGCGGTGCGTGACGCGATCGATGCCCGGGTGGGGACGATTCGCGCCGAGCTGGCCGCCGAGGGCCTGTGCAGCCCCGGGCCGCTGGAATCCTTCGCCCGCAACCTGTGCTTCGCCGGCAAGCACTCCGCCCGCTATGGGCGGAGTTGGACCCAGGACTTGGCGGTGCCCGCTGTCCATGCCCTGCACCGTGCGCCCGAACTGCTGAACGCCCTCGCGCCCCTGTTGGGCCCGGACATCAATGGCCATCGCCAGTTTAATCTCCGGCCCAAGCTGCCGGGGCAGAGCCTCACCGTCGTGCCCTGGCACCAGGACACCGGCTACTATGGCGAGCACACTGCCATCGACACCATCCTCACGGTGTGGATGCCTCTGGTCCCGGTGGATGCGGACAACGGCTGCATGCAGGTGTTGCCCGGATCCCACCGCCAGGGCGCCATCCCCCATCGCCCCGGGATTGGTGATGGCGAATTCCTGGAGGCCGTAGGCGGCTGGCAGGAGGCCGACGTCCTCACCCTGCCGATGCAACCCGGTGACGCCCTGGTGATGCACAACCTCGTCCTCCACCGGTCCGGGGAAAACCGCACCGAGGGGATCCGCTGGTCTATCGACGCCCGGTTCTTCGCCCCGGATACGCCGAGTGCCAGCCGCCTGCTCTGCGGGTTCCCCAGACCCTGGCTTCTCACCGGCCCCGATGCGGTTGCTGCCGAGGAATGGGCGCAATGGTACCGCTCATGAAGCTGGACCTTGTCCGCCATGCCTGGGGGTCCGAATGCTCTCTGCCCGAACTGATCCGCGACGCTAAGTCCGAAGGCTACGCCGCGGTCGAAGCGGGCCTCGGTCACCTGGATGCCGAGGCCCGCCAGGCGGTTGCCGAGGCCTTGGCCGAGACTGGCCTGGGTCTGGTGGTCCAGGTGTTCTCCGGCGGTTTCGCCGCCGGGCCCCAGCGTACGCCAGCGGCGGATCTCGCCAGCCTCCGCCAGCAGATCGCCGACGCTCTGCCCCTGAAGCCGCGGCTGATCAACGCCCACAGCGGCTTCGACGCCTGGACCCGTGACGAGATGCGAGGATTCTACCGGGAGGTCGCCGCCTTGGAGCGGGACCTGCCGGTGCCGGTCGCCCACGAGACCCACCGGGGCCGTTGTTTCCACAGCGCGTGGATTGTCCGCGATCTGCTGGCCGACCTGCCGACGATCCGCTTTACCGCGGATTACAGCCACTGGTGCTGCGTCGCCGAACGGCTGATCACCGACCAGGAGGACTTCCTCCGCGCTTTCGCCCAGCAGGTAATCCACCTGCATGCCCGGGTCGGCCACGGCCAGGGCCCTCAGGTTCCTGATCCCCGGGACCCGGCCTGGGCGGCGGAGGTCGCCGCCCATGAACATTGGTGGGATCTGGTGTGGGACGCCCAGGCCGCCGCCGGCCATGTGGTTACTACCCTGACCCCGGAATTCGGCCCGTTTCCCTACCTGCCCCAAGTGCCGTACACCACCACGGCGGTGGCCGACCTTGAGGAGATCATCCGCTGGCAGGCCGACCGTCAGAAGGCCCGATTCGCTGCCCGTTCCCTGACCGATTTTCTGGACAGAAAATAGGAGGTTTAAGCGCCGACGCTCCATCACGACTTCACGGTGGCCAGGGAAAAAGATACAAAGTGCATCCTGGGGGTCATGGAACCAGCCAGGCTGCGAAATATAAACCTCTATCGAACCCCACCACTCACTTTAATCGGAATACGTCCATGCCTGCCCTTCCTGCCCGCCACGTGCATCTTGATTTTCATACCAGCGAATTGATTCCTGGAGTGGGCTCGGCGTTCAATCCCAAACAATTTGCTAAGGCACTGAAGCTTGGCCGGGTGAATAACATCACCTTGTTCGCTAAGTGCCACCATAGCTGGTGCTATTTCCCCACCAAGGTCGGCAAGCCCCATCCTGGACTCAGCATCGACTTGCTAGGTGAGCAGCTCAAGGTGTGCCGCAAGCTGGGAGTCAAAGCGCCCATCTACCTCACCTTAGGTTGGTCGTCGAACGATGCCGAGTCCCACCCAGAGTGGGTTGCCCTCGACAAGCAGGGAGAGCCCCAATGGATGATCGCTAAGCCGCCAAGTCTGGCCCCCGAGGCCCCAAGACCGATCTGCTCGTGGAAGTTCTTGTGCATCGCCAGCGGCTATCGTCAGCACTTGATCGATCTCACCCGCGAAGTGTGCGAACGCTATCCGGTAGACGGTATCTTCTTCGACATCTGCATCCATGAACGCAGCTATTCTAAGGCCGCGGTTGAGCGGATGACTGCCGAAGGGGTGGATATCGCCGATGATGTGGCCACCAAGCTTTGGCACGATAAGCTTTGGATTGAGGTCATGGTCGAACTCAAGGCGCTCATTCTGGAGTGTCATCCCCAGGCCACGGTCTTCTTTAATGGTCGGGCGAATATCGACACGCCGCTGGACAGCGTGATCGAGCAGACCCACTTGGAGTTGGAGGACCTCCCCACCACCTGGGGCGGTTACGACAAGTTTCCGGCCCGGGCACGCTTCTTCGCCTGCCATCCCCTGACCCGGGATAAGGCCATGCTCGCCATGTCTGGCAAGTTCCACACCATGTGGGGGGAATTCGGCGGTTTCAAGCATGCCGACGCCATCCGTTTTGAGGCGGCAAGCATGATCGCCTACGGCGCGACCTGCTCGTTCGGCGACCAGCTCCATCCTAATGGTGCCTTCGATCTGGACACCTACCGCAACATCGGCGAGGCCTACGCCTACATCGAGAAGATTGAAGAATTCGGACTCAACGGCCGACCCTTCTCCAACCTGGCGGTATGGTTGACCTGCCTCAACCGTACCGATGCACCGTCGGCAATTGGCGGCATGGCGGTGGCCGGTCCACAGAAGATGGACCACGACTACGGTGTCACCCAGATGCTGATGGAGGCCAATCTCGACTTCGAGGCGGTGGTCGACGGCAGTGACCTGGCGCGCTTCGACACCGTGATTGTCACTGGTGGGCGTTGCCTGACCCCGGAGGACGTCGAGGCCCTGGAAGATTTCACCCATGCCGGCGGGCATGTGATTGTCATCGGCGGCAGCGCCCTCGATGCGGCAGGAACGTCGTTCTTATTTGATGTGGGTGGAAAATACGAGGGCGAGGCACGCTACGATTGCGACTATACAATCGCGACAAAGTCGGTTGGCACTGGAGTGGTGAGTTCACCATTCCTCAACTACGAGGGAGCGTTGCGTGCCTCGCCTAGGCAGGGCACCACGGTGCTGGCGCATATCAGCGAGCCCTATTTCAGCCGTACCATCGGCGCCTACTGCAGCCATCAGAACACCGCTAACCGGACCGAATTGGCAGAGCACCCGGCCATCACCGTCCGCCGTCTCGGCAAGGGGTCGATCACTTGGTTCGCCCACGCGATCGGCCGGATGTACTTTTACCATGGGGCGCGGCTGCACCGCCAGCTGTTCATCAATGCTCTGCGCCGAGTCTATCGCAAGCCGACGGTCGAAACGTCCCTGCTTTCAGGTGGCCGGGTAACGGTAGTGCATCAGGAGGACCGTCGTCGCTACGCCGTCCACCTGCTCTACGCCAGCCCCCAGCAGCGCGGACGTTGCTCGGTGATCGAGGACCTACCGGTTTTTACTGATGTGCCGGTGACCCTGCGCGTGCCCCAGGCGGTCAAGTCGGCGGTGCTCCCGCTTTCCAATACGAAGCTGAAGCTGACCCGCAGCGCCGGCGAGGTCCGGGTGACGGTACCCCGAGTCCAATGCCACGAAGTGGTGGTATTCTCGTACTGACACCTTTCTCAAGCGGCATAGACTACACCTCTGAGAACCACGAGCGAACATGAACCTCTATCCACAGGCCCAGTCACCATCGCCTGACCGCGCTTTGTTCGCCAATCCCGGGGCCAGCTATCGCGGCGCGCCCTTCTGGAGTTGGAATGGTGCCTTGGAGGAACCCGTCCTGCTGGAACAGCTTGACCAGCTCAAGGTCATGGGCATGGGCGGAGCGCATATCCATGCCCGCACCGGGCTGACCACGCAGTATCTGTCCGACGAATTCATGGGCTTGGTACGGTCTTGTGTGGAACACAGCAAGGCCAGCGGACAGTTGACCTGGCTCTATGACGAGGATCGCTGGCCCTCCGGATTTGCCGGCGGTTTGGTAACCAAGGATCCTGCCTTTCGTCAACGCTGCCTGATGTTCACCCCACGCAGCTACGCCGAGGATCCGGGCAGCAGCACCCCTTGTCTGCGGGTCGAGCACGGCCGTCGCGGCGGCGGCCCCCTGATCGGCGTCTATGCTCTGCGCTTCGTGGACGGCCGACTGGCCAGCTCCCGGCGCTTGCCGGCAGACGCCGCGCAGGCGGCTCCTGACGAGACGGTCTACTGGGCCTACCTCGAAACCCCGCCGCCGTCGTCCTGGTACAATGGTCAGACCAACGTCGATGTCCTGAATCCCGCCGCCATTCGCCGTTTCATCGAAATCACCCACGAGCGTTACCGGGCCGAGGTGGGTGATGAGTTCGGTCGCTCGATCCCGGCCATATTTACCGACGAACCACTGTTTACTGGCAAGTTCCAGGCGGAATCGATCAGCGACCGGCGCGACCTCTTTCTACCATGGACCGCCGACCTGGCTGCGACCCTGCTTGCCGCCCACGGTCTCGACATCGCTGAGCACCTGCCCTGGCTCTTTTTCGATCCGCCCGTCGGCACGACCGGCCCGGCCCCCGGGGTGGCGCGCATCCGTTGGTCCTGGCACGACCATGTCGCCGAGCGTTTCCGCCAGGCCTACGCCGAACAAGTCGGCTCCTGGTGCGGCCGTCATGACCTGCTCATGACCGGACACCTCGAAAGCGAGTCCACCCTGGCTAGCCAAACCGCCAGGGCTGGTGAATGCATGCGCTTCTACCAGCCCATGCAGCTGCCGGGCGTCGACATGCTGTTCGACGCCATCGAGCTGACCACCGTCCTCCAGGCCCGTTCGGTGGCCCGACAAGAGGGACGCCAGGGTGTGACCTCGGAACTGTACGGCGTGACCAACTGGGACTTCACGTTTGCTGGTCACAAGCGCCAGGGCGACTGGCAGGCCGCACTGGGCGTGACGGTTCGCGTCCATCACCTCGCCTGGTACACCATGGCCGGCGAGGCCAAGCGTGACTATCCGGCTCCGATCGACGCTCACAGCCCCTGGTGGCGCGAATACCACACGGTTGAGGACCATTACGCCCGTCTCAACACCTGCCTGACCCGGGGGACGGCCCGCTGCCGGGTGGTGATGGTTCACCCGGTGGAATCGATGTGGGTCCGCTTCGGTCAGCTGGATGCCGACCAGGATGAACGCGAAAGCCTGGAGGCGCAGTTCCGTGATTGCACGGCTTGGCTAGCCCATGGCTTGATCGATACCGACTACCTCGCGGAATCGCTGATCTCGCGTCAGTCCTGTATGTGCGGCGAGGGCACGGTGACCATTGGCGCCATGACCTACGACACCATTCTGGTTCCAGGTCTCACCACTATCCGCGCCACTACTCTCGACCTCCTGGATCGCTGCCGTGCAGCCGGGGTGAGGGTGATCTTCGTCGGCCGAGTGCCCTCCCTGGTGAACGCCCTGGTCAGCGATCGTGCCCAGCGTTTTGTTACCCAGTGCCAACACCTGCCTGGCGACCGTACCAGCCTGCTGCAGGCCCTGGCCGACCGGCGTGAGGTCGCGGTGACCAGCCACAGCGCCAACGGCTGTCCGGAAGGTCTGCTGCATCAGCTGCGTGATGACGGCGAAGGTCGTTGGCTATTCCTGTGCAACAGCACCCACCACGATCACGGTCACCTGACCGTCGCCATCAAAGGCGCGTGGACGGCGGAACGGTGGGATACCACCACGGGTCACGTCAGCGCATTGCCTTTGGAGATCACCGGCGGTTGGAGTCGGACCGACTGGGAATGCTATGCCGCCGGCCATATCCTGATTCGGCTCCTGCCCTGCCCAACGGGCGCCTCTCAGGGCGCCCCACGGGCAGCGGTTGGTGGCGGAGCCGCCTGGTGGGAAGATGGTGTCGTCGCTGTCGGATCCGCTTCGTCAGAGTTCCAGCTCGCCGTCGATGACCCGAGGGCGATCGAACGCGACGAACCGAACGTCCTGCTGCTGGATCAGGCGGTAGGCAGTCTTGATGGCGGACCCGATGAGCCGCTGTGCGAGATCCTGCGTCAGGATAACCTCTGGCGTTCGCGCCTGGGTTGGGGCCCGGTCACCTCCTTCATCGCTCAGCCCTGGTCGGCAGGCAACCCCTCGCCGAGCCACCGGATCCGTCTGCGCTGGACCGTGGTCTGCCGCATCGCGGTCCGCGGGGCCCATCTGGCCCTGGAGCGCGCTGAGCAGGCGATCCTGCGTCTCGATGGTCAGGTCATCACGGCCCAGCCAGACGGCCACTGGGTCGACCGGGCCATCCGTACCGTGCCGTTGCCCGATCTGGCACCTGGCACCCACCTTCTTGAGGCCGAGCTGCCCTATGGCCAGGACACCATCCTGGATTGGGCCTATCTCCTGGGCGACTTCGGAGTGACGGTCAGCGGACGTCGGGCCGAGATAACGGCCTTGCCGCCGCGGACCACCTGGGGCGACTTGGTGCATCAGGGCCTGCCGTTTTATGCAGGAAATATCACCTACCGCTTCAACGTCCATCATCCTGGCGGACGTCTGAAACTGCAGACGCATCGATTCCGCTCACCGGTGCTCGGTGTGCATCTCGATGGAGCCCCAGTAGGCACCATCGCCTGGTCGCCGTGGACCGTCGATTTCGGCGAGGTTGCGGCGGGCATCCATGACATCGCCCTGATCTGCCACGGCGACCGCCGCAACGCTTTCGGCCAGGTTCACCACGCCGCGCCCGAACTCAACCGCTGGTGGGGACCCGATTCCTGGCGTACGGCCGGAGCCGGCTGGAGCGACGAATACCTGCTCCAACCCCATGGCATACTGAGCGCTCCCATCATTACCGTCTATCCAACCGAAAGTGGGTCCGTATGAATCGCTCGCATCTCCGGTCGCACCGCCCATCCAAGAGAAAGCCAAACCGTATGAGCAGTTCACGTTTCAAGGCCATTGGGTCATCCATCCTTGGCGCCATCAGCCTCCTGGTTCTGGTGAACTGCGTTGAGAAACGAGAGGGGGTATCCTCCGTACCGGTGGCCACGCCACCGGCCGTTTCGCATCCGGCCACGCCCCCGGTGATTGCACCCATCGTCAAATCTACAACCACTGACGTTGGGGCCCTCATGGCGTCGATCCGCAACGATGCACGACTGACCAAGGAACGGGACGCCTTCATGGTCGAAGCGCGCAAGCTTGCCGCCCTATCGATCGTCCGCAGGCCTTATACGTATGCCGATGTCGGCCAGCCCACCAGGACCTGGATGGACGGCCGCGCCATCGCCCTCCACGCTGATCACGAACCGTCGCGGGACACCTTCGCCTTCTCCTTGGCTGACTTCAGCTCCTGCTCGAACCTCAGCGACGAACTGCCGATGTTGGCGACCGCCTTTGGCGTGTCTGGCGATGAGGCGATTAAGCAACGCATTCTGAGCCAGCTTGAGGAGCTGACGTCGTGGTCACCTCTGCAGCGGCCCGGATGGCAACTTGTCCGCAAGGGCGACCGTATGCCTGCCGATGGAAAGCACGGCTCCTGGCTGGCGACAGGCCTGGGGGTCCGCGCGATTGTGGACACCCTCGAAATTCTCCCGCGCGACGCGGTGTCCGCAGACTTGCGGGCACGCCTGGAAAAACTCCTCGCGGCGGAAATCGAACAGGTGGTGGACGACTGGAAGAGCAAGCGGCAGTGGTTCGTCCAGTCCAACAATCCCATCACCAATCAATGGGTCCTGCCCACCGAGGGCCTTATCACCGCCTGCCTGTTCCTGGGCGTTGATCGCCATCGCGAAGCGTACGAACTTGGTGTCGCCAACATGATGATGTCGTTCGACGCTCACGGCGTTGACGGCGAGTTTGAAGAGGGTTTCAACTACGCCGTCATAACCGTGCGTTCGTTCATCGCCACCGCCAGGGCCATGGCCGATCACGGCGATGACCGGCTGTTGAAGCATACCTACCTGCAACGTTTTCCGACCTGGTTGGTGCATCATCTCCAACCTGGTGGCTACCTGATCAACGCCTTTGACTGCTACTGGTCGCAGGCGGCACAGAATCCAGATTTCCCCCGCCTGCTTGCCGATCTTGCGGTCTACACGCAAAGTCCGGTCGCCCACTGGGCGCTGATGCGTACGTTCAAACGCAGTCCGGCTTCGACCTCAGAGCTGTTGGCGCACGGTCTTCCGGCGCCGACGGACGCCATGGCCCCACCGCTCTTCGCCGCATATCCCAGGGCGACTCGGGTGAACTGGCGCAGTGGCTGGGACGATGCTGCCAGTGGCGCCTGGATACGTGGTGGCCACCCCACCGATCAGCACGACAACTTCGACCGTGGTCATGTCAATTTCATCGTGGCAGGGAAACCAATCCTCATTGAATCGGGAACCCCTGTTTACCATCATCCCCAAGGTGCCAAGTTCTACTCCGCGATGGGCCATAACGTCTTGCAATTGGGGGATAGCCAACCGACCAAATCACCGGCGCCAATCACCGTCCACCGCCTCGATGCGGCCGGCGGAGACATCACGGTGGATGTATCCGCCTGCTATGCGCCGAAGGCTTCCTGGAAGCGACGGGTTACCTGGACCGCCACCAACATGACCGTGGTCGATACGGTCGAGCGTAGCACTGCAGACGCGTCGACCACGCCGCTCTTCCGCTGGAAGCTCGGCACCAGTGATCCGGTGACCATCTCCACCGATACCGCTAAGCCCGGAGCCTCATGGCCGGACGCCACCATCACCATCGACTGTACCGAACCCCTGACGTTAACGCAGGAACCTCTCCCTGACCACACCATTTGGAATGGTCCCCAAGACGACCACCTCCACACCTGTCTGGTTGTCACGGCCCCGGCCACCGTCGCCTCTCTGACCATCACCACGCGCATCACTGCCACGGTGAAGTGACGTACCGGACTGGCTGCAGCGCCACGGACAGGATCTGTTTTTAAGATTCTTCACATTCCACTTTAATCCGGAGATCGCTTCATGGCATTCATCCACAAAGCTATCGTACTCATGGCCATACCCTGGCTCTCCCTCGCTACTACGCATGCCGCCGAGAATACGAACGATGCGGGGACCGCCGCTGGACAGCATGCCCTCATTGCCAATCCGGGATCCGCGGATCCGGCAAGCGCCGCCACCGGACAGGCTCCAGACAGTCGCTGGCTCACCAGCGCGGGAATCGGCCTGTTCATCCATTATGGTATCGCAGCAACTGGAGGTGTTGAGCTATCCTGGGCGATGGTCAAGGACGCCAATTTCAATCCAAAGAATCGCGGCGTGATCACACCCAACGCCTACTATGCTCTGGCTCCGCAGATGACGGCGGCGGATTATCATCCGGAACGGTGGCTGAAAGCGGCCAAGGATGCCGGGTTCGGCTACGCGGTACTTACCACCAAGCATCACGACGGCTATACCCTGTGGCCAAGCGCCTACGGCGACATGGGGGTGCAGAAATTTCTCCCAGGCAGAGATCTGGTAAAAGAATTTGTCACCGCCTGCCGTACCGTTGGGCTGCGCGTGGGCCTGTACTATTCTCCACCTGACTGGTATTTCGAACGTCATACCCGTTCCTGGCGCTACAAGTCCGACGGAAGCGCTGCCGCACCCTATCTGGACATGGACCACAATCCGGTGCCGTCGATCACCCCGGTCGACGCCAAGGCCCGCACCGTCTACATCAATGGCCAACTCCGCGAACTGTTGACTGGGTATGGGCCCATCGACTACCTGTGGTTCGATGGCTTTTGTCCCGGGGTGATGGATCAGGCCGCTATCCGCATTCTCCAGCCGGGGATGCTGATGAATGAGCGCCAGCACAAGGTCGGCGACGTCATCACCTATCCCTATGAGGTCAAGCTGCCCACGTCGAGGCCCACTGGTGTTTGGGAGCATTGCTTCCCGCTCCAACCCTGCTGGGGATATGCTAAGAACGCGGAGGTCAAGCCGCTCTCAACCATGACGGAAATACTTGCCCGGTGTCGGAGCTGGGGCGGCAGTGTTCTTGCCAACTTCGGTCCTCAACCGGATGGCGAGATGCCGCCCGAGTATTACTCCTTCATGAAGGAGATGTCCGACTGGATGTCGTGGGCCGCCCCAGCGGTGACGGATGTCCAGCCGGCCGTCGATCCGGAACGCTGCAGCCTGCCGACCACGGTCCGTGGTTCGACCTGGTATGTGTTCCTGCCGCTTCCCGCGAAGGATTCGCCAACCGCTGCCCAGGAAGTCACCGTCACCTGCGATGAACCGCCGCTCTCCGTGAAACGGTTGCGCACCGGCGAGGAAATTACGGTATCATTTGCCGAAAAGATCGCGCGATTCAGCGTTGGCCACGATCCCCAGATGAAAACGACCGAGATCTTGGAGATCCGCTGGAAATAGGTCTAATTCTAGGTAAAAAACCTCATTTCATTCTGTAGCCAAAGCGCCTTTTCCACCAGGATAGTTTCTCCATGACCTCTAAAGTTACGCTGCTCATAGCAGCTCTACTGACGATCCTCACCGGAGCACATGGATCATCAGCGATAGCGGCGGAAGGACAGTCCACCTCAGGATCAGTTGATAAACTGGAACAGGGTTTTCTCGCTCCTCCGGATGAGTACAGGCCTGGATGCTACTGGTGGTGGCTTAACGGTGCTGCAAGCACAGAGGGTATCACTCGTGACCTGGAGGAGATGCAGAAGCAGGGGATTGGCGAAGCCACCATTTTTGACGCGGGTGGCTTTGGCGTATCCTACGAACTTCAGAAGGGGCCTCCATTCTTGAGCGAGGCCTGGCGTGAACTCTATCGTCACGCCGTGCGGGAGGCGAATCGTTGCGGAATTACCTTGTCAGTGAATCTCTGCAGCGGCTGGAACGCCGGCGGTCCATGGGTTACACCAGCCATTGCCGCAAAGGTGCTGGTGCATTCCCATGCTGGATTCCGAAGCCAAGGACAACAAGTTCGCGTCTCGATCCCTAAGCCTCCAGCCCTACAGGGATACTCTAGCGATATCGTGTATTTGGCCGTCCCTGTTGCGGACTATGTCTATGCCAGCGCCAACCTCACCTCAGGACCAAAAAAAATACCGGTGGAACAATTGGAGGATGGAAATGAAAAAACAGAATGGTCATCAAAGAAAAGGTGGCCACCAGGAACTGCTCTGACCTCCGAAGCGCCAGAGATCCTGGAATTCAGTTACTGCGAACCATGGGTCGCGGCGGGATGCTACCTAGGAGTGGAAAAAAAGCCGGTCCGAAGGAAATTGAGATTCGCTGTTCCGAGGATGGCAAGACCTATCGACCATTGAAGCGTGTTTCTTGGAAGCAGGCCGAGTCTGGCATCATCGCCTTCGACGAGACCCGGGCAAAGTCATTTCAGATTGTGATATTAGAGAGTTATCCGTCACCAGGCGCCAACGTTGGCGATTATGTGGCACTGAACGAAGTGGCCATGCTGACCAAGGAGCAGGTCAGTTCGGGGATCCGTCCGCCACCACGGATGCAACTTGATCGATCGACCCTCATCGATGTTTCCGCTCATGTCGACAACGAGGGAATCATGGCCTGGGACGCCCCCAGGGGAGACTGGAGAATCCTGAGGATCGGCTCCACCCTGCTTGATCGAATGACCCACAATCCGGGCAGTGGGCCGGTAGGCAGAGAGATCGACCCCATGAGCGAGGAGGCGATGGATGCCCATTTCGCTGAGACGGGGGCGAAACTCATCGCTGATGCAGGTGTTCTAGCCGGACGGACCCTGCGCTATTTCATGCTCGATAGCTGGGAATTCCCCATGCCGACTTGGACAACCAAGATGCGCCAGGAGTTCCAGGAACGGCGTGGATACGATCCGGCAACGTTCCTGCCCATGGTGCTCGGCATGCCCACCGTCGACCAAGCTGAGGAGCAACGGTTCCTGTCTGATTACCGTACGACGGCAGCAGAGCTGGTTGCAAAGAACTACTACGGACGCCTGGCCGAGTTGACGGTCAAAGGCGGCCTGGAAGGGACGACCTGCGAAGCCGGTGGCCCCTATTTCACCCATTGGATCGATGCCCTGCAATGCCAGGGAAAGCAGGTCATCCCCATGGGTGAGTTCTGGAAGAGGGAATACGAACCTGATGGCCCGATCGCCCTGTATGATAAACACAATATCACGGTCAAGCAGGCGGCCAGCGCAGCGCACATCTACGGAAAGAAGGCCTGCCAGGCTGAGGCGTTCACCTCTAAATCCCACGAATTCACCGAGGACCCATGGAGTCTCAAAGACCTCGGAGATTCGGCCTTCTGCGACGGGATTACCAAGATTATCTTTCATCATTTCGTGACACAGGTGCATCCTGATCGCAAGCCGGGAATCTATTGGCATCACATAGGCCTTAACATCGGTCCTACCACGACCTGGTGGCCGATGGCGGGTTCATGGCTCACGTATCTCACCCGTTGCCAGTTCATGCTTCGGCAAGGACTCTTCGTCGCTGACTTCGCCTACCTCCAAAGCGAAACCATCCCATCGTTCACCGCTCTTCGGACCCACCAGCAGCCGATGCGCCCACCCGGGTTCGACTATGACGCCATCAATGCCGAGGTTCTGCTGGATCGAGCCCAGGCAAAAAATGACAGATTAACGCTGCCGGATGGCATGAGCTACCGGTATCTGGTCCTGCCACATGATCCCTATGCAACCCTGTCGCCGAGGACGGTCGCTAGGATCGCTGAATTATCACAATTGGGAGTGGTTGTCGTAGGACCCGAGCGCTGGAACAAGGATATTGCAGGTCTGCGCAACACCCCGCTGGAACGTCTCGTGCGCACGGACGGACTGCCGCCGGATGTCGAGTTCAGCAACCAGACGAGCGGAGCCGAATTGGACTGGATCCACCGGAGCTCCGGAAACACCGACATCTATTTCATCAGCAATCAGAAGGCCTTCGCCGCTGAGACTGACCTGACGCTGCGGCTACGGGGGCGGATTCCGGAGATCTGGGATGCCGTCACGGGAACCATGCGTGCAGCAACAGCGTACTCGGGCACCGCTGACGGAAGGACGCATATGAAATTGCGCCTCGCAGCACGTCAGAGCCTCTTCCTCGTTTTCCGGAAAGCTGCCCGGATGCCCGATGCAACCAGCGGAGACGATTCTGCTCATTCACCCGGCGTCACGGTCGCTGACCTGAAAGGGCCCTGGACCGTGCGCTTCGACCCGTCATGGCTGTACCCGGATGGGGCGCAGGACGGCATCGTCACTTTCGACACCTTAATGGACTGGACCGCACGCCCGGAATCATCAATACGTCACTTCTCCGGCATAGCCACGTACCGGATCGCATTTGACCTGCCCGGGAACCAGCCACCCGGAACCGGACTGAGGCTCGACCTCGGTGAAGTCCGGAATGTTGCACGGGTCACGCTCAACGGTCACGACCTTGGCGTGATTTGGACGGCGCCCTGGCAGGTCGACATCACCAACTACGTGAAAAATGGTCAAAATACCTTGGAAATAGACATAGCCAATCTCTGGCCAAATCGACTCATTGGCGACGGTTTGCTGCAGCCTGACCAACGCCGTGCCTCCACCAATATATTCACCTACAATGAGGTTCTCCCTCAGGAGTCCATGAACATGTGGCCTAGGTCGTGGTGTAATGATTGTGTTCAGCGTTATAAAAACAAAGCTCCTCCCGCGCTGCTGCCATCTGGCCTTTTAGGTCCTGTGCGGATAGTGAAGGACAATGTAGCGCCAATAATTAACCGATAATATCAAGATGGAGCAGTCGGTTTGATTCCAAACGATGTCGCACTTGGTGGCGCGGGGCACCAAGGCGGCGAAGCAGGCGATGGGCGTAACGTTCCCTCGCCACCAAAGCATTGAAATTGTCGAGAATATCGTCCCGGGTAGCTATTCCTTGTTCGCTCCTCAGGTGCCAGGTCGCAGGGTCAGCGACACCACGCTCACGTGTGGGTCGGGCAGTTCCGCACGCCGGATGTCGAGCACGGCGTGCTGTTCGCTACGCATCGCGTTCCACGGACGTTCCAGGCTCACTTCGGCGCCGCTATGCAACCAGCGCGCCGCGACGATTTTCCCGCCCAGGCCCAGCAGCGGGATGGCCCCGGCCGGACGCTCGACCAGGTGGGCATAGAGGGTGTCGCCGCGACGGGTGTACCAGCCCCATTGGGGTTTGGCCAGCAGATGGCCGTCAACCACTGCCGGTCCAGCGCCGATGACACTGGCCTGATGCAACTCAAGCCAGTCACCGATGGCGCGGAAGGCCGCCGCCTCCTCGGAGCGCACTCGGCCGCGGGCATTGGGACCGATATTGAGCAGCAGGTTGCCGCCCTTAGCCACACATTCGACCAGCATACGTACGGCGGCGGTGGGACTTTTGAGATTGCTTTCGTCGGCATTATAGCCCCAGGTGTCACCCAGGGTCATGCAGGTCTCCCACACCAGGGGTTTGCCCTGGGCGTCGCGCACGCCCTCCGGCGGAATGACCTGTTCGGGGGTCGAGAAGTCGCCATGGCGAGCCGCGACGGTGGGGTCTTCGTGACCCGCTTCCAAGCGGTTGTCGATCAGGATTCCGGGCTGGAGCGAACGCACCATCGCCACCAACTCGTCGGCACGCCAACCAGCGCCCGACTTGTCACCCGTCGGAGTCTGATAGCTGAAGTCGAGCCACAACACATCGATGGTCCCGTAGCCGGTCATCAACTCGCGCGCCTGGGCATGCAGATAGTCGACGTAGCGTGACATGGTCCGCGGACGGGCCTTGGCCGTCTCGTCATCGCGCTCGGGATGGAACTGGTCGAGGGTGAAGTCGGGATGATCCCAGTCGATAAGCGACAGGTAAAGCCCGGGGCGCACTCCCTCTGCGCGGCAGGCGTCGACGAATTCACGCACCAGGTCCCGGCGGCAGGCGGGGGCGTGGACGCTGGTGTAATCAGTCAGGGCACTGTCCCACATACAGAAGCCATCGTGATGCTTGGCCACCATCACGCAGTAGCGCGCACCGGCGCCTTTGGCCAACCGCACCCACTCCCGTGGACCACCGAGGTCGGGGTTGAATTCATTCTGGTACTGACGCCAGCGAGCGGTGGGAATCTTCTCTCGGCTCATCGGCCAGGAGATATCGCGACCGTGAATGGCGGAGAGGCCGAAATGGATGAACATGCCAAAACGATCGTGTACGAACCACGCGGTGCTGACCATGAGTTAATCTCCATCGCTCTCAATGGTGCCGATGTCCTCGGGGCAGTCCATGTCGCTGCCTGTTCAATTCTGTATCCAGAAATGCGATTACGGATCTTTCGTAAGCCTCCGATAACGCCCCGATGAATCCCCACTCCCCTCCGGCATAGTGGCCAGCCGGAGGGGCGCATGAAGTCATCACCAACAGCGAAGAAATCACTACGACGCCGACGTGGCGCGAGCGA
>JBIILZ010000012.1:0-53432 GCA_044338255.1 Planctomycetota bacterium | reverse complement strand
CAAAAGAATTGATCTGAAGCGGTTGGTTGTCATGCGTCCCGAAGGACACACGACGGTGTGTTTCGTCTCCCTCTACAGCTATTGCGTTGTCAATCCGTTACTCACCAGTGACTTTCATCACCACTTCGCAACCGGTCCAGCTTGGCTGGGGGGGAAGACTTTGTCGACCTTTCCCACCTCGTCAAGCACCGACTTTCTTGCGTCTGTCGGCCCCCTTTTTCGCCTTTCTTACCAGCTTTTTCAGCCAGCTCGTCTGCGGTGGGGAGGGCATCATGGGGTCCTCATCCAACTGTCAATATCAGGTTTATAACCCGTGAAGATTCACCAGCGGATTGGCGTTTTGGTCCAGAAAATGGCCGATACCTGCGCCTATTTGGCGAATGCTGGGGTGGTTGCGCCGATGAGCACCGCACCCCGCAACGGCGCGACGTTAGGTTCGGCAAGTGGATTGGCGAGAGGATTGGTGAGAGGATTGGTGAGAGGATTGGCGATACGTGCGAGCAGCCTGTCCGCCGCCATCCGGCCGAGGGCCATGCGCTCATGCACCACCCGCGTCAGTTCGTTAAAGGTTTCATGGAGTAGATGGCAATCATCGCAGCAAGCGAGCGGCGTCCCCGGCGGCAGGATACGCGTGAGCACCCACACGGTGTGCACATCCATGGCAACGATCACTGTTCCCGGATCAATCCGCGCTGTCGGCAGTGTCCGGGGAATCGTCCCCTGCCACCACGCATCCGGTAGCGTGTCGATCTCTACACCGCATTCCCTGGCTGCGCGCTGAATGCCCTCCCACCTTTGCAGAAAACCGGAATGACTGTTGGGGTGGAGACCGATCTCACCGACGACCAGCAAGCGGTTGTATCCCAGGCCGGCCAAAGCCCGCGTGAGGTCAGCACCCGCCGCTCGCTCATCGCGCATGAAGGTCAATCTTCCCGGACCCGGGTCGACATTGATGAATGCCGCCGGCACTCCCGCCCGCGCCAGCAAGCTGTCCACCCCGTCGAAACTATCGATGACCAAGGCCCCGTCATAAAAGCGCTCTTTCGGCAGGCGCTGAGCCACCTCGATGCCGGCGACACGAGGATAGGAATAGAGGATCATGCCCCACTCCTTTTCTCGCAAGGCATGATTGATGCCGAAGATGAATTCGGAGATGAAGACCGGTGGGTGGCCGGAATCATCAACCGGGGTAACCACCACCAGCGCATGGTGCGCCCCGAGACGTAGACGGCGCGCCGTGGCGTTGGCGATATAGCCCATGTGTTCGGCGAGCCCTTGGACCCGGGCAACGCGCTCTCGACCCTTAGGCGTGTTGCCCTTATACTTTCCGCTTAATATCTTGGAGACGGTCGCTAGCGACAAATGAGCCGCCGTTGCCACCGCCTGCAGATTGACGTGCTGGCCCACGGTCAAGTACGCATTATGCAATAGATCATAAATCCCTCATGAAGATGCACATATTCACCTGCAAAAAGTTCCGTCATGGAAGACATGGAAAAAGAGCCTGCTGTTCCGACCTATGCGCGGCATAGCGCGCGAACAGACGTCGCAGTTCCTGAATCTTAGGCGGCTTGCTCAGGACGTGATCGACATGCGCTGGAATCGCGCCTTCGACGACCAGGCGCCGACCCCAGCCGGTCAGCAGGATCACCGGCGTGGTCGGGGAGAGGGCCTTGATCGCGCCAGCCACCGCCCGCCCATCGACGTGCGGCATGCCGAGATCGGTGATAACGATAGTAAAGGCTTCGGCGGTCCCGTGCAGGCTGCGGAAGATATCGATGCCGGCCTGGCCGTGTTCGGCGATGGTCACGCTGTGACCATCCTCAATGAGGATGTCGCGCAGGGAGGCCAGTAGCCAGGGATCATCATCGATCACCAGCAGCCGCTGCGGCGCCGAGGTGAGCACGCTCTTCTCCTCGGGATCGAGCACCGCCGGGGTCGCCGACACGGGGAAGCTCAGACGCACGGCGGTGCCCAGGTCGACCATACTATCGATGATCAGCTGGGCGTGATGGCGTTGAGCGATGCCGTAGACCATTGCCAGGCCCAGGCCGCTACCATTCTCACCCTTGGTGGTGAAAAACGGATCGAGGCAGCGTTGACGCGTCTCCTCATCCATGCCCGAGCCGCTGTCGGAGACCTCGATCTGGATCTGGGTCTCTTCGTGCACGCTGAAAAGGATCGTGGTCCGGATGGTGATCGTGCCACCCTTCGGCATGGCGTCGACGGCGTTGAAGACGAGGTTGATGAGGGCTTCGCGGATCTCGCTGGCATTGCCCATGATCGCCGGCAGGTCCGCCGCCAGATCCGCCTGCATGTCGATGACGATGCCGCGCTGCTGCGGCATGTCGCTCCAGCGCGCACGGGTCAGATCGACGACCTGCGGAACCAGCTCATTGAGCGAGATCGCCACCGGCGGCGCCGAATAATCACCTTGACGGTAGAATTCGCCGAGGCGGGCCACGGTTTGCGCGACATCATTCACCGAACGCTGGATGATGATCAGCTCCCTCCGGCCACGCTCGCTAAGCTCGACCTCACGCGTGAGCAGCATCTCGACATAGATGACGGTGGGCGTGATGGCGTTGCTGATGTCGTGGGCGATGCCACTGGCCATCTGCCCCAGGGCCCGCAGACGCTCCTGCAGCATAACCCCCTGCTGACTCTGGCGAAGATCGTCGTAAGCCTGCTGCAAAGCCGTATGCAGTTGATTCTGATTCGCCGCCAGCGCTACATGGGCGCTCAACTGGAGGAGGAATTCGCAATCGCCGCTGGTGAATCCCTGCGCCTGGTAGCGCGCCACCATCAGGACCCCGAAGACCTTGTTCTCGACCGCTAGGGGCGCCATCACGAACGAGCGCAGACCGCCGGCGGCGAGCCGCTGATGAAAGAGCGTCGTCATCGCCGTGGTATCTGGCTCGTAGATCAGCTGGCCAGCGACGCATTGGGTGATGCCCTGGCGATCGACGGGGACCACGGATTTCACCGAGAGCATCAGACTCGTCGCCAGCGGCTCACCGCCGTGGCCGATGTTGGTGACGATCAACTCGTTGGCCGTGGCGTCGAACAGGCACATGCAGCTGAAGTCGATCGGCAGGCGCTCTTCGAGGGTCCGCAGGACAACCTGAAAGATTTGCTGCAGATCCTGGTGCGCACCAATGGCGCGGGTGATATGATTGAGCAGGTCGAGGCGTGCCAATTGCGATTTTAACCGTAGCTCGGCGATCTTCTTAGCGCTGATGTCGCGGGTGATCTCCGAAGCGCCGATGATCCGACCATGACTGTCCTTGAGCGAAGAGATGGTCACCGAGACATCGATGCGGGAGCCGTCCTTGCGCAGGCGTACGGTCTCGAAGTGGTCGATACGCTCGCCGCGGATGATCTGGACCATGATCTGCGACTCCTCCTCCCTGCGTTCGGGAGGGATGAGCTGATGGATGGAACTGCCGATGATCTCGTCGACCTGGTAGCCGAAAATGGTTTCAGCTGCCGGATTCCAGCTGGTGATGAGACCGTCGATATCGCGACTGAAGATCGCATCTACCGATGATTCGACGAAGTTAGCGAGGCGATCCTTGAGCGCTTCGCTGCGCCGGCGTTCGCTGATGTCCATAACGAAGGAGACGCCCTGCATGCCGGTCCCGGGAAGCAGCCCGCCACCGATGAGAATCGGCAGGCGGGTGCCATCCTGGCGCAGGTATTCCTTCTCGTACGTCGTACACGCTCCTCGCACATGAATTTCCGCGAGCGCCAGCCGATCAGCGACGAGATGTTCCGGCGGGGTCAATTCCGTCCAGCGGATACTGCCGGCAATCAATTCTTCGCGCGAATAACCGATCATGCCTAGGAAATAATCGTTGGCATCAGTGACGCCGCCGTCGACCTCCCAGAACATGATCCCGAGGATGTCGGAATTGATGACGCGCTTGAGACGGGCCTCGCTAGCGCTCAGGGCTTCCGCTACCCGGGTGCGCTCGCTGATCTCCA
Source organism: Planctomycetota bacterium (assembly GCA_044338255.1). Taxonomy (GTDB): domain Bacteria; phylum Planctomycetota; class UBA11346; order UBA11346; family UBA11346; genus CAIUVD01. Next base: position 49,445 of record JBIILZ010000012.1, on the reverse strand, counting down.
GGCGCAAGGCGGCATTGGCATTTTCGAGATCGGCGGTGCGCTCATGGACGCGCTGCTCGAGGTGGTCATGGATCGAGCGCATCTCGATTTCGATCTGACGACGGGTGATGACCTCGCGCTCAAGCATGGCATTGACGCACTGCAGATCGGTGTGCAGCCGATGCATGCGCATCAGGCCTTCGACCTTCCCGCGGAGCACGGCCGGATCCACCGGCACGTGCACATAGTCGATACAGCCGGAAGCGTAGCCGCGCAGACGCGAGGTATCCTCCACCTCGCTGGCGGTCACAAAGATGATCGGGATATCGGCAGTGGTCGGCCGCTGCCGCAGGATACCGGCGAAGGCGAAGCCATCCATGTTGGGCATGTGCACATCGACGAGCACCAGGGCGATCGCTTGCGCAAGCAGGATGCGCAAGCCGATCTCGCCCGAGGTGGCGATCGCCAACGTGTATCCCAATGGCTGCAGGATGGTCACCATGGTCAGGATCTGATCTTCGCGATCATTGATCACCAGGATGGTATTCGAACTATCAGTCATCGCGCAGGCTCCTTGCGATAGAGTCGGCGAAGGGCATCCAAAGGCACCAGTTCCGGCTGTTCCATGGGTGACGACTCCTGGGCGCCAAGGCACAATACACCTAGATCAGCCAAACTGGCGACCAACAAGCTCAGCGCCCGCTGCCGCAATTCTTGGCCGAAATAGAGCAGGACATTGCGACAGAGGATGAGGTGGAACTCATTGAAAATCCCGTCGAGTGCCAGGTTATGTTGGGAAAAATGGATCTGGTCGCGAAGATCTTCGACAAACCGGCCGCTACCCGGGATCAGGTAGGTGGAGAGATCCCCTCCGCCGCTGGCGCGCAGCCGGGCGGCGGCCTCGTTGAATGAATCCTCATGATAGATGCCCCGCTGCGCGATCTCGACCAACTCGGCATCGACATCCGTGGCCCAGATCGTGCACCATTCCAGCAACCCCTCTTCCGCCAGCAGCACTGCCAGCGACCAGACCTCCTCGCCCGTGGCACAGCCTGCGATCCAGATGCGGATCTTCGGCCAAGTTGCCAGATACGGGAGGACTTGACCGCGTAGGGCGGCGAACATCTCCGGATCGCGAAAGATTTGCGTTGCCGGCACCACCAGTCCGCGCAGCACGCGCCTGCGGCAATCGACATCGTCCTGAATGCGTGCACACAGTTCCTCCACCGTCGACAGGCTTTCGCGACGAACCGCGCTCGCCAGCAGACGTTGACATGAGGCACTGGCATAACCGGAGAAATCATAGCCGGACAATACCGTCAGCTCATGCAGCAGATGTCGCATCGATTCCGGGGGGATGAGCGTCCCCGCTAGCACAGCTGCTCGCGGAGGATGGCCAGCAGGCGATCAGTATCGACCGGCTTGGTGAGGAAATCCGTGGCCCCACCGGCCATCGCCTGCTCGCGCTCGCCGGGCATGGCCTTGGCTGTCAACACCACCACCGGCAGGGCCGCCCAGCGCGCATCGGCGCGGATCTCGGCGAGGGCCTTGTAACCATCGAGGACCGGCATCATGAGATCGAGCAACACCAAGGAGATCGTCGGGGTGGTCGCGAGCAGCTGCAGGACCTGGCGCCCGTTATCGGCAGTGAGGACCTGCAGCCCCTGATGTTCAAGGACGCTGGCCAAGGCGAAGACGTTGCGCACATCGTCGTCGGCGAGCAGGATCGTGCGCCCGGCAAGGCCGGGCACGACCGCGACCATCGCCAGGGTCGGGCGTGAACGACACAGATGCAGAGTGACCTCATCCGCCAAGCGCTGCAGGGTGGCTCCGCGCTTCAAGACCACCGCGTCGGCACAGCGATCCAATTCTCGCAGCTCACTGGGACTCAGATTCCGCGCGGTATGGACGATGATGCGTGCGTTTTTTCCGGCGTCGCTTTTGCGCAACTCAGCGAGCAACTGGATGCCGCCGACATCGGGCAGGCCGAGATCGAGGACGATGCAATCGACCTTGGTCGAGTCCAGTACCGCCACCGCCGCCGCACCATCGGCAACGGTGCGGATCTCCACTCCCGGGGCCTGCAAGGCGGCGACCACCGCCGCGCAATGGATCCGATCGTTCTCGATCACCAGCACCGTGCGCGAGATGATCAGCGGCTCGCTGCTCTGTTGAGCGGGCACGGCGGGTAGCACGCGCGACGGCGGCGCCTGTTCAACGACCACAGGCAGCACGAGCAGGGGCACATCCAAGGTGAAGACGCTGCCCTCGCCGAGGACGCTCGACGCCGACAAGGTCCCTCCCAGCAGACGCGCGAGGTCACGGCTGATGGTCAGGCCCAGGCCGGTGCCGATACCGACGGCTCCGGGCCCTTGATGAAAGGGTTCGAAGATGGCAATGAGCTCGTCTTCCGGGATGCCCTGCCCGTTGTCGCGCACCACCCACAGAAGTCGCTCTTGCAAGCGCGTGACCTGCAACGTGACCCGTCCGATCCCATCGCGGCCCTCACGTCCATCGCGCCCCTCACGCCCACCGCGTCCGGAGCCGGTGAACTTCACGGCATTGCTCAGCAGATTGATGAGGATCTGCTGCAGACGATGGCCGTCGATCTGCACCGCCGGCGGCAATTGCGGATCGATCATCACCGACAGCACCAGCTTCTTCTGTTCGGCCAACGGACGCATGGTGGCTTCGACGGCAGTGCACAGATCGGCGATGATGACGCGCTGCGGCGTGATCGTCACCGTCCCGGATTCGATCTTGGCCAGATCGAGGATGCTCTCGATCAAGGTCAGCAGATCACGCCCGGCATCATGGATGGTACGGGCATAGCGTACTTCGCGTTCGCTGAGGTGCGCATCGGGATTGTCGGCGAGCTGCCGCGAAAGAATCAGCAGACTGTTGAGCGGAGTCCGTAATTCGTGCGACATCTTCGAAAGGAATTGCGACTTGTAGCTTGAGGCCTGGGTCAGTTGCCGGGCCTGCCCCTCGAGATCGGCGTTGATCTGCGCGAGCTCCTCCTGTTGTGCGCGGAGCTCTTCACCCTGCGTTCGGGCGGTGTGCAGCAGCTCGGCAATGCGCGCCACCACCCGCGCGCTGGCGAGCGCGACGGCGACCTGTTGGGCAGCCGGCGGGATGAACGTCTCGGTGACGGATGACAAGGGTTCGAAGCCGCCGAGTTCGAGCACGCCTTCGACGCGTCCCTGGTGGACCAGGGGCTGGAGAAGGATCCACGTCGGCGACCGGGATCCGAGCCCAGAGGTGACTGGCAGATATCCCGCAGGCACGGCCGTGAGACGTTGCGGTTCGGCGGTGCGTATGACCTCGGCAAGCAGGCCGCTGGGCGCAACCTTGCGTTCACCGATGTCCATCTGCCGACCCCATGCGGAAATGACCACCACACTGCCATCGTCATCGACCCGCTGCAGGAGGCCGACCAGAACACCGCAGGTAGAGACGAAATGATCGATGATCTGCTGCGCCTGCTGGGCCGTATTGCTGCTATCGAGCAACACCGCCCCGAGCTTGACCAGACGCGTCTGGAGGTGCTCCTGGGATGCGAGCAGGGCCATGTTGCGCAAGGCCCGCCAAGCCAGGATGCCGACCATTGCCGTCGCCGAGAAACTCGCGGAGATCACCAGGATCAGCCCCAGACGCTGGTCGGCCACGGCGCGCCCTTCGCGTTCGACGAGAAGCTCTACCTCGACCTTGCGCATGCCGGCGATGATGCCGTGCGCCGCGCTCATCTGCGAACGTCGGCTGGAATTACCGACGCGTTTCTGAGCCATCTCCAACCCCTGCTCACGGCGGACGTTGATGGTCTCCTGGAGCCAATTGACGCGCTCGCCGATCACCTGATCGGCGTGATCAAGGTGCTGTTGCTGCTTGATATTGTCGAGGGTCAGTTGGCGGATGTCGCGTAAATTTTCCCGCGCGGTCATGCACGCAGCCTTGAAATGAGTGACAAATCCCTCGTCGCCGGTGAGCAGGTAGCCACGCTCGGAGGTCTCGGCATCGATCAAGAAATGTTCAAGATCCTCGAGCGCGAGGATGACTTTATACGTATGTTCGCGCCCACGCGATGCCTCATCGCTCTTTTCGACACTGCGCCAGGCCGCGAAACCGATCCCCATCAGAAATATGCCCACCACCACAAAAGCGGCTCGGTACACCATCAACCGACACGACCCAACTTGGAACATCAAAAAACCCTGCTGATAAAATTTTGGACTTTTAATGTACCAAGATTTTACGGCAGGGTCACGTCAAATCGCAGTACCCTGCATTTTGCAATATGTCGTGTTCTATCGATCCCTCTTGTTCCGTGCTGCATTTCGCCAATACGTGAAAAGCTCCTGATACAATTCACTTTCAACATCCATGGCCCTCGCAACCAGCCTTTCCTTGGCGGCTTCAAGAGCCTGATTGTACACCAGCGGACCGATCTCGGGCAAAATGAATTCCAGCAATCCATGGGCGGCGAGATTGCCGAGAGGCTCATCCATGTTCGCCTCAAAATAGCGTTCCAGTGAATGCAGGGCGGCCGTGCGTGATTCGGCTGAGATCTCGATGGCCATGGGGTTCTCTTCTTCAAGCGGATGCGGTGGATGAACTTGGTCGTGATCACGTCGTTGGTCAACCGATACGGTCGCAGTTCGAAATTCCAGGTTGACGTTTGCGGGCGCTGCACCGTGAATCCACATATCTAGTCTTTGACGATGTCATTGCCTCTCCGCATTAATTACCTTGTGTTATTGGCCGTGTTCGTGACCGGCGCGAATGACGAAGAACCACTCGATCCTTTGTCGTCATGGAATTCGCGGCATCTGATCACCTGCTTGGCAAGTCTCCGCGAACCACTCACGCTCGCCCCCGAAAATACCGAACTCTGAGCGAAGGCCGAATACGCCTATGTCGGACTCGCCTTTGGCGGCGATGACGACATCACCGGAGCGATCGGTCCCTGGCTGGGCTACGCCGAAGAGGTCAGTGCCATCCGCCTGAAATTACGCTTGGGGAAGCTCCCCACGACCTTGGAACAGGCGTTGCCGGACATGTGGCTGGATGTGGTCCGCGGAGATACCCGGGCAGCCATGGCAGCCTATGCGCGTTTTCCCGAAGCCGCGGATGCGCCTGCCGGAAAGGCCCTGCGCATGGCGGCAACTCGCGATTTCCGGCCAGCGCTGCAAGATCCTCCCACCAGCGCCTGGGGCCAATACGCATATGTGTCGGCGACCGCCCACCAGCACCAGCCGCTCGCTACGACCGTTCCCATCGACCACTCGCGCTGCGATCCGCTGACCTTCAACGTCGCCAATCGCTGAGGCGAATCCTACAAGGATGTCAGTCCGATCCTGCGCAGCGGCTACGCGGATGTCAGCTGGATGATCGCCTCGGCACGCATTCCCAAAGAGCAGGCCGTCGGCTATCTCACGGACTATCTCGCCGCCTTGACGATGGATGCATCGCTCGCAAAGCCGGTCGCGCCGGAAAAGGAGGCCTTGGCGCTGGCCGCGGATCAGGCGGCGATGGCTTTTTCCGGCCAACGCGCCGAACCGCTGGCGGTCGCCTATCGCATCTGCCGCGAACTACGCAGCGGTGAGAAAGGGATCTTCGACGCCCAAGGCAAGCCGCGACTGATCTCCTATGCCGACGTCGCCCAGGGAATGCATGATCGCGTCTACTTGATGGCCGGGCAGCAGAATAATTTCAACGCTTTCCAGGGAAACGAAGCTGTGCCGTATGCTCGCCAAGGTGGCGAGCTGCTCGAAAAGGCCTTTCCGCATTCGCTCATCGCCGCCCGTACCGCCTACCGTGAGCGCAGCAGCGGCCACAAGGACAACAAGCGCATGGGCGCAGCCGTACTCGCCGAATTGGATGATCCTCTGGGCGTGTCCCCGGGTATCGCCATGCTCGGCATGGAACGCTACATCCAAACCATGGCGCAGGATACCGTCCCGACCTACCTCATCGTGGTCAAACGCATCTGGCCAGATGCCCATCCGCAGCGCAGCTGGGGACTGGAAGGAATGTGTAAGTATTTCTCGCTCTTCGATTGCCGTGATGCCTTGGCGCCCACCGCCTGGGAAGCGCACCGCCGCGATCCCTATCGCCAGGATGTCTCAAAAGTGGACTGTTACGCCGATCCGACCTACCCGATGATCGTGCTCGACGGGCTGGCCGCGGAGCTGCAACGCATCGATGCCACCGTCGACTTCGCGACCCCCCTGCCCGGGACCGAGTTCAAAACCGGCGTCGTCGGGCATTGGCAGGGCTGGATCCAGGCACCGCAAGCCGGGCCGCTGTGGTTGGCAGTCGAGGCCAGCAAACGCGCACGCGCCTTCGTCGGTGAAGAAATCCTGTTGCTCGACGGCAATCCCGGGCGAACCCAAAAGCAGATCACCATGCCCGCCGCCGGTGTGCCGTTGTCCCTGGAATGGTATCAAGGCGGAGGCGGTAGTGGGCGGGTCCGTCTCCTCTATTAGGACAGCAGCGGTACCTGGCAGCCGGTTCCCGCGGCATGGCTGAGCCATGGCGACGCGCATGCGCCCGGACTCGCCGCCAACTATTGGAAGGGTGTCGAATGGCGTCACCTGGATCGCCCGCTGCACAGGATTTCCAACGGATCACCGATTACCCCTGGCTCATCCTGGCCCAATGCGATGCGGTAAAGGCGCTGCTGGAGAGCGACGATCCCGAAGCCGCCGTGGCCCTCCTGAAGCGGGCCTTCGCCAACGGGATGACCCCGGCTGAAACGCACAGCGTGTGGCGCGATGCCCTGGCATTTACCCGCAAAGCCGAAAACGATGCCGATCTTCTAACCGCGTACGCTCTCCAATCGTGCTGCCGCAACAATTCCGATATCGCCTTGAAGATCGCGTGCACGCTCGCGCTCGGACACCAGCAGGAAGCCTTCGGACAACGTTTGGCCTCACTCCGCTCACCCTGCTGCGTGGGTGGCTGGGTGTCGGGACAGATGGCGCTCACGCGCGGCGAGTTCGCCGAGACGCTGGGTTTTTACGACCTCCTCAAAATCAAGCCGGACCAATACCTGTATTGGCGGGTGAAGGTCGAATCCGCCATCCTCCACCGGGTCGTCGATGGCACCGAGCCAAACTGGGATGACCTCCGCGAGCTGGCCGTCGAAAAGCAGGTCACCCCCGGAACGCGCCTCTTCCTCTCCTGGTTCACGGGACAGACCACCTGGGAGAAGGCCCTCGCCAAGATGCCGGACATCACCGATGGCGAAGAGGTACTCTGGTATCGCGGCCTGCATGAGGTCACCCTCGGGAACTACGGCGAGGCTCGCACGCTCATGGCGCCGATGATCGCCCATCATCCGCAGTGGCTGGAATCAGGGTCCGCCGAGGGGCTGTCGTTCTGGCTGGCAAAGCAATCCGCCGAAACCTTGCAGGACCTGCCCAAGGCCAAACCCCTGCCTAACGTCAAGAGTACCGGCACGGAAGAGATCCACTTCTAGAAGAGATCCACTTCTAGAAGAGATCCACTTCTAGAAGAGATCCACTTCTAATAGCATCACCGCCGCATCGACATAGCGTGCTCATCCACGAGGTATCCGATGACGGTCATGCTCTTCTTCACCATCCTGGCAGTCTTGTCGTTGGCCGCGGCGTGGATGGCGGCGGTGCCGCGTCTGGCTCGCGTCGCCCTGGTGGTGATGTCTCCCGCCCTGCTCATCCTCGGCCTGATCCTCGGCTCGTCGGTGGTGGTGCCGGTAGACCAGACTGGAGTCATCAACCGGCTCTTCGGCGCACCGTTGCCCTCCGGCAACATCGTCGCGCGTCATGGCGAACAGGGCCCGCAGGCCGAGATCATCGGGCCGGGTTGGCACTTCGGCTACTTCCCCTTCCTCTATGAGATCGAGCTGGCTCCGGTGGCGGTGATCCCCCCCGGCAGCCTCGGCTTCGTCACCGCCCGCGACGGCAAGCCACTGAGCGAGAATGAAACCTACGCCCCGTCCTGGGAGAGCACCGCCGAGATGCTCGATCCGGCGACCTTCCTTGCCAAGAACGGCCATCGCGGACCGCAGACCACGGTCCTGACCCCGGGCACCTATCGCTACAATCCGCGTCTGCATGAGATCAAGATGATCGAGGCCCTCAACGTCGCCCCCGGCACGGTGGCGGTGATCAAGAGCAACAGCGGACTGCTCGCCGAAAAAGCCGCCGATACGGTGCTGGTCAACGGCACGCCCCTGGTAACCAACGGCAATCGCGGCATCTGGCGCACGCCCCTCTCGCCGGGCGCCTACTACCTCAACAGCCAGGCCTTCCAGCCGACCCTGGTCAAGACCACCCAGCGCGTCTACGTCTACCAGCAGGGCGCGGTGCGTCAGCCGACGCAGAAATCCACCAATGGCGCGCAGGACTGGTCGGTGGTGGTACGCAGCAAGGATGGTTTCAGCTTCCCCGTCGATGTGCGCGTCGGTTGCGCCGTCGAGTCCAAGGATGCGCCATACCTCGTCGCCCTGCTCGGAAATCCCGATCAGATGGTGCGTGACGATCAAGAGGACGAACAGCTCGAAGTCCTCGAAGCCAAGGTCATCCTCCCGGCGGTGCGTGCGATCTTCCGCAATGTCGCCGAGACCATGAACGCCCTCGAGTTCGTCAATGCCCGTTCAAGCATCGAAAAGGTCGCGAGCCAGCGCATGACCGAGGAGCTCGCGAAATTCCACGTCACCTGCGACGGCGTGTACGTCGGCAACATCCATCTCGATGCCAGCGAGGCCGGCAAGAAGCTGATCCTGACCCAGACCGATCGCGAAGTCGCGGTCAATCAGCAGACCCTCTACAACGAACAGCGCAAAGCCGAGGAATCGCGCGCGGCCCTGGTCAAGGCCGGCGAAGAAGCCGAACAGCAGCGCAATCTCGCTAAGGCGACTTATGAGGTCCTGGTCAAGGAGCAGGGTGCCAAAGCGCGCGCCGCCGAGGCCAAAGGCGAGGCCGAATACCAGACCATCACCGGCGAAGGCCGGGCCAAGGGCTACGACGCCATGGTCCGCGCCCTCGGTCGCGAGTCGGTGGCCCAGCTGGAATTGCTCAAGCTCGTCGCCGAAGGCAAAGTCCAGATCACGCCGCAGGTCATGGTCACCGGTAACGGCAACAGCGGAGCAATCGATGCCCTCACCGGCACCTTGTTGCGCCAGTCGGTAACCCCGGCGGCCAAGCCGTGAGGCTCCTGCTGTTCATCTCCCTGATCGTGGTCCTGGTCTGCCTGGGCATCCTCATCGGCGCCGTCCTCGCCGGACGGAAGCCGTAAAGACTCAGCGATTCCAGGGCATGCGGGCGATCAGCATGCCCATCATGCAGGTATCGGTGAGACCGGCGATGGTCAGCCCCGCCCCGATCGCACCGGCAAGCGCGAACCAGTTGGTGTTGACGGCGTAGCCCAAGCCGACGCCGATGACTACCAGCAGACCGGCGACGATGCGCACCTGGCGTTCGAGGGACATCACTGCTCGGCCGCGCTCTACCGGCAGGGCCGCCGCGACCCACGCATCCGTACCGCCGCTCACGACCACGCTGGTACAGCCGATGGCGGCAAGCTGCTTGGCCGCCTGTGCGGCGCGCCCTCCGGACTTGCACAGCACATAGGTGGTGTGGCCCGCGGGGATGCTCGCCGCCACCGTCGCCGGCGCGAAATGTTCAAGCGGAAGCAGAGTCGCGCCGATGGCATGCACCGCCCGGTATTCTGCTGGGGTCCTGACATCGATGAGATGGGCCCGGCCTGCTGCCTGCTCGGCGTGGGCCTCGGTCGCCGCACACGTGCGGGGTGAATCCGTGATGGTCATGTGGGCCTCCGTAAGAGCTGCACTATCCGCCTGCCTTGCGGCCCGCAACGTTGGGACAAGGTTGCTGGAATAAGGCTGCCGAGATGTCGATCGTCCAGCTCCTCGCCCTGTTCTCCGTCACCAGCGTGATCGAGATCCTCGGCTGCTGGCTGATCCTGGGTGCTCGTCGATGCCGTCTCTGGTCAACGCGCCTGATACGTCGGGCATAACCAATACTGGTTCCCGGCGCTGCGCACATGATGATGAACCCGGAGAACGCCCCCTGATGTCCACGCGGTTTCGCCATCCCTGCCGCAGGACTGCCGTGGCGAAGGCAGCGGCCCGTTCCATGGCGAGACATGGCGAAACTGAGCCGATGAGCAGGGCGTCACATGCTCGCTGACGTCGAGGCCGTCGCCGATTTTTTCCAGGCCCTGGCACGAACCTCTTTCAGCGGTGAGGTCACCAGCAGCGAGGCCGCGTGCTTCGCCGTCGCCACCGACAACAGCATCTACCAGGTGCTGCCGGCCGGTGTCGTACACCCACGCTCGACCGCCGATGTCGTGGCGCTGCTGCGCACCGCCGCCACCCATCCGCGCATCCGGTTGTGTTCACGCGGTGGCGGCACCAGCACCAACGGCCAATGCCTGACGCATGGCCTGGTCATCGATCACAGCCGCCATCACGATGCCTTGCTCAATCTCGATGTCGCCGGCCGGCGGGTGACGGTGGCGCCGGGGATGGTCTTGGAGACCTTGAACGCGCAGCTCGCGACGCACGGGCTGCAGGTCGCACCGACCTTGTCGACCGCCTCGCGGGCGACCATCGGCGGCATGGTCAGCACGGATGCCGCCGGCAAGGGCTCACGCGTCTACGGCAAGACCTCCGAGCACATCGAGAGTTTGGAAGTGGTTCTCGCCGATGGCACGGTGTGGACTTCGCGAGCCATGACCGCCGCTGAATTCGCCTGGGAAAGCGAGCGGGCCGACAGCATCGGCACCTTGCTGCGCACGGTCATGGCCATCGTCGAAGCCAACCGCAGCGAAATCTCCGCGCGCTTCCCGCGTCTGACGCGCTTCCTCGCTGGTTACAATCTCGCGCGCGTGCGCCAGGACGATGGCTCCGTCAATCTCAACTGGCTGCTGGCGGGAGCCGAGGGCACCTTGGCGGTGATCACCGCCATCACCCTGCGCCTGATCCCGATCCCCACCGCCAAGCGTCTGGTGGTGCTGCGCTATCCGACCTTCGCCGCCGCCCTCGCCGAGGCCCGGGCCCTGATCGCCCGCCAGCCGCAGGCGATCGAGACCATCGATGAGCTGGTCGTCGACCTCGCCCGTCAATCGCCACTGTGGGCGCGCATCAGTCACCTGCTCCCGCCCGGCACGGGGCCGCTGAACCTCGTGCAGTTCGTCGGTGACGACGCGGCGCAGTTGGCCCAGGCCGCCGCCGGCCTAGAGGGCATCCAACTCACCGTCGCCGGCGATATCGCCGCCTGCTGGGACCTGCGCAAAGCTGGCGTCGGCCTGCTCGGCAAGCTTCCCGGGGCGCGCAAGCCGGTGGCATTCATTGAGGACACGGTGGTGCCGCCCGAGCAGCTCGCCGCCTATGTCGGCGAGCTGCGGGCGCTGCTCGATGGGCATGGCCTGCGGTATGGGATGTTCGGTCACGTCGATGTCGGCTGCCTACACGTGCGCCCGGCCCTCGATCTGACCGATCCCGAGGATGTCGCCAAGCTCCGCCCACTCAGCGATGCGGTGGCGGCCCTGACCTTGAAATACGGTGGCCTGTTGTGGGGCGAGCACGGCAAAGGTTTCCGCAGCGAATACCTGCCACTGTTCGTCGGAGAGCAGCTGCACCAGGCTTTCCGCGCCATCAAGGGCGCTTTCGATCCACACAACCGCCTCAATCCCGGCAAGCTCGTCGCCCCCTGCGGCTGCGATGAGCATCCGCCGGCGCTCGATGCCGTGCCGCTGCGCGGACAGCTCGACGCGCAGATCCCCCGCGCCACGCGCGAGGCCTGGGCCTCGGCGGTGAGCTGCAATGGCAACGGCGCCTGCCATGCGCCGGATCCGCATGTGGTGATGTGCCCGTCGAGCAAGATCACCAAGGATCGCATCCACACCCCCAAGGGCCGCGCCGGACTAGTGCGCGAGTGGCTGCGGCGGGTGCAAGCGCGCGGCGAATCGGCGCTGCATGTACCAGCGGGCATCGGTTGGCAGTCGACGCGCGATGACGAGACCTTCACCCATGAAGTGAAGGCCGCGCTCGACGGCTGCCTGGCATGCAAGGCCTGTAGCGGCACCTGTCCGGTGCAGGTCGATGTCCCTGACCTCAAGGCCCGCTTCCTCGCCCACTACCACAGCCGCTATGCGCGACCGCTACGCGATTGGGCGGTGGCCGCCGTCGAAACCATCGCCCCTCTGGCGGCGCGCGTGCCGCGTCTGGCCAATGCCCTGGCGGCGCCCCCGGGGCTGGTCGATCTGCCGCGCTACAGCGAGCCGTCGTTGTGGCAGCGCCGGCCACCGGGCCTGGCGTCGTTGGCCGAGTCCCAGGTGATCCTGGTCCCGGACGTGTTCACCGCCTGCTTCGACGCCGAAGCGGTCAGCGCCGCGATCACCCTCCTGGCGACGCTGGGCTGGCGAGTGCACCTCGCGCCGCTGGTCGCCAACGGCAAGCCCCTGCATGTCCTGGGCATGCTCAACGGCTGGCGGCGTACGGCGACGGCGTGGCGCGCGCACCTCGATCGGCTCGCCGCCAGCGGCAAGCCTCTGATCGCCTTGGAGCCGGCGGTGGCCTTGAGCGAGCGCGATGAGCTGCGCAAGGCCGGCCTCGCCGATGCTCCGCGTCTGCAATTACTCGGAGAATTCCTCGCCCAGCGTTTCGCCCAGCGACGGGTGCCGCGGGCTCTGCCGCCCAGTCCCAAAAAAACTTTTCATCTCCTCGCGCACTGCACCGAACAAGCCACCGCCCCGGCGGCGGCGCAGGCCTGGGTCGCGGTCTTCAAGGCCTGCGGCCATCAGTTGACGGTGATCCCCAGCGGCTGCTGCGGCATGGCGGGGGTGTGGGGCCACTGCCGTGAACATGCGGCAGAATCACGCGCCCTCTTTGATCTGTCCTGGCGTCCACGTCTGGCGGAAGCAGAGGCGCAGGGAGCGCTGGCGGTGGCAGATGGTTTCTCTTGCCGACATCAAGCAGTGCGCGTCGCAGGCAGGAAATTACTGGACCCGGCGACGGCATTGTTGGCGGTGGCGGGCGGTGAGGGATAGAGGTCCAGGGTCGTTGATCTTGAGTGACCTCAGGTCGAGCGGGATGGATCTGCGACTGCCTTCAGCTAGGCTTTTGCGGTTTATTTGGGAAATCGCTGGTCGCTGGTCCCTGGTCCCTGGTTTCTGGTCTCTGGTCGCTGGTCGCTGGTCGCTGGTCGCTGGTCACTGGTCGCTGGTAGCTGGTCTCTGGTCGCTGGTCGCTGGCCTCTGGTCCCTCGTAGTAGCACAGGGAATTTCGCAGGCGGGTTAGGGGGGTGACTTGGTGCGGCTCCTTGTTCTACCTACCATATCGATCGTGCTCGGCGTCAAGGCTGCCCGTGCCTTTGGCACGGCGCTGCGCGGCCTTGACCCCTGCGCGCGTTCGATCTGGCAGGTTGCACAAGGAACCTCCCATGGCGAATTTTCACAGACTCCAGATTTATCATCTCGGCCAACAGCAACTGCGCGACATCGCGGTGGTCAGCGATGGAGTACGGTTTGGCGACCTCGCCAATCAACTTCGTCGTTCAGCTATATCCGTCGTCAGCAACCTCGTCGAGGGCGCTGGTCGCGGTAGCGATGCTGAGTTCATCCGCTTCCTGCGTATCGCTCGTGCATCCAACGACGAATTGTCGGCACAGATCGAAATGCTCTCGGCCATCATCGGTTGCCATCAGACGCAGCTGCTCACCCGGAATCACATCCTGGGCCGCAAGATATCTGCGCTGATCACGGCTCTGCGGCACTGCGGGTGATCGGGGGGGGGGCGAACGACCAGGGGCCAGGGGCCAGAGACCAGTGACCAGTGACCAGAGACCAGAGACCAGTGACCAGTGACCAGTGACCAGAGACCAGAGACCAGAGACCAGAGACCAGGGGCCAGAGACCAGTGACCAGTGACCAGCGACCAGTGACCAGTGACCAGTGACCAGAGACCAGAGACCAGTGACCAGAGACCAGTGACCAGAGACCAGGGGCCAGTGACCAGAGACCAGTGACCAGAGACCAGGGGCCAGGGGCCAGAGACCAGGGGCCAGGGGCCAGGGGCCAGGGGCCAGCGATCGCTGACTGACTTCAGTCCTCTGCTCTCGTCACCCCACTCACCGCGATCAACGCCCGCTGTTCCACATCCACCAACCAGGCACCCGCCAGCGGGGCATCGAGCAAGGGGGCCAACAGCCGGGCGTAGAGCCGCACCTGCGCCGCACCGCTATCGTGGTGGGCGGCGCTTCCGGTCTTGAAATCGTAGAGGTGCCATTGGCCTTCGCGCTTGAGCAGCAGATCGATCTGGGCGGTGATGACCTGGCCCTCGTACTCGCCGATCAGCGGTTGCTCGATGAGACGTTCGCTCTCCCAATATCCGGGGATCAGCTGGCCATCGCTGAGCGCCGCCAGCAAGGCCGCCCTTCGTGATTCAGGAATCAGCGCGGCGATGGTGCTCAGGCTCTGCGTCGCCTGGGTCGGGCTCATGCCCACGCCATAGCGCGCGAAGGCCTCATGCACGGTCGTGCCGATGAGCTTGCGCAGCCACTCCTCGCGGTGCCCGCTCGATTCGCCGCCAGCCGTCCGCAGCAGGGCCTCGACCAGCTCGGTGACCGAACGCATGCTCACGGATTGCGTCGCCGGCGGGAGGATCAGTGCTGGCGGACGGGCACTGCTGACGGTCGTCGAAACCCGCGCCGTAGTGCGTACCTGGGGATCGCTGACGACCTCCTGCCAGGCCTCACTGACCCAACCACCTGGACAGGCCGTCAGGCCGCGCTGATCCGGTGGATGAGGGAGTTTTTCCAAGACCAGATGGAGCTCGTCGCGAGCCCGGGTGCAGGCGACGTAGAACAACCGGCGCTCCTCGGCGATCTGCCGAACGCGGATGTCATCGATCAGCATTTCTGCTGCCAAGGACACCCCCTGGTCGTGCGGACCCCGCTTGACCGCCAGACGCAGGACCTCGCCCTCGGGCACCGCCAGGAAGGCCTGCCGCTGATCCTGGGTGCCATGTGCGCGATCGAGTTCCGGCAACCACACCACCGGCCATTCGAGACCCTTGGCACCGTGGATGGTCATCAGGCGCACACCACGTCCGCCGAGGGCGGCTCCGCTGGCGCCGGCTTCATCGATGCCATGCCGCCGCCGATCGCGTAAACGCTGGCAAAAAGCCCCGAGATCGAGGGTCCGCCCGGCGGCCTGCTCTTCGTCGGCCAAGGTCATGAGATTGGCCAGCCGCCGCCGCGCCAAGGGCCGTCGGCCATAGCGCGCCGTCAGACGCGGATCCATGGCCAAGGCGCGCACCGCGACCGCTGGACCCTGCTCTGCTGCCAGCGCCGCAGTGGCGGCGACGATCTCACCCAAAGCAGTGGCCGCGAGGATCGTCCCCGGATCGCCTTCGAGGCCGGTCACGAGCAGGCATTTGTCGTTGGCATCGGCGGTGCCCCACGGGCCGCCGACGGCCACCGCCAAGGCATCGCGGTCGTGCGGTGCAAGGGCCAGGCGCAGGATGGCTTCGACATCGGCGACTTCCTGACTGTCGATCAGACCTTCAGGGAAATCGGTATCGCAGGCGATGCCGCGGGCTTCCAGGGCCCGCGCATAGGCCGCCATGTGCGTCCGCGAACGCAACAGCACGGCATGATCTTCGGGTGGGCGTTTGCTGGCGGCGATACCTTCGGCGACAAAGTGTGGTTGGACCTCGACAGCGTCCTCGGCGGCCACCACGCGCCAGGCGGCGAGCACGGCGGTGCCTGCCGCGGTGCGCCCGGGCTTGATGTCCTCGGGCCGAAACGCCGCGTCCGAGAACATAGCGGTGATGCCCAGGACCAGGCCGGGATGGCTGCGGAAATTCTCGCGCAAGGTGGCGACGGTGCCGCCGCGCGCCGGCAGCGAGGTCTCCCAGGCGCTGAAGATCTCCGGCGCCGCATGACGGAAGCCGAAGATGCTCTGGCGATGGTCGCCGACCGCGAACACCCGCGGCCCGGCCGTCGCCGGCGGATCTTCCGGCAGCGCGTCGAGGAGCGCCTCGACGAGGCTGGCCTGCAGGCGATTGAGATCCTGGACCTCGTCGAGGAGGACGTGGCGATAACGCCGGGCCAGCCGGCGGGCCGTCGACGGATCACGCAACAGGGCCATGGCCTCGGCGGAGATGGCGCTGAACCCGGCGACCCCGGCGGCGGCCGATTCTTCGCCGACGAAGCTGCGCAAGCGCGCGACGAGTTCGACGACGCCCTGGGCCTCGGCGGCGAGGTCGGCTTCGAGCGCCGGATCCCAATCGACCAGGGTCAGCAACGAACCCCGCCGACGCCGCTCATTACCGGTGGGACGTCCGCCATCGGCCCGGCGCGGATTGGGATAGTCGAGGAGATCCTGCAAGTCGCGGATCGCTTCCTTGCCCTTGCCGCGCGCGGCCACGGAATCGAGTTCCTGCAAGCGTTCGAGCAGGCCGATGCGATCGGCGGGCAGAGGCGCCTGGCCGGCTTCGGCGAGCGCCGCCGGCAACTGCGCCAGCTGCGCCGAGCGCCGCTGCAAGAGCAAGGCGAAGGGCTCGCCGGGAAGCGACTCCGCCCGCCCCGAGGGCAGGGCACCCGCCTGATCGAGCTTGCTCAGTAGCCCGTGGCGGACCTGATGCTCGCCATGGCGGGCGATCAGGGGTTCGAGTTCGCTCATCGACTCGCGGCGCAGACGTAGCCAAGCGCGCTCGCGGATCTGCGCCCAGGTCACGGCTTCAGCAGGGCCGGTCTCGGGATCACGGCCGAGCTGCGCCGCGCCTTCGCGGACCCAGTTCAGGCAGGCGCCGTCGATGGTCGTGATCGGTGCGCCCGGAAGCTCGGCCAGACAGCGGCGCAGATGCGTACGCTCGGCATCCGTGAACTGGAAATCCTCGTCTTCGCCGAGCCGCGGGAAGACCCCCGCGCGCAGCACCTGGCGCAAGGTGTGGTCGATGCGCGCGCGCAGATTGCCGGCGGCCTCGACGGTGAAGGCGAGGGCCAGGATCTGCGCCGGGAGCAGTGTTCCCTGGAGCAGGCAGGCGACGTAGCGCACCGCCATCACCGTCGTCTTGCCCGAGCCGGCACCGGCGCTGGCGAGGACATGGCGATCGACGAGGAAGGCCGCGCGGCGCTGCTCGTCGGTGAAATCGGCCCACGGCGTCTTCATGCGCGGTCCTCCGGATCACGCGCATCGTCAGCATATTCGAGAGCGCGGATCACCGCCGGCGGGCAGACCCCATCGATCCTCGCCACCGCCGTACCCTGCGCCAGACGCGCCACCGCCGCGCACACCTGCGCCCAGCGCACGAGGGTCTCATCGCCCTCGATGGCCACGCGCTTGCCGCCGGCCAGGGGCACGAAGACCCCTTCGCGGACCTGCTCGCCCTGCCCGCGTAGGGCCTGTACGTAGCCGAGCACCTGGGCCTCACGCTGCTCGGCAACCTTGGTCGCGAGAGCCGTCGAGCGACCACGTTTGTAATCGACGACGGTGAGGCTGCCGTCGGCATGCCGATCGAGACGATCGGCACGCCCGGGCAGAGTCAGCACGCCGAGCTCGCCAAGGTCGAGCGTCACCGCCACCTCGTACTCGGCACGCACCTGGGCATCGCTGGCGGCCGTGGCTTCGGCGCTGACGACCTCGCGCAAACGCGGCGCGCGTTGACGACGGGCGGCCCGCGCCAGGGCATCCGGGGCGCTGCTGATCCAGGTCTCGAGCAGACGCTCGAAGGCCTCGCGCCACTGCCCCACCGGATATTCGGCGAGCTTGGCGAACAGCTCATGGAGGATGCTGCCATCATCCATCAAGGCCCCATCGCGGAGCACGCCACCGAGGGCCAGGCGTTGGCAAACCAGGCCGAAGCTGTCGCCGAGGGCCAGATCCAGGCTGCTGACGCGCAGGCGCAAGGCTTCTGGCGGGCACGCCGGGACGCGGAATTCCAGGGTTGGTGGCGACAGCGCCGCGATGCCCGCCAGCGGCCACAGGGCCTGTTCGTAGGCGCCCTGGCTGTCGGCGGGCCCCAAGGGCGCGCCGGCCACGGCCTCGGCATCGGGCGCGCCGCGCAACGCATCCAGGCGCCAGGTGTCATCACCGGCGAGTTCGGCCTGTTCCGCGAGCGTCGCCAGCCAGGCGCTCGGTTGCCGCTCGCCGCAGGGAATGCCGATCACCAAGCGCGTCAGACCGCGCGCCGCGCAGGCCAGCACCGAGGCGACTTCGCCGGCCTCGCGACCGCGATCGTCGAACCATTCGGGGCTCAGCTGGCTGCGGTCTTCCGGACTGAGCAGGACCCCGACCTGCGGCTGGGCCGGCCAACGACCGTGTTCGAGTCCATGCAGGACGGCGATCGGTCGCGGCAGCGAACGCCCGCGCACGGCGTCGAGGATCGCCAGCGAATCCGGGCCGTCATCGCGAACGATCTCCACCGCTGCATCGGCGAGGGCTTCGCTCAGATCTTCGTCGCTGACCGGAAAAAAACCGTCGAGCGCGGCCAGGGCCGGGCCCACTGGCCCGAGGGCGATATCGAGATCAGCCGCCGCCGCCGTCAGCCGGGCGAACCACGCGCCGCTGGTTGGCAGGCGCGCCTGCAGCGCGCGCAACCACACCACCGTCGCCGCCAAGCCAACCCGCAAGGGTCCGGCCACCAGCAGGTCATCATGGCTGCCGCATTCGGCGAGGACCTGTAAGGCGTTCAACGCTTCGTCGATGCCCTGCCACGGACCTTCGAGTTCGAGCAACGGTGTCGGCGGCGCTTGCCGTTGCGCATCGGGCAGGCGCGCAGCGGGCAGGCGGGCAGCGGACAGCAGCGGCAAGCGCAGCGCCAGGGCGCGGAACGCCGTCCACGAGGGCCGGGCGAGGCAGCGCCCGAGGGCGGCGACGGCAGCGCCCTCGGCGGTCGCGCCGTAAGCGAGATGGAACCGGCCGCGCACCTTGAGACCGGCGCCGCGCAGCGCGTCGGCCAGGGCCAGGGCCTGTTCGTCGCAGGTGCGCAGGTAGATGTTCACCGCCGCTGCCGGCACCTGACGTGCATCCAGCCACGCGGCCAAGGCCCGCCCGGCATGCACCGGATCGCGATAGCGGTAACGATCGAGACCGCCCACTGACCCGGCCGGCAGCGGTGGCGCCTCGCCGCCGGGCGGCAGCAGAGCCGGTAGCAGCAGGCGTTGCGCATCAGCAAACGGCGCCTGCGCGTGGATCCCCGACAAGCGCTCCTCGCTGGCCTCGGGAATCATCCGTCGCACGTATTCGAGCAGACCGCCGGCACAGCGATCGTCATCGATGGCGCTCATCAGCACCTGCCGCTGGCGTGCGAGATCGGCCACCCAGGCGATCTCGGCAGGCGTCAGCGCCAGGACATCGTCGAAGGCAATCACGCTCCACGGCACGGGGGCGCCGGCGAGGTGCTCCCAGCGTGCACCGGGGGTGGTTGCGCCACGCTGACGGCCTTCATCGCGCAACCACTGGCGAGCGCGCAGCACGACGCGGATCTTGTCGCTCAAAGAACCCTCGCAGCGGCGGGCGGTGAGCGTCAGCTCGTCATCGGCCACGCCCTGGGCATCCAGGCGCAGCAGCAGATCCGCGAATTCATTGGCGGTGCGCCGGTAGGGCGCCAGGGGCGCCCACGGCGAACCCGCCAGACCCGTCGGCAGCCATTGGCGCAGGGCATGGCTCAGCCACGCTGGCGAGAATGCCTGCGGCACGTCACCGAGGGCGGCGGCGGCGCGTTCTGCCAGCTCCGGCATCGACAGCACCACCGGCAACCAGCCCGGCCCGAACCATGCATGGACCTGCGCCAGGAGTTCGCGACTGACCCCGCCCGGCCGCACCAGCACCGCCGTCCCCGGCGGCTGGGCGCGCAGCAGTTCCCACAACCGGCGCGACTTGCCGCTTTGATGCGGGCCGGTGATGAGGGTCAGCGACATGGCTGGTCAGCCTGGGGCGGTTGGGCAATCGGCAATGGTCCACTGATGCGCAGGCGGACTCTTAGGAGTCTGTCGGAGATAGGCGCCCGAGGCTTATTTCAGGAACACTTCGTCGACGAATTTGGTCGTCACTTCGTTGTTCAGGAAGCGCGCGTCTTTCAGCAGCCGTTGGTGGAAGCCGATGGTCGTCTTCGGGCCTTCGATGAGGTATTCACCGAGGGCGAGATTGAGCAGCTGGATGGCCTCGGCGCGGTCCTTGCCGTGGACGATGAGCTTGGCGATCATCGAGTCGTAGTTCGGCGGAATCGCATATCCGGCGTAGCAGTGGCTGTCGACGCGCACGCCCTTGCCCGACGGCGCGACGTACATGTTGATCTTGCCCGGGCTGGGCGCGAAGCCGTTCTGCCAATCCTCGGCATTGATGCGCACTTCGATGGCGTGGCCCTGGGGCTTGATGTCGGCCTGGGTAAAGGGCAGGGGCAGGCCGGCGGCGACCTCGATCTGCAGACGGATGAGATCCAGGCCGGTGCACATCTCGGTCACCGGATGCTCGACCTGGATGCGCGTGTTCATCTCCAGGAAGAAGTACGCCTTGCGGTCGAGGTCGTAGATGAACTCGACGGTGCCGGCATTGAAGTACCCGGCTTCCTTGGCCAGGCGCACGGCGTCCTCGCACATCTTGGTGCGGGTCTCGGGAGTGATCACCGGGCTCGGCGACTCTTCGAGCAGCTTCTGATGGCGACGCTGGGTCGAGCAGTCGCGCTCACCGAGGGCCACGACGTTGCCGTGCTGATCGCCGATGATCTGGATCTCGATATGGCGGGCACGCTGGACGTAGGCTTCGATCAGGCATTCGCCATTGCCGAAGGCGGCCTCGGCCTCGCGGCGGGCCTGCTCAAAGCCCGAGACCAGCGAACCGTCGTTGTGGGCGATGCGCATGCCGCGCCCGCCGCCACCGTTGGTGGCCTTGATCATCACCGGGTACTGGATCTTGCGGGCAATGGCGAGGGCCTCTTCGGGGCCCGAGACCGCCCCGATCGAACCGGGGATGGTCGGCACGCCGCACTTCAGGGCGAGGGCCTTGGCCTTGGCCTTGTTACCCAGGGCATCCATCGACGACGACAGCGGACCGATGAAGGCGATCTGGCAGTCGCGGACCACCTGCGCGAAATGGCTGTTCTCGGAGAGGAAGCCGAAGCCGGGATGGATGGCGTCGACGTCGGCAAGCTCGGCGGCGGCGATGATGTTGTTGATGTTGAGGTAGCTCTGCTTGGCCGGACCGGGTCCGATGCAGATGGCGACATCGGCCATGCGTACCGGCAGGGATTCCTTGTCGGCGGTCGAATAGACGACGCAGGTCTCGATACCCATGCGGCGGCAAGCGCGAATGATGCGCATGGCGATTTCGCCACGGTTGGCGATCAGAATACGTTTGAACATTGCTTGGTTTTCTTTTTCGGCCTTGGTCTGGTGACCGTCAGGCGACAGTCCGGCGACAGTCCGACGACAGAGGACAGACTCGGCTGCGCGGATGCAGCCGAGTGAGCGTCGGCTTATCCGACCAAGAACAGTACCGTGCCGTACTCGACGGGCTGACCATCATTGACACAGATCTTCTTGATCGTGCCTTTGATGCCGGCGTCGGGCTTGATCTCGTTGAAGACCTTCATGGCTTCGATCAGGCAGGTGACCTTGGTTTCGTCTACCGGCGAACCGACGGAGACGAAGTTGGCGGCATCGGGATTCGGGCGCAGGTAGACGATGCCCGGGATCGGGCTGGTGATCTGCTTGCAGCCGGCGAATTCATCGACCACTACCGCGGGCGCAGACACCGGTGCAGCGGCAGGCGCGCTGGCGGCCGCAACCGGCGCTGGAGCAGCGAATTGGGGGGTCCCAAAGACTTGCGAAGAGGCCTTCTTCAGCTTGACCTTAAGGTCTGCCGATTCCACCTCGACTTCGACCAAGTCATTTTCCTTCATCAACTTGGTGATTTCTTTGAGGATCTTGATGTCCATCGTCTACTCCGAAAAGGCGACGCCAGTGAAGGGGCATCGCACGAAGCGGAGGACCGTAGACCCCCCTCTGCATGAGTCAACTGGACCCCGTCCCGGCTATTCATGCACAATATGCATATCGTCGTCGCAGCGTCGGGGTTGCACCGGCGATCCGCCCCTCCATCGTGCTTTCAACACGCATACATTCGAGGTTTTTTCATGGCCACCAAGGTGCTCCTCCCCAAATTCGGACAGACCGTCGAGACCAGCGAGATCGTCCAGTGGACCAAGCAAGAGGGCCAGGCGGTAAAAAAGGGCGACATCCTCTGCGAGATTTCGACAGATAAGTCGACCTTGGAAGTGGAAAGCCAGTACGAAGGTACCTTGTTGAAGATCTTGCTCCCCCCGGGGCAGACGGCGCCCGTCAATTGCGTCATGGCCCTCATCGGCCCCGCCGGCGAAGCCGTGCCCGAGAGCTTGATCAAGGAATGCCTGGCCACGCAGATCGCCATCGCCCCCTCGCCCGCGGTCCCGGCTACCGTCTCTGCCCCCGCCCCGGCGGTTCCGGCCCCGGCGGCTGCCGCCCCCAGCGCCCCGAAGCCAGCGCCCGCCAAGGCCGCCGCACCCGTGGCTCCCGTGGTGAAAGCACCGACGACGCAGGCCGATGGCCGGATCTTCATCAGTCCGCGTGCGCGCAAGCTCGCTGAAACCAGCCATGTGCCTTTGAATGTCGTGGCCGGCAGCGGCGACCAGGGCCGCATCGTCGAGGCCGACGTGCGCAGCTACCTGCGCGAGATCGGCTCGGTCTCCCCCGCCGCCAAGGTCGCCGCAGCCGCCAAGGGCATCGATCTGCGTCAGGTCAAGGGCTCCGGGCCGGGAGCCCGCATCATGGTCGAGGACCTCTTCCAGGTCGCGCTCGGCAACGGCAAGAAGTCCAAGCCGACCAAGCCCGCCGCTGCCGCCCTGGTGGCCAAGACCGAGAAGCCGTCGCCCATGCGCAAGGCCATCGCCGCCAACATGCTCGCTTCGGCGAGCACGATTCCGGCCTTCCAGCTGGAAATCACCGTCGACGCCGCCGCCCTCATCGCCCGCCGTGAAGCCGACAAGGCCGCCGGCTACAAGATCAGCTTCGGTGATTACCTCGCCCGCGCCGTGGGCCTGTGCATCCGCCGCTTTCCGGCCTTCGCCGCCACCTGGACCGATCAGGGCCTAGTCTACCGCGATGGCGCCCATGTCGGCTTCGCCGTGGCGATCCCCGGCGGCCTAATCGTGCCGGTGGTGCCGCATTGCGACAGCCTGAGCCCGGTCGACATCGCCGCGCAATCGGCGGCACTGGTCGAAAAGGCCCGTACCGGAAAACTTGCCCCCGAAGAGTATACCGGCGGAGTCTTCACGCTTTCCAACCTCGGTTCGTTCCCCGTCGATCGCTTCGTCGCCATCGTCCCCCCAGGACAAAGCGGGATCATCGCCGTCGGCCGCATCCGTGATGAAGTGGTGGTCAAGCAAGGCGGTTTCTTCGCCGCCAAGCTCATGAGCCTGACGCTGTCGGCCGACCATCGCTACATCGACGGCGCCGATGGCGCGGCCTTCATGAAGGAACTCAAGGAACTGCTCGAGGATGCGCATTCCCTTTAGGTTTCCGCGCTGACTAGGAGCCTGTCGGAGATAGACTCCTAGAGCCCTTTGTTGCGACGCGCCAGCTCCACCGTCAACGGCTGGGGAACCACCGTCGCCAAGGACATCGGGGTGTGGTCGCCGTGATGCGGGTAGTCGAGGTGCACGAGCACCGAACCTTGGCGGCCGAGGCGCTGCAGCACCTGATGCTCAAGTCGGTCGATGGCGTTATGACCTTCTTCGATGGTCCACTCGGCGGGCACCGTCAGATGGAAGTCGACGTAGACGTAATCGCCCGACGTGCGGCAACGCAAATTGTGGACGTCCAGCCATTCCGGCTCGCGGATCTCGGCCACGGCGTCGATGATGCACTGCAGCAACGCCGGATCGGCCTCGTCCAGCAGGGCGGCGATCGAGGATCGGATCAGCACCGAGGCCGCATAGAGGACGTAACCGGCAATGAGGATCGCGACCAGTCCATCGATCCAGATCGCATAGTGGTTGTTCGGGGCCAGCATCATCATGCCGATGCCGAGCAGCACGCCGAGGCTGGTCCAGACATCGGAGAGTACATGCTGACCATCGGCCACCAGCAGGGCCGAGCGCGTACGCCGGCCGGTGCGCAACAGATGCAAGCCCAGGGCGAGGTTGATCGCCGCCGCCACGGCGACCAGCCATAAGCCGCTGCCGAGATGCTCGGGGCGATGCCCATACCACAGGCCGGTGATCGCCTCCCAGGCAATGGCCAGAGCGGCGATCGCCATCATGCCGCCTTCGAAACCGATGCTCAAAGGTTCGGCGCGACCATGGCCGTAGGGATGATCTTCATCCGGCGGAGCCGAGGTCAGATGGAAACACCAGAACATGAAGCTGATCGCGACCACATGCACGACGCTTTCGAGGGCGTCGGAGAGGATCGTTGCCGAGCCGGTCATGACGTAGGCGCTCATCTTCAACACCAGCATCAGGATGCCGATCAACAGGCTGAGTAGCGCCGCCCGACTCCGGGAGGCATGCTCGGCCACTGTCGGCCCGAGGGCAGGTGCGTCGTGATCATTCATGGTGGCGGAGCTTCTGGCCAGAGACCGGCTGTCCACCATGACGCAGATGGCTATTATAATGATAACATATTTGAATTGGCGAGCTGATCCACGAACCATCTATTGCCCCCTGCTCGCGATTGGGGTACTTTAGTATATTACGAGGGAGACCGCATCGATGTCTGAAAAAAACAAGCTGGCCAAAGCCAGCTCGCAAACCGTGGCCAAAGCCAGCCCGCAAACCGCGGCCAAGTCGGCCCCCAAGCCGGCAAAACCCGACTTGACCGTCAAGATCGTTAAAGGCGACACCGGCGGCAATAAAGCCATCGTCACCCGGAAAAACCGGAACGAAGCCCATGACCACAAGTCGAAAGGTACAGCCAAGACCGTGCTACCGGTCGGCGATCGAGCCGGTCTGGTCGCGCGCGAAGCCTACTTCATGGCCGAACGGCGGGGCTTCAGCATCGGCAACGACCTTGCCGACTGGCTCGAGGCCGAGCGCATCGTCGACGAGAGCCACGAATTCATTTGATCGAAATCTGGGCCTTGTTGGCAGCCCACCAATCGGCCCAGGCAGCACGCAAAGGCTTGGCATAGGTACGATGCCAGGTCGCCCATTGGCGCAGCTCCGCATCCAGAGCCAGATCCGTGGCCGGATGCAGCGGCACCGGCGGCAAGCCATTGCTGCCGGTCGGACCGCCGGCAGGTGGGATCTCGTTGTGATTGGTCATTT
Organism: Planctomycetota bacterium; assembly: GCA_044338255.1. Lineage (GTDB taxonomy): Bacteria > Planctomycetota > UBA11346 > UBA11346 > UBA11346 > CAIUVD01. Next base: position 24,154 of record JBIILZ010000012.1, on the reverse strand, counting down.
CCTGCAAGGTGGTGTTGGCGCGTAAGGCGACCAACGGCTCGTCATCATCGAGACAGAAGATCAGATGATCGATGCTGACCTTGGTGCCAGTGGCCATCAAAACCTCGATGAGGCCCAGGCGGATGCCCCAGTCATCGGCACGGCGCAGGTTGTCCACGAGCGTGGTCTCGATCGCCGAGCCACGACGGATGAGTGCCGCCCGGGCATCATCATAGTCCTTCGATGCCTTCGCATCGCTTTGATCCTTGGCCGCCGCGAGCGCGGCAATGTCACGCTCAATGGCGTTGCGCTCGATTTCAGCCGGGGTGCTCCCGAGCTCAGTGGGCTCCTCGATCTTCACCGTCGGGCGTTCACTTTCGCACGAAGTCAGCAGCAGCAGGCTGCCGGCACCAACTATCAGCGAAGCGAGAAAAACAGTCCGTACAGGCATAACGACTCCAGGGTTCACCAGCGCCGCTCGATCAGCGCCGAAGGATAGAAACGGGCGCAGATCGCCGATTCCGCGCGACCCTCGCTGGCCATCTGCCAGGCGCTGACCTGCGACAGGCCCACGCCATGACCGAAGCCGCGTCCGCTCAGCACCAGGACCCCGCCCTTGGCGCTGGCCACGCTGCAGGTGTCCCACCACGTCGAGCGGATGTCGACGGGACTAATGGCCATGCGGAAGTCCGGTGCCGACAGCAATGTCTTGCGCGTACGACCGTCAACCTTGTGGCTGATCACGACCTGCGCCACGCGTCCGGAATCGGGATTGCGGCTCTCGATGGCGATGCCGGTGACGGTCCCGAAAGCGAGCTTGTCCTCGGGGTGGGTGCGCGCCCAGGTCTGCAGATCGCGGGTGATGCTCGACAGCGGGATGTTGGCCTTCCACCGCCAATGAGTGCGACGCATGCCCAAGGCCGCGGCTCCGGCCTCGGCCGAGGCATCGCTCACCGACGGCATCTGCGCGGTCATGCTCACCAGACGATCGGCACCGCTGAGCGTTGGCCAAACATTGCCGGCGGCTTCTGTGGCTCCTCCTGAACAGGCATTGAATAAGGCCGGGACCGGCAGATTGCGGTACATCAGCACCTGACCGCGAGTGCGCCGCAAGGCTTCGCTGACGTTGGCGGTCCGCTTGGCGCTGGCTCCGGCATAGGCCATGTCCACCGAGTAGTGCCAATGCAGCTGCCACGGCTTGTCGAAACGCTCAAGGTATTTCGCCGCTGCGTAGCTGCGCGCGGCAATGGCCTGCGCGGCCAAGGCGGCCACTGGCCATTTGCCGTTCATCTCTGTGGGCAGGACTCCGGCCAGATAGGTTTCGAGCGAGATTTCCTCGAGCAGTTGCACCTGCGCGCCGGACAGGCGCAAGATCGGTGCGCCGCTGAAGGCGAGCGTTTGCCGCTGCCCATAGGGAGGATCGAGTTCGGCGCGAAAACGCACCGACGCCGCCGGCATCTGTACGACATTCTCGGCCGCCACCGGCATGCCATCGAGGACCAGCGTGCCGGCGAGCGCCTGCGCCCGATGCGTGCCGCTGGCCAGACGTCGGCCATCGGCAAGTTTCGCCGAAGACTCAAGGGTGAAGGTGATGCTCGGCGCCTGCACCAGTAACACGCGCACCAGGGGCTCGCTGGTGAGGGCGGGGAGGACACGGACCTTCGGCGCCAGCGGCGCACCTAGCGCACCTGGCGCACCTGGCGAGAGCCCACGGCCGGAGCTGGACGACGTCGACAACGACTGCGACACCAGCGGATCACTACCCTCGCGCGAGCGCAGGTTGCAGCCCGAGAGCACCCATAAGCCGGCGGTGAGGATGATGAGGAGGCAGATGCGCACGATCACGGTTCCGACTCCAGTCTATCCGAGAAACCAGCCCGCCAACCGTCAACCGCCATCTCGACGGCAGGTGGTAGGCGCGCCTGGAACGCGGCAAAGCGCACTTCCGGCCCCATGTGGGTGAGTACCGTCCGCCGCGGGCGCAGACGCGCAATGATCGCCAGGGCTTCGGCCCAACACAAATGCGTGGGATGCTCGTCATCACGCAGCATATCAAGCACCAGCAGCCCCACGCCGCGCAGATGGCGGTCGGCGGCTGCCGGCAGTTCCTTGAGATCGGTGAGATATGCCAGATCGCCGACGCGGAATCCCGTGGTTCGTCCTGCCGTGCCATGGCTCATCGCAAAGGGGATTAGCGGCAGCCCGGCGATGGTCACCGGCTCATCATCGGCCAGTGGACGCTGCACCAGGGCCGGCGCCGACAGACTGTAGAAATCCTCGCCGACTCCGAAGCAATAGGGGAACATCTGCTGCAGACGATCGAGATGCTCGGCATGGCCGAAGATCGGAATGCTCGGCGCCGGACTGCCTGCGACGTAGCCTGCGGCCTGACGTTGGGCGTGGCGCATCAGGCGGTTCACGTGCCGCAGATCGTTGATGCCGTGGCTGTGGTCAGCGTGATCATGGGTCATCAGCACCGCATCGCAGCGCGTCACGGCATCGGCGGGATACGACACGCCATCCCAGCGACGATATGGGTCACGTAGTTGATGGAGCAGATCCGGACCGGTATCGATGAGGACTACGCGACCGTCGTCCGCGCGCAGCACCGCCCCCGAGCGCCGACGTGCATCCCGAGGATCGGTCGACCACCACGCAGGGTCGCCCCAGGCAGGATTGCCGTGGCTGGTACCGCAACCAGTGATGATGATTTCCCAGGACATGGGCAGACGCTACGACGCGTCGGCGGTGACGAAAGCGCCGGCGGTGACGAAAGCGCCAGCGGTGACGAAAGCCACGGCTGTGGTCGAAGCCCCGATTCCTCGGTGAGGTTTGCTGGCTAACGTCGTCTGCAGAATACCATCATGAGCAAAAACCGTATCTTCTCGCTGGCCTTGTTGTTCACCACCGTCCTCAGCCTGGGCCTGAGCACGCCCGCCCAGGCCCTCGACGAAGAGGCCCGCGCCAAGGCCCGCGAAGAGCTGAAGACCGTCGGCGGCGAGCTGCAGCGCCTGTCGCACGTCTTCAACCTCGTGCATGAGCTGGTCGGGCCGAGCGTCGTCGCCATCCATACCCGCGCGCAAGAGGCGGTGCCCTATCGCACCCCGTTCGGCGGGGTGTTCTTCGGCGGCCCACGCGAAGTCGAGGTCGGTGAAGGTTCAGGCTTCATCTTCCACAGCGACGACAAGGCGAGCTACATCATGACCAACTCGCATGTAGTCCTGCGCATGAATGAGCAGCAGCAGTTCGAGCGTGATCGCAACGGCCGCTACATCGGCTACGAGCGCATCACCATCGAGCTTAACGACAGCCGGCAGATCGATGCCGAATACGTCGGCTGGAGCGTAGAGACGGATCTCGCGGTGCTCAAGATCCCCCTGCCCAAGCTGCCCACCACCGAATGGAGCGATTCCGACAAGACCCGCGTCGGTGACTGGGTGGTGGCGCTGGGCTATCCCCTGGGTGTCGGCTACAGTGCGACCTCGGGCATCGTCAGTGCGACCGATCGCAGCACCGGCATCTATAAGCCTGTCGGCGGTTTCGAATCGTTCATCCAAACCGATGCCGCGATCAATCCCGGCAACAGCGGCGGGCCCCTCGTTGATCTCACCGGCCGCATCGTGGGCGTGAATTCCAACATTCTCTCGCGCACCGGCTCGAACATCGGCCTGGGCTTCGCAATCCCCTCCAACCTCGTCAAGCGCGTAGCCGAAGATCTGCTGGCCCACGGCGAAGTACATTGGCCGGGCATCGGTGTCGACGCTGAAGAACTGGCCGCGGACCAGACCCCCGCCCTCGGACTGCCCAGCGGCACGGCGGTGCGGCTGGCCCAGGTCTTCCCCGAAACCCCGGCGGCCCGCGGCGGGCTCGAGAACGGCGATGTCGTGCTCACGGTCGGCGGGGTCAAGATCGCCGGGCAGATGCAGTTTCGCTCGCGTCTGGCCGCCTGCCGCATCGGCCAGGAGGTTCCCCTGACCATCTGGCGCGGCGGGAAGGCCCTCGAACGCTCGGTGATTCCGGTGGCGCTTGAAGACATCAAGAAGAAGCGTGCGGCGATCAGGGCCGAGGACGAGGTCGACCTCAAGGCCTTCGGCCTGCACCTCGGCAATGACGGACAGGCGGGTCTGGTGATCACCGAGATCGACCCCAAGGGACTCACGGCCCAGGCCGGTCTCGAACCCGGTGATCGCGTACTCGCCGAGCGCACGGTGGGTGCCCTGAAAAACGTCGACGATGCCAAGCCCCTCGCCCGCCGCCAGGAGATCACCATACAGGTGGTCAAGGACGGCCGCGCCTTCTGGCTACGCATGCGCCGCTAACTGAAAAGCGCAGCTGCGGCCCATCTGCGGCGTTGCAGGGCGCTCGACATGGCGCCTGCCATGCCATCGCACCCTGCGCCTTGCAGCTGGGCCACAGCTGCGCTTTTCAGCGACGTGATGCGCTGCGACATCCCCCCCGGAGCGCCGGGCACCAGCCCGGCTCGAGAAAGCTGCGCTTTTCAGCGATGTGATGCGTTGCGACAGACTGCCTCCATCTGCGGTGCTCTCGGCTATTCGCTGTCGACGTCCTCCCAGCGTCCGAGGCGATCATGCAACGAACGGCGGCTGATGCCGAGGGCATCGGCAGCGGCCTGCTTGTTACCATGGCAACGTTCGAGCACGGCGTTGATATGCGCCCGTTCGACGGACTCGAGGGTCTGCTGCCCGGTGACGGGCGGGGCTGCTGCCGGCTCCTGTCGCGCCAGCTCGGGCAGGCAGCGACGCACGGCATCGGCATCGATGGCGGCATCGCCACCGAGGACCACCAGGCGCTCGACAATGTTGACCAACTCGCGGACATTGCCGGGCCAGCGATAGCTGAGCAGCAGACGTTCGCCGTCCTCGGTCACCTTCGGCTTGGCGCCGAGATCCTTGCCGAACACTGCCAGGTAATGCTGGATGATGCCGGGGAGGTCGGGTAGCCGCTCGCGCAGCGGCGGCAACGAGACCGGGATGACGTTGAGCCGGTAATAGAGATCCTCGCGGAATCGCCCGCGCTTGGCCTCCGCGAGCAGATCGCGGTTGGTGGTGGCGATGATGCGCACATCCACGGGGATCGACTTGTGCCCGCCGACGCGCTCGATCTCGCGCTCTTCCAGGACGCGCAGCAGCTTGGCCTGCAATTCCGGGGATATCTCGCTGATCTCATCGAGCAGCAGCGTTCCGCCGGCAGCGGCCTCGAAACGCCCGATGCGTTGCTCATCGGCGCCGGTGAAGGCGCCCTTCTCGTGACCGAACAGCTCGCTGGTAAGAAGGGTCTCGGTGAGGGCCGCGCAGTTGACCTTGATGAACGGTCCGCCGGCGCGCTGGCTCTGCTCGTGCAGGGCACGTGCGACCAGTTCCTTACCGGTTCCCGACTCGCCATGGACGAGGACCGTCGATGAGGCCTTAGCCGCCCGGGCGATGGTCGCTAAGGCCGCGAGCATCGCCGGGCTGTCGCCGAGCATGCGTCGTTCACGGTGCCGATCGCGCACCTCCTCGCGCAGAGTCCTGACCTCGCGCACCAAGGAGGCGCGTTCGTTGATGCGGATCAGCAGGGCTTCGACCTGTTCGACGCCGAAGGGTTTCATCAGATAATCATAGGCCCCCTGACGCATGCTCTCGACTGCGGATTCGACCGAGGCGAAAGCGGTCATCATCACCACCGGCATGTCCGGCCATTTTTCCTTAGCCTTGAGCAGCAGCTTCAAACCACCCATGCCCGGCATGCGAATGTCGGTGATCAGCAGATCAGCCGGCTCGGCCTCCATAGCCTTCAAGGCCTGCACCCCATCCTTGGCGGTGCGCACGGCGATGCCGAATCGCGGCAGCATTTCCGCCATCAATTCGCGGTTGAGAATCTCATCGTCAGCGACAACGGCAGAGGCGATACGAGAGGCGGCAGGAGCGGACGACATAGTGATTGAGGACATCCTACAGCCTATCGGCAGTGGACTCCAGGCTCGAGCGGCGAGGCTCTCGTCATGACCGGCGCCATCCCCTTTCCACCCACGCGCTGGAGCCTGGTCGGCCAAGCCGCCATCGGCAATGCCACCAACGAACTCGTCGAGCGTTATGTCGATTGCCTGGCGCGTTATCTGCGCCTGCGTTTTCCCGCTGAAAACCGTCACGAACTCGAGGATGTAGTCCAGGAGGTCCTGGTCCACCTCCTCGAACATCCCGAGCTGCTGGCGACGGCGAGCCCGCGCAGCAGAGGGAAATTCCGTTATTTTCTCGCCACCGTCGCCCTGAACCAGGCACGTAACGCCTTCCGCAGCCGCTGGCGGCAGCAGCACCGGGAACAGGCTCATGACGATCACCGGCTGGCCGCGGCGGATGAATCCGCCGATCCCGAGGCGGTCGACCAGGCCTGGCAAGCCGCGGTCCTGGCTGCCGCCTGGGCCGATCTGCGCGGCTGGGCCAACGATGGCACCCTGGAGCCGGAGATTCCCGCCCTGCTCGCCGCCCATCTCGTGGATGGCACCGCCCTTCGCGAGCTAGCGCAGCACCACGGACTGTCCTTGGCAACCTGCCAGCGGCGCGTCGCCAAAGGCAAGACGGTCCTCCAGCGCGCCATTGCCGAACGTGGGCTGGAATTCGACTCCGATGCCTCCTAAATGAAAAACCCCGGGGATCTCCCGGGGTGTTCATGAGCGTCCACAGAGGGGTTATTCGCCGAGTGTCTTGGGCGTGGTCTCGGCAGCAGCCTTGGGCTTGATGCCGGAAAGCTTGGTCTTGAGCTCCTGGCGCCGGCGCTCGAACTCGCTGCTCTCCTCGACATGGATGATGCGGGGAGTGATGAAAATGGTCAGATTACGCTTCTCGAGCGTGGTTTCGGTCTTGCGGAACGCCCACCCGAGAATCGGGATGTCGCCCAGCAAGGGCACATGGGCCTCCTTGTCGACCGAACGGTTGCGCAGCAGGCCGCCGATGACGCCGGTCTTGCCATCTTGGACCATGATGGTGGTCACGACCTTGGTCTGGGTAAGCTGCGGCAACTTGATGGCGCTGGCCGCCGCATCGTTGGGATTTGCCTTATTGGTGAAAGTCTCGAGCGTCGCTTCCTCATTGATGGCTTCCAGGACGACCGACACGAATCCATCCGAAGTGATATGCGGCTTGACCTTGATCCTGATACCGTCTTTTACCGGACTCGTCTGAGCTTCCTTCAATGAACGAACTACTGCGCCGTTATCGTTGGTCACGGTTTCTTCCGCGAAGTGGATTTCACGGCCGATGATGATCTCGGCGGTCTGATTATCCAAGGTCAGCACCGAGGGCGATTGCAGCAGCTCGGTCGAGGTCAAAGTCGAGATCGCCTCGAAGGTCGCCCCGCCGCTGATATTGCCGGTGGTGGTCGGGATATTGGCAAGGTTCCGCGCCGCCCCCAGGGTTGCCGTGGGCGTGGCAGTGAAAGGCGTGAACGAGCTACCGATCTGACCGAAGTTGGCGACATCCATGCCCAAGGTCACTGGATCGAAACCGACGCGCTGCACATCCGAATTCGAGAACTCGATGAAGCGCATTTCGATCTGCACCTGACGGGTACGGGCATCGAGAGATTGGATGACCCTGGCGATGGCGTCCAGTGCCGGCGGGGTCGCGGTCACCACCAAGCTGTTGCTCGGCGCATCGACGACTGATTTGCCGCCTTCGCCGAGCTGCCCGGCAATGGCTTTATCGATATCGACTGCCTGGGTGTAGTTCAGCGGATAGATCCGTGTCACCAGATCCTTCTGCAGCTTGTCGAGGGTGACGATCTGGATGATGTTGTATTCACGCTGGATCCAGGCGAGGCCGGCATCCTTGACGATGACATCAAGGGCTTCCTTCCATGGCACCCCATTGAGGGTCATGGTGATCTTCTTGTCAGCATCGATGTCGGTAAAGACGATGTTAACGTTGGCCTGGCGGGCGAGAGCTTCGAGGACCACGCCGAGGCGCGCGTCCTGGAATTCCATGCGTACCTTAGGCGGACGGGTGAGATTCCAGATACGATCGGAGGATTTCTCGATCACCAGATCGTATTTGGCGGCAACCTGCTGCACAGCCTCCTGCCAGGTGACGTTGACCAGGCGCATGGTCACACGCGGCTGATCGACCTCGTTGCAGACGATATTCACACCGGCCCGGCGACTGATCCATTGCAGTACCGTTTCCAGCGCTTTATCGCTAGTCTCGATGGTAATGAGCTGCGACATAGAGTCGCCACCGGGAGCCCCGGCAGGTGCCGCCGAAGCATCAGCCGCATGGACCAATGAGGACCCCAAGGTCACCAAGGCAAGAGTGGACATCACAAGAGTACGCAGGCGCATGGACGGAACCCGGATGGTTGGACGGGAAATTATTTGGCCGCAGTCGCCTTCGTGTTCTCCCCGACATAGCGGGGGAACTCGAAGCGCTTGCGTTTATAATGAAAACGGAAATCGACGCGATCGGTGTCGATATTGATGATGACGCAGTCCTTGATCCGCTCATTGACGCCCAAGGCCCGGGGTTCGCCGGCGATGATCGCCAGGCGATTGCCAGTCTCAGACCACAGGACGCCTTCGATCTTAAGCGCGAGGCCATCGAACTGGGCCTGGGCCTCGTCACGCGTCAGCGCATCGTCGGCCTGATCGCGAGCCGTGGAGATGCGGGTCATGGCCGCCTGGACCTCCGGCAGATCAGCGCGCTTCTCAAGGCGCTTCAAGGCCTGCTCGGCGACGCGGATAGCCTCTTCGTATTTTTTGGCGACAACCAACGTCTCGATGTGCGTCTGTTCGGCGGCGGCGTATTCGAGGATGTCGGCGTTGGGATCGATCTTGATGCCCGCCAGCTGCTTTGATTCCTGCTCCTGCTGGAGACGGATGTCGGCTTCGATCTTCAAGGTCGCCTCGCGATCCACGAACGGATCGATGCGACCCACCACCGGCTCAAAAACCCACGCCTTTTCCTGATCAAGCTGACGCAGCTCAGCGCTCTTGGTGTTCTTGTGCGGGGTGCTTTTTTCAACCGCATCGGCGGCGAAGATGCTCGCACCGCACACCAGCAACAACGTCGGCACCACGAGATAGCGCATCATTGAGCCCTCGCTTTGCTGCCCGTCGTATAGACGTAGGTGACGATATCCATCTTCACCGTGTGCGGCTCGAATTTGATTTTCGATTTTCCGTCAGCGCTTTCGAGTCCGACGTTGCCACCACGCAGCGACAGCTGATTCACCGCCATGAAGCGCGTATTCTTCTCGATCGAGTCGATATATTTGATGATACCGTTCAAGTCGCCCTGGACTTCCGTCTGGTAGGTGACCGTGCTCAAGCCGCCTCGTTTATCCGAGGATTGCGGTGCCGCCTCGTTGATGCGCACCGATTTGATCTTCACGATCCCCAGTTCAGCCGGGATCTCGCGCGCCAGGCGCTCGATGACCTCACGCATCTGGGCCTTTTCAGCCGCCCGTGGAAGCTGCTCCTCGGCGTCGACGATGTCGCCCTGGAGATCATTGAGCGTGGCTTCGATCTGCGCCTTACGATCGATGATCTTCTGTTTTTCCTCGATCTGGCCCTGGACGAGGGTGATCTCTGCCCACACACCCATGTTTTCACGGCGCAGCGATGGGGGAATGGTCGGATCGGAACCGAGCTCGCCGAGCACCTTCCAGCCGTAATAGCCGGACGTCAGCGCGATTACCGCCGGAATGCCAAAGAGCAGGCCAAGCTGCTGATTTCGCGGCAGAGCTTTGAAGCGCGCGGTGAAGGCTGATAAACTGGAACCGGCCATGGTTACATGCCTCCCTTGTCCGGCTTCGCCGCCGAGGCGAGGCGCTTGGTGCGCGACCAATCAATCGTTAACTCGACCGTGACCCGCTCGATGCCTTTTTTCCAGTCCGGCGTATCACCACGATAGCTCAATTCCGGCTTGCCGACGAAGCCGTTGACGCTCCAGAATTTGCTGGCTTCGGTGCCGATAAAGAAATCGCGTACATAATCACCGGCCTTATCGGCTTCGATCCCGACCAGCTTGTAGCGGCCGCGGACCCCGGAAGTAACCAGATCGTCTTTGGCTTTGCCAACCGAACCCCCGCTGGAAGGCAGAATGTTCAACTCGGTGCAGCAGACCTCGAAGCCTTTCCACGGCGTACCGCCGGGGCCATCGAGATGGTTGGCAAAATCGTCGATGGTACGTGCCCAGAAGATCTTCCGCGCCAGCAAATTGACGATCTTATCGCGATGGGCCTGGTACTCGGCAATCTGCGCTTCCAAAGCTTCGACCTGTGCCGCCGCCGCAGTCCGCACCTCAAGATCGGCATTGGCTTCCTCGAGAACCGCTTTCGCATGCGGAAGCCGGTCGTACTTGAGCCACGCCCAGGTACCTGCCGGAATGAGAGCTGCGATATAACAGGCCGCGAGTAGATAGATCATGGGATTTGTATTCCCATGTTTCTTGCGCATCTCGGGCGGCAGCAGGTTAATGATGATCATGAAGCGGTTACCCGGTCGTGAGCGGCAGCAGACTTAGAAGAACAGCAAAGCGAAACTAAAGCGGAACTAAAGCAGGACAAAGAGCAGAACAAAGAGCGGAACAAAGAGCGGAACAAAGAGCGGAACAAAGAGCGGAACAAAGAGCGGAACAAAGAGCTGAGCAAAGAGCCGGCAAAGCAAAACACCCTTGGAACGACGGTCAGCGATCGAATCACATTGAAATGCGATCACTGCGACAGCCCTCTGGCTTGGGGACCATAGATGATCCCGTTCCGACTGTCAAAGGGCGATTGGGTCATCCGGGCATTCCCGCAACCCCCAGTGTCTGCACGGGTTGATTCAATTTCGTCAAATTCACGGCAGGCCATCATCGGCAGCGATGACGGCGATCGTCGTCGCCGGATGGACCTCGCCACGGTTCATTCCCGGGCATTCCTTGGCCTCTTCCGCCCACGCTGCCGGACTTTCGAGATTGCGCCGCCAGAATGGCCAGGTCCGGCATTGCCGCGGCCGGTCCTCATAAACGCTGCAGCCTTTTCCGGTCACGAAGAAGACGCAAGCGTGATTGCCGCGACTCACCCGACGGTCGGTTAGCGACACCTGGGCCTGCCCCTGGCGCCACACCGTACGGGTATAGTCGCGACGAAACTCGGCATCCTTGAGCTGGAGCCGTTTGGCCAGCGCCGCGATCTCGTCCTCACTGACCCAGGTGAATCCTGGCGCGCCGGTGCAGCAGTTGCCGCACCGCGTACACGAAAAACGCAATCCCTGGGCGTACCAGGGCGCCGTCGGCTCCGTCGAGGCGGTCACGAGGCCAATGCTCCCGCCCCGACGGCGGGTTTGGTGACATAGACCGCCACCGGCAGATCGAAGCGCGCGCGATAGGCAGCGGTCAACGCCGGCACGAACGCCGCCACCTGGGTGTCGCTGACCAAGCTTACGGTACAGCCGCCGAAGCCCGCCCCGGTCATGCGACTGCCGAGGCAGCCCGGCAGGCTGCGAGCGATCGCCACCATAGTGTCGAGTTCGGCGCAGGTGACCTCGAATTTGTCGCGCAGGTCAGCATGGCTCTGATCCATGAGCTGACCGAGAGCCACCGCGTCGCCGGACTGCAAACAGGCGAAAGCCGCCTGCGTCCTTCCGTTTTCGGCGACCACGTGCTCGCATCGGCGCAACGCCTGCGGATCCAATTTTCCGGCCTGCGCGGCCTGCCACAGGCCATGCAACGAGACGTCTCGCAGATGACTGACCCCAAGGGCCCGGGCGCCGGCCTCGCATTGCTGGCGGCGCTCATTGTACGCGCTGTCCACCAGGCCCCGGCGCTTGCCGGTATCGGCGATGACCACCGCGACCCCGGCCGGCAATGGTGCCGGCGTCAAGGCGAGCGTCCGGCAGTCCATCAGCATCGGCTGACCGAGCACCCCGCAGGCCGAGGACAGCTGATCGAGGATCCCGCAATTGGTGCCGACGTAGGCATTTTCGGCGCGTTGGCCAAGAGTTGCGATCTCTGCGCCCGACAAGGTCGTACCCGCCGCCGCCAGCAACGCGTGGATCACCGCAACTTCGAGGGCGGCACTGGAGCTCAGTCCCGAACCCAAGGGCACATCGCCAGTCAGGGCGAGGTCGCAACCGACCAGCGGCACGCCGGCGGCCAGCAGCACCTGGGCGCAGCCTTTGACATAGTCGGCCCAGTGCTGATCGCGCTCGGTGGCCTTGGGGATGGCCGCCGAGAGGGCGAAGGTGACGATGCCGGCCTGTTCCATCGAGGCGACGCGGATGGTGCGATCTTGACGTCTGCTGATCAGCACCCGCACATCGCGCTCGATGGCCATCGGCAGGCAGAAGCCATCATTATAATCGGTGTGTTCACCGATGAGATTGACCCGCCCCGGAGCCCGCACGCCGAGGTCGTGTTTCTGGCCGAAGGTGGCGTTGAAGAAAGCCGCGAGGGCGGCAGTGCGAGGCTCGGTCATAGCGGGTGCGATTGAAGATCGCCGCTTCAACTTACAAGTTTCGAGTTGGCGTCCCCTGCTGGTGCATTACTCGGCCTCAGTGCGCCGCCAGCCGCCGAGGTTGCGGCCGAGGATCTGCTCGACCGAGGTCGCGAAGCTTTCGCGGATCTGACCCGTGGAAGTCAGCATCAGCGCCCGCCGCGCGAGATTCTGCGCCCCGGTGAGATGCACCGAGCGGATGATCTTTTTCACCAGCGGCACCTGCGGTGCCGACATCGAGAGCTTCTTGACCCCGATGCCGAGCAGGAACAAGGTGTAGAACGGATCACCGGCCATTTCACCGCAGACCGTCAGATCGGCATTGTGGGCATTGGAGGTGTCGACGATGATCTTGAGGATCTGCAGCATCCCCGGATTGTGGCCCTTGTACCACGGCGCCACGTCCGGGTGGTTGCGATCAGCGGCGCACACGTACTGCGTCAGGTCGTTGGTCCCCACCGAGAAGAACGAGACCTCGCGAACGTACTTGTCGAGCGACAAAGCCGCCGCCGGGACTTCAACCATCATGCCGATCGGCAACTCGGGATCGAAAGCGTGGCCGGCCAGCTCGAGATCGCGACGGGCGGTGCGCACCATGCGCTTGGCCAGACGGATGTCTTCGAGGCTGGTGATGAAGGGGAACATCAGGCGCAGCTTGCCGTGCGCGCTGGCACGCAGGATGGCGCGTAACTGGATGAGCTGGTATTCCTCGAGATCCGAGATCAGGCGGATCGAGCGCCGACCGAGGACGTGGGTGTCCTCATCGCTCATCTTGATGTAAGGCAGCTTCTTGTCCGAGCCCAGGTCCATGGTGCGAATGGTGATCGGCTGTCCGCCCATCTTCTGCACCGCCTCGCGGTAGATCCAGTACTGCTCCTCCTCGTCGGGGAAGCTGCTCCCGACCATGAGGTGGAATTCGCTGCGATAGAGCCCGATGCCATCGACGTTGTAGAGTTTGGCGAGATCGATCTCGGAATGTTTGCTGACGTTCGCCAGAAGCTGGATCTCATGACCGTCGGTGGTCACCGCCGGAAGGTCGACCTCGCTCTGGAGGACGGTCTTATAGGCCTCAAACTCGGCCTTGGTCTTCTCGAAGGATTCGATGACGTCGCGCTTGGGATTGACCAGCACCTGCCCGGTCGAGCCGTCGACGATCACCGTGTCGCCGTCGACCAGGCTGTCGCCAAGACCGGACACACCCATCACCGCCGGCACGCTCATCGCGCGCAGCATCACCGCCGCATGCCCGCGATCCGAGCCCAGCTCGCAGATTACCGCCTGGCAGTGACGGCGTTCCAAGGTCACGAGGTCCGAGGGCAACAGTTCGGCGGCGAAAATGATGTCATCCTCGTTGCCGGTCTCGGCACTCGGCTGGTAGTCGTCCGGGCGATGCATGTTCGCCAGATTCTCCAGCAGTCGCCGGCCAACGTCGCGAATATCCGCAGCGCGCTCGCGGATATGCTCGTCTTTGACCATCGACAGGGTGCGGTAGTAGTTCTCCACCGTCGAGCCGACCACGACCTCGACCGGTTTGAAATCCTTGGTCACCTGCTGACGGACCTTCTTCAGGAAACCCGGATCCTCGAGGATCGCGAGGTGCGCGTCGAAGATCATCGCTTCGACTTCGCCGATCTCGGTGGCGACCTTGGCGCGATCGCTCAGCAGCTGTTCCTTCGAAAGCCGGATCGCCTCGTTGAGGCGCTCGAATTCACGCGGCACCTCATCTTCGGAGAGCACCCGATCAGAAAGCACCTGGGTCTGGCGGAACTTCAGGCGCACTGTGCCGATGGCGATGCCGGGCACCACGGGGATGCCTTTGAATACCGATTTACGACGCCGGTGATAGGTGTCGGTACCTGACTCGGAGCGACTCGCGGACTTGGTCAGCCGATCGGACCCGTGACGCTCGGTCGTCGAGCGTTCGGGACTTTTATCACCGCTCTTATCAGCGCTCTTATCAACGCTCTTGTCGGCTGGCTTGTCGCCTGGTGGTTTTTCCGGTCGTTTGGCCATCGTGGTAGGCTGTTGTTTAGCGACTGGCGCGGGCCGACGCCAGTGCTTGTTCGACCAAAGGCCGGGCGGCGGCGATCGCCGCTGGCACACCCGCGGCATCGGTGCCGCCAGCCTGGGCGAAATCGGGTTTGCCGCCGCCCTTGCCGCCGACCTTGGCCGCCAGCACGCCGATCAGCGCCCCGGCACTGAGGCCCTTGGCCACCGCCTCTTTGCTGACCGCGACCACCAGCCCCGCCTTGCCCTCGAGGGCCGAGCCCAGGACCACCACGCCGGGAGCCTTGCCCTGCAGTGTTTCAGCGAGGGTCCGCAGGCCTTTGCCGTCCAGACCATCAAGCTGCGCCACCAAAACGCTGACGCCGGCGACCTCCACCGCCTGCGCCAGCAAGCCGTCGGCAGCCCCGGCGGCGGCCTGCGCGGCCTGCTGCTCGGCGATCTTGTGCAGACGCTTGATATCTTCGTGCAAGGCGTTGACCCCCGCCAGCAGATCACCGCTGACGCTGGCGACGCTGATACGAGTGGCAGCGACGCGCAGGGCAAGACTTTCGGCCTCGTCGACGAGCTTCTGCACCCGCGCCGGGACCTCCTTGAGCGTGGCCTTGAAGGTCCGCGCCAGCTCATCGACCACGCGCACGTCGGCGACCGTGGTCATGCCCAGGCTCTTGGCGACGGCGGCGGCGACCTCCGCCTCTTCGCGGGCGATGCCCAGTGCCCGTTCGCCGGCGACGGCGACGATGCGGCGGATGCCGGCCGAGCTGGCGCCCTCGGCGATGATACGGAAGGCAGCGATGTCGCCGGTGTTGGTGACGTGGCAACCACCGCAGAACTCCTGCGACACGGCGCTGCTGCCCATGGTCACGACGCGCACCTCGGCGCCGTATTTCTCACCGAACTGGGCCTTGGCTCCGAGCTGCCGAGCCTGCTCGATGGGCAGGTTGCGGATCTCGACCGCATGCGCGGCGACGATCTGGCTGGCGACCCATTGCTCGACCGTCGCCAGCTGCTCACGGCTCGGCGCACCGGGATTGTTGAAATCGAAACGCAGTTCCGTCGGCGAAACCTTGCTGCCCTGCTGCTCGACATGATCGCCGAGAACGCGGTGCAGGGCGCTATGCAGCAGATGCGTCACGCTGTGATGCCGGGTGGTGGCGGTGCGCACCACGCGGTCGACGCTGGCGGTGACCGGGCCGATCACGGCCTGGCCGCTGACGACTTCACCATGGTGGATGACCAGGCCCTCGTCTTTTTGCGTATCGCTGACGCGGATGCGGAAATCCGCGCCCTCGACCAGACCGACGTCGCCCACCTGGCCGCCGGACTCGGCATAGAAGGGCGTCTCGCGCAGCGCGAAACGCACCTTCGCCCCCGTCGTCGCGGACGCGACCTCTTTGCCCTCAAGCTCGAGCAAGGTGATGGCCGTGGTCGCCGTGAGCTGCTGATAGCCGGTGAACGGAGTCGCCCCCAGACGCGGCTTGGCTTCCTGCAGGGCGGTGCTGGTGAAGACGTCGATGCTCTTCGAGTTCGAGACCTTCTGATGGGCCTCCCAGCGTTCCTTGAAGCGCGCCTCATCGAGGGTCAGGCCTTCGGCCTGGGCCAGCTCGGCGATGACTTCGCGGGGGAAACCGTGGGTGGCGACGAGCTCGAAGGCGTCATCGCCGTTGAACACCGTCTGGCCTTCCTGGGCTCCGCGCTGCCGTTCGAGCGAGCGCTGGAACAGCTCCAGGCCCTTCGAGAGAGTGCGCCGGAAGAGCTGTTCCTCGGCCTTGAAGGTCTCGCGTGCGAGCTCCTGGCGCTTGACGATCTCGGGGTAATCCTCGCCCATGGCCGCGATCACCGCCGGGACGATGTTGTAGAGCTGCGCGTCGTGTACGCCGAGCTTGTCGAGGTCGAGGGTCGCGCGGCGGATCAGGCGACGCACGATGTAACCGCGATCACCGGGACCGGGGAGGGCGCCGTCGGCGATGCAGAAGGTCACCGCCCGGACGTGGTCGGCGATGCGGCGGATCAGCGCGTTGTGCTCGGCGGCGGCAGTTTTCGCGCCCAAGACGGCGGATTTATCATAGGTCGTGCCCGAAACCTCGCAGACCTTACGGATGATGGTCTGGAAGATGTCGATATCGAAATTGTTGTAGACCCCCTGCATGACCGCGGCGATGCGCTCGAGGCCCGAGCCGGTGTCGATGTTGGTGCGCCCGAGATTCTCGAGGTTGGGGCTGCCATCGGCGTGCGGCTTGCGCACGTTGAACTGCGGGAAGACGAGGTTCCAGATCTCGACGAAGCGCCCTGTCGACGAGGTCAGGTTGTCGTTGGGATCATTGTTGATGCGATGATCGTAGAAGATCTCGCTGCAGCAGCCGCCCGGACCTTCCGGACCCTCGCTGGGAGCGTTGGCCGGCCAGAAGTTGTCGGCGTCGCCGAGCTTGAAGATGCGGTTCTCGGGGATGCCGATCTCGTCGCGCCAGATGCGATAGGCCTCGTCGTCGATACGGTGTACCGAGATCGACAGGCGCTCGGCATCGATCTTCAGTACCTGGGTCAGGAACTCCCAGGCCCATTGAATAGTTTCACGCTTAAAGTAGTCGTTGAACGAGAAATTGCCGAGCATCTCGAAGAACGTGTGGTGGCGAGCGGTCCGCCCGACATTCATGATGTCGTTGGTGCGGATGCATTTCTGGGCGGTGGTCGCACGCGTGAAGGGATGCGAGCCGCGACCCAGGAACATGTCCTTGAACTGGGCCATGCCGGCGACCGTGAAGAGGGTCGTGGGGTCGTTTTCCGGGACCAGCGGCGAGCTCGGATAACGAACACACCCCTTAGCAGCAAAGAAGGTCAGGTAGGCGTTGCGGATCTCAGCGGTAGTGAACGGACGATCGGCCATGATGACAACTCGGGCTATGGGATAAGCAGAAATGCAAAGGCCCGACAGGTTACGAAACGACCCTTGCGGGCAAGCAGTACGACTGACGCGCAAAATCCGGGGGCGCGGGCGAGTCGCCCGCGCCCCCGGAGACGATCACCCCTCAGCTACACCAGCATCACGTACGACAGCCCTTCGAGTTCCCAGGTCGCGCCGTCGACCGCCGCGCGCAGGGCCAGCACCTGACGTTCCTCCTCGCCGGCCTCGAGCTGGGCGTTGCGGGTGTCGGCATGGGCCGGCCCCAGGCGGGCAGTCGTGGCGGCGGCAGCGGAGCGGATCGCTTCCAGGCCGGCATCGAGCCGGGTATCGAGGGCGGTACGCGCCAGGGCGCGATCGGCCTGCACGCGGGCGTGGATGTGCGCGCTGGCCGCCGTCGCCGCGCGCCTGACGCCGTCCTGCCACTGCGTGAATTTCTCCGGCTGGCCGGCGAGCAGGGGCTTGGTCCAGACCTCACGATTGGTGGTCGAGCTGAGAGCCGCGTCTCCGCCCTTGGCGGAAAAAGCCGGAGTCAGCAGGGCGAGCAGGTCCGGATCCTCCAGCACCTCGCCGCGGACTTCGTCGGCACAGACCAGCAGGCGCCTGGGCGGGGCGGCGATGAACAACCGGCGCACGACTTCGAGGCGCAGGCCGGCGGCGATGATCGGGGCGAAGTCGGGGGTCAGGACGTAGATCGCGCGGATGCCCGCCCAGGCCGGCAGAGTGCCGCGTGGCCGGCGCCAAGCGCTGGCACGGCACCAACGGGCGCTGGCAGCGTCATCAACCAGGCGATCGACGAGCTGATTGCCGATGCCCAGGAAGGCGAACCGCGGCTGAGAGAGCGCAACCTCGCGATCGAAGACGCCGATCACCGGCTGATCACCGTAGCGGGTGCGCAAGCGCCAGGCGCGCGGGGCCTCCTCTTCGCGGCGGGCTTCGCCGCCGAGGCCGCGGATCCACCGCGCCAGCGCCCCCGCCGGCGGCGCGGCGCTGGTCAGGGCCAGGCTGTCGCGGCCGGCAGCGGCGAAAGCCGCGGCATCAGCGTGGAAGCATTCGTCTTCCTGACGATCACGGGCATCGCGTTCGGCGGCGACCAACGCCACCGCCTGGGGGATGGCGGCGCGCAGACCCGCGCCACCGCCGCGCAGGGCGGCAACCACGGCCAGAGTCTCGATGGCGTCGGAGACGAATTCGAGGCCCGAGGACGAGGCCGTGAAGACCCCCACCGCCGCCGCCAGAAGCTCGCCCCAGGCGGCATCGATGGCCTGCTGATCGATGGGCGCCAACAGCCAGCTGGGGATGTCGCCATCGCGACCGAGGCGATCAACGCGGCCCACGCGCTGTTCGGCGGCGGCCACCGACCACGGCAGGTCGTGATGCGCGACCACCGAAACGAACTGGAAATTGCGGCCTTCACCGCCGAGCGGATCGCAGACCATCAACGGGCAGTGATCATCGATCTGGAAACGCCGCGCCGACTCCTCGCGCACGACGGTGTCCTGATGGGCGCCGAAGGTCTCGACCGACGACTCGCCGAAGGCCTCGCGCAAGGCTTCCGCGAGCGGCTCGACGGCCAGGGCGTGAGTGGTGAAGACCAGGACCTTCTCCTGCGGATGGTCGATCCAGAAGGTCTTCAACCGCGCCATCAACGCCATCAGGCGGGCGGTGGGCTTGCGCTTGGCCTGGGTCAACCACGCACCCACGGCCTTGCGCAAGCTCGCCAAGGCCGGCGCTTCGCCGGGGCGATCGCAATGGCAGGCGGCGCTGATTGCGACGTGACTGGCGATCTCGTTCTCGGACAAATCCGAGCGCAAGACCTGGGCGAGGGTCTCTCCGGGGCGGGCACGCAGCGTGTATTCGGCGAATTCCTCGGGATTCGACAGCACCGTGGCGCGCATCGCCAACAGGCGCTCGAGCACCGAGGGATGCGCCGCCATGGCCAGTTCGACCTGCACCAGCCAATGCGCCAGCCGCGGCGGGATCTCGGCGTCGGTCGCCTGGCCGACGCCCACCAGCGCCTCGCGGTAGGCGGCCAGGGCCACGCGCACGGCGGCTTCGCTGGCGTCGGGCTTGTAAGCCACCGTTTCGCAACTGCGGGTGGTCGGGGCGAAAGTCCGGATGCCGCTTTCCTCGGCCAGGCGCGCGAGCACTTGGCGACGGTTGCGGATCAGGCGCCGATCGAGCTGGTGGTGTTCGCGGATGTGCGCGATGAGGGCGGTGTACGCCGCTTCATCGGCGGGAGCGAGGGCCACCGCCTGGGCGCACTTGACCAATAGACGGTCATCGGCGAGCAGGTCCTGCCATTGCCGGGCGAGGGCCGCGCGCGCCGCCGGGGTCGCCGCGAGAGTCGCCGCCAGCAAGGCGACGACCTGATCATGGGCTGCCAACCGCGCGCGGAAGGCGGGCAGATCATCGAGACGCCAGACCTGCGGCTGGAGCAGCGCCAGCAGGGCGAGGTAAGCATCGGGATGCTGACGTGCCGGCGTCGCCGACAGCAGCAGGACATGCGGACTGGCCTTACTGAGCACCGCGACGCGCTTGAAGAGCACGCCGCCGGGCTGCATGCGATGGCATTCATCGACGACCACGACATCCCACTTCGAGGTCGCCAGGCGCAGGGCCGATTTGCCATCGAGCTCCTCAACCGCACGACTTGAGGCGAGCACGAACTGCTCACCGGCCCAGGGATTGCCCTCGTAGGTGCGTAGGCGCTCGCCATCGAGCATGAGGTAGGACTGCCCGCCGAAACGCAGGTAGAGTTCCAGGAACCACTGCGACAAAAGCGCCCCGGGGACGATGATCAGGACCCGCAGATCGGGTTTGATGGCGAGCAGCGATTGGATGACCAGGCCGGCTTCGATGGTCTTGCCGAGACCGACTTCATCGGCGAGCAGGAAGCGCACCTGACGATCATCGAGCGCCCGCCGCGCCACCAGTAATTGATGCGGCAGGGCGCGGACGCGGGCCGCCGCCAGACCCACCACGCCGCCGGTGGTGGTCCAGGCGGCATCACGCCAAGCGAGTAGTTCTTCACGGGCGGCGGTGGTCTGCGGCCCCCAGGGCTCGGGCGGCAGGGAACTGCCGGCCTTGGCAAAAGCCGGCCGCAGATCGTTGAACTGCACCGTCAAAAGCTGTTCGAGCGGATCGCGGGCGGCAAAGACGGCAGTGATGGCGTCCTCGCGAACCGCGGCCTCGGGGGCGTCAGCCTCAGGAAGGCCAGCAACCGCCAGCCCATAGACCATCAAGCCGCTGGCGGCGTCGCGCTGGATCCGTCGCGTGGAGATCGTCCCCGTGACTTCCGCGCCGGAAACCGTGGCGCTAACGCGCGTTCCCGGCATCAACGCATAGCGTAGCACGCGCGCCTGCTCCTGCGTCATCTCCGCGCCGGTGGCGAGGAAACGGATCACACTGTAACCTCCGCGCACCGCCTGCAGTCGGGCGAGGCCTTCAGCCTGGAGTTCGGGAACGGTAACAAGGGCGCCGATGGTCATGGGCGGGCATGGTCGAGCCACCGGAGGCGGGGTCCAGTCCTTGCCGCCGGCGCCTGCTACGCCGATGACGCGTAGCCCCTCATTCGACAACACGCGGATGAATCCGACGTATGATCTCCCACGCATGCGCTGGCTTCCTCTCCTCTGGCTGATACCAACCCTGTGCGCGGTGGCTGCCGAACGGCGGATTGACGGTGAGCGTATCGAATTGGCACCCGGCGATACCTCCTCCGCCTTCGTCATCGGCGTGCATGGAGGCGAATTCATCGCCAGCAGGCCGGCAAGGCTGAGCGGGTCCCTCACCTTTGAATCTATATCCGCTAGCGGCCCCGCTAGCAGCCCCACCAGCCGCCTCACTGCCAGCATCGTCGCCCGCAGTCTGCGCGGGGTGATGGAGGATGACTGGCGCAAGACCCAGACCATCGCCGGTACGCGCATTGATGCCAAGATCGATTTCCCCAAGGCCGCCTTCGGCTCCAAGGCCGAGCGCCTGAAATGGAAGATCGCCGGCGACAATAGCGATTGGAATAATTTCTCGGTGCAATGGGATGGTTGGCTGCGGATCTTGTCGGACGACATCGCCCTCGCCACCAGCTCCGACGACGGCAGCCGGGTATGGTTGGACCTCAATGGCAATGACCGCGTCGATGAAGGTGAGTGGGGCAGTAATGGCTGGGGCAATAACCAAGCCGCCACCCCCACCGCCGTACATCGCCATCTGACCCCAGGGCTGTACCACGTCCGCGTGCAGTACGAGGAGGGCGATGGCGCGAACAGCATGCGTCTGCTGTGGACCGATGCGGCCCACCGTGTCCGCGAGGACGATGGGCAGGCCGACGGTCCGGGCGAGAGGTGGTACACGGTCCCTGAGGAAGGCTTCACGCCGGGTGCGGTGGTGACGCTCCGGGCCGAAAACAGCGCCCTGACGATACAGGGTCCGTTGATGGGCTTGGGGACGGTGATTCTCGGCGACGGCGTGCACCTCGCGAACGTGCCGCGCGGTCCGCAGCTGACCATTGCCGGCCAGGTCACCCTCGCCGCCGACCTCGATCTGCGCCAGACCAGCATCAGCTTTTCTTCCGGCGGCGTGCTCCATCTCGATGGCCATGCACTGCAGCTGGGGGCGCTGACTGGAGCAGGCAGCATCGATGTCGGACATGGCGCGCTAACGCTCGCGCCCGGCAGCACCAAACTCGACATAACCGGCAGCGGCACGCTGTCGACCAGCGGCCGGCTCACGCTCGCGAACCTTTCCCCCGCGGTCGTGGTAAGCGCAGGCACGGTGCAGGTCGGAGATCGCACCGTGCTGCAGCAAGCGCTGGCGGCACCGCTGACCACCATCATCACGCTTAGTGAATCCGCCGGCGGACCGCAAGAGATCACCGCCCGCATCAGCGTGCCGGCGGATGCCCCGCCTGGGCTGGGCGTGGGCGCGTGGCGCGCAGACCGCAGCGGGCTGTGGTTCCAGAGCCTGTACCGCCAACGTCTGACCGCGGGCGTGAACGACATCGTCTTGCCCCTCGATCAACAAGCGCCGCTGATGGCCGAAGGCCATGGTCGGAGCTGGAACCCGACTGCCGCGGCAGATACGCAACGCGTGGGATTGTTCCTCTATGCCGATGTGCCGTCGACGGCACGCGTCCACATCGACGCGACGGTGCGCAGCCTGTCGCTGCCCTCCGCCAGCACGCCTGCCGCCAGCGCGCCTGCCGCCAGCGCGCCAGCCGCCAGCGCGCCTGCCGCCAGAAATAGGCTGACGATCCTCGATCTCGAACATTTCGATGGCACATCCAGCCATGCGCAGACCGGCAAACGCTGGAGCCTGTCGGCGCTGCCGCTGCCCTATCCCGACGCACCCTGCGATCCGGCGACCTATGCCCTCGATCTGACCGTGGTCCAGCCCGATGGTCGGGTGCTGACCTTGGCGGGGTTCCATGATCAACCGGTGACCGCCATCGATGACGGCAATCGCGAGACCTTCACGCCGAAGGGGCCACCGCGCTTCCAGGTGCGCTTCCGTCCGTCGCAGTCCGGCCGCCATCGCCTGCGGCTCACCGCCACGCGCAGCGGGGCGCCAGCCACCGTCATCGAGCTGCCTGATCTGGAGGTCAGCGGGCAACCCTGGGACGGCATCACCCGCGTCGATGCCGAGGACCCGCGATTCTTCAGCGCCGGAGGGGCCTTCGTCTGGCCCAGCGGCTGCAATTTGAATTCGACCTACGACCTGCGCAGCAAGGAGACCTTGAACACCAAGGTGACCGTCGATCGCGGATCGTTTACGCGCGGCGCCTTTCTCGAACGTTTAGCTGCCGGCGGTGGCAGTGGCTGCGAGACCTGGCTCAGCCCGTGGAACCTGGGCTTGGAATGGACGCCAGGCTGGCCGGGGTTCCGCGGCACCGGCCGCTATCACGATGGCCATGCTTGGGCCCTTGACCAGTTCCTCGATCGCGCCGAGGAGCTCGGGGTCCGCGTCAATCTCTCGCTCTTCAACCATGGCATGGCCCGCGCCGGCAACGGCGCCGAGGATGATTGGAAGTACCACCCGTACTTCCGCGGCAATGGCGGCTGGCTCGACACCCCCGATCAACTGTTCACCGACGAACGGGCCTTCACCGCACAGAAAGCTTTGTTCCGCTACCTCGGTGCCCGCTACGGCGACAGTCCGGCCCTGCTCGGCTGGAAATTATGGGCCGAGGTCAACCTCGTGCATGCGCCGAACGAGAAGGTCAATGCCTGGCATGATCGGGCCGCGCAAGCCCTGCACGCCCGCGATCCCTATCAACACCCGATCACCAGCCATTGGTGCGGTGATTGGACTGCCGTCAATCGCACCATCGCAGGCTTCGCGAGCATCGATTACCTGACCATCGATGCCTATCATGGCGATGGAACCGCGATCGCCGAATTGCTCAATCAAAGCACGCGCGATCCGCTCAAAAAACAGCTCGGTCTCGCCAAACTCGGCAAACCCATCCTGGTGACCGAATTCGGCGGCCACGCCTGGGCCTGCAGCCGCGAACGCATGCGCGCCGAGTTGGCCATCGGGCCGTGGGCCGGCTTCGTCAGCGGCCATGCCGGAGCCCCGATGCTGTGGTGGTTCGAGTGGATCGATCAGGAAGATCGCTTCGGCGTCTATGGTGCCCTCGCGAAGTTCACCCGTGGCGAAGATCTGCGCGGCAAGAATGCGGGCTCCTCGCTGTTTGGTGTGGGTACATAAACTCGCACTGGTATAGTCAGTTCGGGGTTGCGGGGGCCTATTTGATTGCCGGCAACGGGAGTCTGCCGGCAATGAGATAGACCATGGCGATGAGGT
>JBIILZ010000187.1:0-5023 GCA_044338255.1 Planctomycetota bacterium | reverse complement strand
CTAGACGGGGTCGAGCCCCAAGCGTTTTACGTGCTCTCCGGCAGCGGAAGCCGCTTCTACCAGCGGGCTCGGGACAACCAAAGCAAACTGGCAGGAGACGACGGAATTACTCATACCAGTCTGTCGGAGATAGGCCGACGAGGATGGCGAAGTGTATCGCTGGGCAGATCCAAGGCGGCAAGACGGGCGGATAGCGGGAGCTATCTGACCGTTTTGCCAACGCCGGAGCTGCCCGGCGAGACCGAGTCAGCCTTGCTGGCCTATCTCCGACAGACGCCTAGAATAGGACCATGGCCATCGATACGCCGTTGTTCGCCGCCCATTCGCGTCATTGGCGTGATAACCGCTATGTCTATCCGGTGATTTCGCGGCG
Organism: Planctomycetota bacterium; assembly: GCA_044338255.1. Taxonomy (GTDB): domain Bacteria; phylum Planctomycetota; class UBA11346; order UBA11346; family UBA11346; genus CAIUVD01. The sequence continues at coordinate 4,650 of JBIILZ010000187.1, read as the reverse complement.
CTCGCAGGGCTTGTCGATCGGGATCAATCTGAATCCCGACACCGCCTGCAACTTCGACTGCGTCTATTGCTCGGTGGATCGCACGCAGGCGCCGACGGCAGCCCGGGCGAGTGTCGATTTGGCGGTGGTACGTACGGAGCTTGACCACCTCATCACCCTCGCCGTCTCTGGAGAACTCTTCACTCAGGCGCCATTCGATGCCACGCCCCCGGCGCTGCGGCGCTTGAATGACATCGCTTTCAGCGGCGATGGCGAGCCGACTACCTTTCCCGGCTTCGCCGAGGCCTGCCGTCTGGCGATGGATATCCTGGCTTGGCATCATGCCGCACCCGAGGTCCGGGTGGTGGTCATCACCAATGCCACGCTCTTGGCGCAGACGCGGGTCCAGCAGGGTCTCGATGTCCTCGCTGCCCGTGGTGAAGTCTGGGCAAAGCTCGATGCCGGCACGTCTGAATATTATCGTACCGTCGATCGCACCGAGGTGCCTTACGAGCGCATCCTGGACAATCTGCTGATCGCTGGGCGGCGGCGCCCACTGGTGATCCAATCGTTGTTCGCCCGCCTGCACGGTGTCCCGCCCACGCCCGCCGAGATCGAAGCCTGGATCGGGCGCCTGGCGGCCTTACGTGCCAGTGGTGCAACGATTGCACGCGTGCAGGTCTATACCACCGCCCGGGCGACGGCGGAATCCTGGGTAACGCCCTTGGCCGCGCCGGAGGTCGATGCCATCGCCGCGCAGGTGCAGGCACTCGGAATCCCCGCTCAGGCTTTTTATGCACCGGAATGAAATGGCGTCTTCATCTTCGCGATTTCGATAAATTCATAATTGCGTCGCGGCGACCATGCCGCTCATTTGAGTGCGGTCCTTGCGGATTCACCGCGCATCGGACATAATAGACCTCATGCGTGGCTCCACTTCGCTTTATCGTGCCCTGTTCCTGGGTTTCGGGATTCTCTCATCGACGGCACTGATAGCGGTTATTTATCTCGGGGTCGCGATTCAGACGCAGCAGATACTCATCCGCGATGAACGCCTGGCGGCGCGGGCGGCCAAGGCGAGCGCGGTGCTGCAAGAACTCGGCGATGCCACGACTGCGCCGGATTGGCTAGAAGCGGCTCCGCAGGCCCTCGCCAAGGCGGCCATCGATTACGATTTCGGTTCCCTCAATGTCATGGTTCCCGCCTCCGATGTTCCCTCGCGGTGGCGCATGGTGGCGGAGCTTCCCAGCCGCTCCGAGGCGCGATTTCCCCTTTCGGATCCCAGTGTTCAACGAACGTTGGCCGGCGGCCGGGAATTGGTGCGCTGGTTCGATCCTGCCGGCGTCCAATGGTGCTCGTTGCTGCTGCCGGTCCGCAACCGCAGCGGTACGCTGGAGGCCTTGATCGAAGTCCGTTCACCCGAACAAATGCCAATAGGGACCCCGCTATGGTGGGCGATCGGCCTTCTCGTCGTAGGGGGGTCGATGAGCGCGATCGGGCTGGTCTTCGTCATCCGCGGTACGCAGGCTGCGATGGCGAGTCTCAGTAAATACCTCACTACCGCCCATCGTGATGGCGTTGACGATCCCAGCAGTAGCGCTGGGCATCTTAGCAAGCTCGGGCCATTGGCGGGTTCACTGCAGCGCGCTGCGCAGGAATCGACCACGCGCATAATCCGCCAGAAACGCGAGGTCACGGAGTTGCGTTCACAAGCGGCAAGCCTGCTCAGTGCCGATCGGGCCAAGACCACCTTGGTGGTGGCGCTCTGTCGCTCGCTGCGCCAAACGGTGGATTCCCTGCGTGCGTCATCACTCTTGCTGTCCCAGACGCGGATTGATCGGTTACAACGCGACTACGTCGAGACCCTGCAGGCGGGCTGCGGCGATATGCTGACGCGCATCGGCGACGTCCTCGATTTCGCGCTTCTGGAAGCCGAATGCCTGAGCCTGGAACAGCGGCCGTTGCGGCCGCGTCTGGTACTTGAGGAGGCCCTGCTCATCATCGCCGAACGCTATGCGCAGCTGCCCATCGAGCTCGCCTGGTATGCTGAGGATTCCGTGCCGGAACGCGTCATCGGCGATGTCGCGCGGGTGCGTCAGGTCCTGGTCAACCTCATCGGCCTGGCTGCGAGCACCGCCGAGGAAGGCACGGTGGTGGTCCATGTCGTAGCCGAGGCCGATCACCGGCTGACCTTCCGCATCTCCCTGATGGGCGTGACCATGACCGCCGAACGCATCCGTTTGCTGCTCGAAGGCGCCATCAGCAGTGATAGCTCCTCCGATCGGCTCCAGGGTGAAGGACTCGGCCTGGTTCTCGGCAAACGCCTTGCCCAGGCCATGGGCGGATCGCTGAGCATCGAGCGCTGCGAAAGCGAGGATATCGAACTGGTGTGCACCTTGCGCATCATGCCGGACAATGTCCCACCTGAGCAGTCGCTGGCCTTGTGTTCCGTGGTCGTCGCTCATGAACGGCCGGCGACCCGGCGCATGCTGACGGCGATTCTCACCCGCGCCGGTGCCCAGGTGGTGGCGGTCGATGGGCAACAGGAATTGCGGAATCACCTCGCCACCGGTGCGCAACCTGCGGCGGTGATCCTGGGGACGCGGGTCGCTCCGGATATCAATGCCGACGCAGATGCCCCGGAAGTCATCGCCGGTGTACGCAGCTTGGCAGCCAACTGGCCGGTGGTGCTGGTGGTCGACCCCGTGCATCGTGGTTTTTCACCAGAACTACGCGCGGCCGGGGCGGTGGGCCTGGTGGTCATGCCTGTCCGTCAGCAAGCCCTGCTCGCGGCGGTTGGCGATGCGGTCTCGGGTATCAAGCGCGATAGCAGTCTGCAGACGACGTTGCCCACGCCGCAGTATGCGCCCCGAGTGCTGGTGGTCGAGGATAACGCGATCAACCGGCTGGTGCTCTTGCGCATGCTCGAACGCCTGGGCATCCAGCCCGATCTTGCCGAGAATGGCCAGGAAGCCGTGGACCGCGTACACGTCGCCACCAGTTCGCAGCAGCCGTACTCGCTGATCCTGATGGACTGCATGATGCCGGTGATGGATGGCCTTACGGCCACCAAGACCATCCGCGAAGGCGAGGAGGCGGAATCCGGCGTATGGATCATCGCCGTGACTGCCAATGCCATGGCCAACGACCGTGCGCGTTGCCTGGATGCGGGCATGAATGATTACCTCGCCAAGCCGGTCACGCCACTCGCCCTGCAAGAAGCCCTCGGCCGCTGGCAGCAGGCTGCCGGATTGCCGCGCGGCGCCTCGCGCCGCTTTCCCGAACTCGCGGCCCCGGCCGTGGTCTCGGCGCCGGTTGCAGCTTCAGAAAATCCGGTCCCGGACTCGCCCGACCAGGCTGCCCATGATCGCCCGCTCCAACCATACGTGCCCATAGAAGCGCCAGCCGCAGATCCCGCCAAGCCGCAGGTCGATTTTTCCGGATTGAAGATGCTCGCTAAGCTGGCCGGCCCCGGCGTCTTGAGCGAGGTCGTGGCGTGCTTCATCGGCGAATCGGCCAAGATGCTGGGCGAAGTGCAGGCCGCAGCCGAAGCCAATGACTGCCCGGCTTTGCGCGCCAGCGCCCACAAGATGAAGGGCTCCTGCGGAACCGTGGGGCTGCTGGCGGTGCAGGCTCACGTCAGCAGCATCGAAGCCGCCGCCAAGGCCGGCGACCTGGGTACCGGCCGCACCCTGGTCGATGCGCTACCCCCGCTATTCGCCACCAGCCTCGGTCACTTGCGTGCGTTCCGGGATGGGCTTTGAGCAGGGATGCTCGAGCAATAGGGTGCATCTCGGAATGGTGCATTTCATCGAAATGAGCCCTTCAGGTACGACGAGCTGAAAAAGATGAAGAATAAGAAGAATAAGAAGAATAAGAGGAGCGTCCTTGTCATCGTGGTTCCTATCACCGTATCCCTATTTTTGCCACGGCCATGCTGCTGACATGAATCTTAAGACCTCCGTCGCCCTGCTTCTCTTCGCCATGGCCGTCAGCGCCATCAAGCCTTTCGAGTACCTGACCTGGTTCCTGGAAGTTTTCCCGATCATCATCGCCATCCCGTTCATGATCTGGTTCGGAGGCAAGGGGAAGATCAGCCCATTGCTGTTCCTGTTCATCACCATTCATGGAATCGTGCTCGCGATCGGGGGCCATTACACCTATGCCAACGTGCCCATGGGTAATTGGCTCGTGGATATCGGTCTGTTTCAACGCAACAACTATGACAAGCTCGGACATTTCATGCAGGGCTTCGTACCGGCGATGGTCCTCAACGAGATCCTCATCCGCACCGGCATGACCGCTGGTCATGCGCGCTTGAGCAAGACCATCATCGTTCTGTCCTGTGCGGGTATCAGCGCCGTCTACGAGATCATCGAATGGCTGGCAGCGGTTGCGCTGGGGAGCGGGGCGGATGAATTCCTGGGCACTCAAGGCTATGTGTGGGATACCCAATCGGACATGCTCATGGCGATCATCGGCGCGCTGTGCATGGTATTCACTTATGGCAGGATCCATGAACGGTCGATAAATCAGCGACTGGAAAATTGATGCTAGGAGATGCCACGAGCGAATCAAGACCCCGTGGGCGGGGATCAGTCCGTTGAATCCGGCCCCCTTGACCCCTGCGCGCGTCAGCCTGTCTTCACTGCGGGCGAAGGGACCATTGGC
>JBIILZ010000186.1:0-5060 GCA_044338255.1 Planctomycetota bacterium | reverse complement strand
TGGCGGGGTTAGATCTGACGCGGAAAATGCCTCACCAGATTGGTGGGGCGGCAGAATGGGTAGATCTGATGACATGGCATACACTTACGGCGATACGGTGGATGCCAACTGCGTTTTTGAGGTTTAAACCTCAAGTTGCCTCCCCCCCTGCCGATGCTCCAAGCTGCGATCCCGACCGGATCGACTCGGAGATGCCCATGGATGCCCAGGACACCCGCACTGCCCAGGAGCGCATTGACCAAGCCGAAGGCCGTCTCGCGGCTCTCCAAGAACAAGGGATCGATACCGCCGGCCTCAACAGCCAGCTGGCCTTTGCGCGCGCGTCCTTGGCACAGGGTCAGACGCTCGACGTCATGGCCATCTGCGAGGAGGTCATGCTCTCGGCCAAACGCCTGCTATCGCAGCCGCCGGTCGCCGTCAATCGTCCGGTAAAATCCGAGCGCATCGTCAAGCCGGTGGAAACTCCGCAGACTGATACCTATCCGCCACCCGGGGGTACGACCGAGAGCTCGGGCGAGCGCCGCCGCCTCACTGATGAGATCCGCCAGGCGGTGCAGGCCGATCTCGCGCCCAAGACCCTCAGCCCCGCGCAGGTCGATGAACGGATCCGCGTGTCGCTCGAGCAATCCCTGGAGCAGCAGTTTAGCCTGCTCCAGGAGCAGCTAAGCAGCCGGCTCGAACAACGCTTTCAGCGGTTGGCGGCCGAACCCAGCACCCGAACCTACGCCAAAACCGACAACAGCGAGGAGCTCGACGAACTCGAATCACGGCTGGCGGCGGCGTTCGATCAGCACCTTGAAGCCCGCACCCGGCATCTCGATCAGCAGGCGGCTCATGCCGTCACCGCCGCCGAACTGGTTGAATTGGAAGATCGCCTCGCCGCCGCCTTTGATCAGCACCTCGAAGCCCGCGCCATCCACATCGGCCAGCAGACCGCGAGCTCCCTTGCCGCCGCTACCGCCGAAATGAAAGTGCAGCTGGCGGACATCGCCGATCCGCAACGCCAGCAGGCGTTCATCAGCGCTGCTGTCGAGGCGCTCATCAATCCGCTCATCGCACGTGCGGAAGAGGATCGCCAGCGCACCAATGCCCAGCTCGAATCGACGCTGAGCGCGGTCGACACGGCATTGCCCGCGGCCATCGCCCAGGCACTCCAGGCGGCCCTGCCGTCGACGGTGGCGACGACGGTGGCGACGGTAGTGCAGGCGGTGCTGCCGAGCGCGGTCAATGACTCGGTGCAGGCGGCCATGGCCTCTGTCACCGAGAAGGTCACCGAGAAGGTCACCGAAAAGGTCACCGAGACGGTCGCCACGCCGGTCCGCGAACTGGTCGCAGAAGCTTTGAGCAAGGCCTCCGAACACAGTGCACCACCGGATATCGAAGCCCTCGCCACCCGTCTTGGCAATGATCTACGCGCCGATCTCGATTGGCAGATGGAACGTCTGGCAGCCGAAAAAGGCTGGGTCACGCTCGCCGATGTGCATTCGGAAATGCGTACCAGCGGTGGCGCGAAACCCGCCGGCGATCCCAGTTCGGGTCCGGGATTCGCCCGCCTCGAAGCCGCCCTGGTCGAGTTCGTCCGTCAGACCCAGAGCCAACAGCAGCAGTTTCTCAATGTCCTACAGGAGCGCGTCGAACAGGGTACAGCGGTCGTGGCGCTCAACGTCGCCAGGGCCCTGGGTGTCGAGCCGCCTCGCTCCAGCACCATCTTCCATCCCCCGGCCAAATTCGAGGCGCGCGAGACCAGCACACTCGCTCGCCCCATCGAAACCGCGGCTCCTGAACAGAGTGCCCTGGAATCGCTGGCCGCCGCTCCGGTCGTGGAAGATGGCGACCTCGATGTGCTGACGATGACCGCCCAGCATCGCGCCATTGGAACTCTGCTCATACCTCCGCCGGCAACCGCAGCGGTGAACAAGCAAGCGGCCGCAGAGCACGCGGCAGACGGGGCAGACGAGGCAGACGGGGAAGCACCGCTGACATCGACAAGTTCCCGCGCCCCCGATGAGATCTCGTCGGCGAGCCGGCCGTCGACGATGCTCTTCGCCAATCGCTCCGCCCTTGACGCCAGCCAGTCGTTGCCACAGCCGGCGGCGAGCGTCGATCCGGGAATCACCACCAGCGTCGGCGCCCGGCATGAGCTCGGCACGGAAGTGATGGAGCTGAGCCCGCTCGCGGAATCCACCGACGAGCTCGCCGGCACCCAGGATCCGCTGACGCAGAGGACCATGGGCGTCAATCGCCAGCCGCTGATAGACCGGGATGCGGAAAACGCCGACGCGGAGCAGTTCCCCGGCAGTGCCGACGTTCGCCAGACCACCCGCATCATTACGCAACCTCTGGTCGCGACCGCGGCAACCCCGGCGACCGCAGGGACCAAGGCGGCAAGCCCCGGGACCGCCGCGACCTCGCCCAAGACCTCGCGAGTCGAAGCCTTCACCTCCGGGCTCCGCAATCTGGTCAAGGATGAGGTGCAACGCCAACTGGTGAGCGAGTCCACCAACGGTTCCTCTAGCAGCAGCACACCGGCGGTAGTCGAAAACACCCTGCCCCTGGCCGACCTCGAAGAGCGCATCCGTATGGGCGTCGAGAAGGCGCTGGCGGAATTGTACGATAAGTCACATAGCAATGCCGAGGTGCGTCTCACCGTGCCGTGCGATACCGATCTACGCGCCGCCATCACCCGCAGCATGCCCGACATGTTGCAGGATCCCGCTATCCGGCAGAAGATATTAGGGGTAGTTGCGGTCGAGGCGATCGCCAATCCCGGCGCCTTGGGTGAACTCACCGGTATCCGTGCTTTCATCCGCGCCGAGGTGCGACACGCTCAGCGCGATCATCAGCCGCCAGAGAAGGAAAGTGAGATGGTCCCTCCGGTGACTCCTGTAGCCCGTGAGCACGCCACGACCATTATTTCTTAACCAGACGATCCCGATCATCCGCTCCCTCCATGCCTATTGTAGAGATTGATGCACTTGTCCTGCCCGGTTCGGTTGCCACCGACCTACCGGCGCATGCGCTTGCCGAACTCTGCGAGCATGCTCCCTGCGGCATGGTCTTGTTCGATGGCCAGGATCGGCTCGCTTACGCCAACCGTGCTGCCCGTGAATGGCTGGGCGAAGCGCTGGTGCAGGGATCCGCGCGCAGCGACGTCGCCCAGCGCCTGGATGCCAGCAACAGCGAACTCGCACAGCTGCGTCCCGGCAACAAGATGGTCGTGGTGGCCGGCAGCCGTCTGCTGGAAATCACCGTCCGCGCCTGTAGCGGTTCGCCCGCCGCCGGCATCACTTGGCACGTCCAGGACAGCAGTGCAGAACTGCGCCTGCGTTCGCAATTGGCCGAAGAAGCCAGCTTCCTCGCCCATAGCAACGAAGCCTTCATGGTCCTCGATGCCCGCGGCACCATCCGCTACGCCAATCAATACGCCGAACGCGAACGCGGCTATGCCACCAACGGCATGGTCGGCCTGAATCTGCTCGCTATCGAGCGCATGTGCAATCCCAGTTATCAAGACATCAAGCACCAGAGCGCCGAAGATCTCACCAATCGCCTGCAGACCGTGCTGCGCGACGGTGGGCATCAACGCTACAATGCCTGGCACAAGCGTATGGATGGCGGCGAGCTGCCCATCGAAGCGAGCCTGCGTTCGCATCGCATGAACCAGGATACCGTCATCCTCCTCACCGCCCGCGATGATAGCCGGCGGCTCATGCACCTGCAGGCGCTGCTGCAGGCCAAGGTCGAGGCTGAAACCGCCAATCGGGCGAAGAGCGCCTTCCTCGCCATCACCAGCCATGAGCTACGCACTCCGCTCACCGGCATCATCGGCTTCTGCGATCTCCTGCAGATGGAGCTTACCAGCGCTCCCCCCGAGATTGTCGCCAATACCTACAGCTACCTGAAGCTGATTACCGAGTCCTCGCAGTCCCTGCTGGCGATCATCAACGACATCGTCGACCTCACCAAGATCGAAAGCCGCACCCTTGAAATCCGGGCCGCGAGCGTCGACCTTGAGCGTCAATTGGCGATCACCGAAAGCCTGTGGGCCGAACGTGCCGCCGCCAAGGGCGTCGAATTAGTCCTGCGGCCGTCCATGGGAAATCCCCTGCGCATCAGCACCGATGCCCAGCGTCTGCGTCAGATGCTCGACAACCTGGTCTCAAACGCGGTGAAGTTCACCGAGCGCGGACGCATCGAACTGAGTCTCGAATTCATGGCCGATTGCATCGAGATCACCATCGCCGACACCGGCTGCGGGATCAAAGATGATTTCAAGGCGCGCTTGTTCCAGGCCTTCTGGCAAGCCGCCGATCACCACACGCGTACCGCCGGCGGCAATGGCCTGGGCCTCTACATCTGCAAGAGCCTAGCCGATCTGATGGGCGGAAAAGTCTGGCTGCACCTGACCTCGCCCTCGGGCAGCGTGTTCAAGCTGCGTTTGCCAAAGCTGGTGTCGATCCGCCCCAGTGCACGCCTGATGAAGTCGGATGTGTGGCTGCGCACGGCCAATGGAATTGAGCCGGAACGCTGACTGACGCTCGCCAGCGTCGAGCGACCAGGGACCAGGGACCAGGGACCAGGGACCAGGGACCAGCTTACGAATTTCTCATAGCGCGAGGTAATTGTGGTACTCGGAGCCCCTGGGAGCGCTGGGCACCAGCCCGGCCTTGCGGGTTTGAGCTGCAAATTTGTACCTGCATTTTCAAGAAATATGCAGATTAGGCCGGGCTGGTGCCCGGCGCTCCCAGGGGAGAGCTGCGCTCATCGGAGAATGGTTGAGAGTTGAGAGTTGAGAGTTGAGAGTTGAGAGCTGAGAGTTGAGAGTTGAGAGTTGAGAGTTGAGAGTTGAGAGTTGAGAGTTGAGAGTTGAGAGTTGAGAGTTGAGAATTGAGAGTTGAGAATTGAGAGTTGAGAGCTCGAAAGCTGACAACGCCGGCCTTCGCGGGCTTTCCTAGGAGTCTGTCGGAGATAGATTCGGTCGGCTCGATTCTGGATAGGGGTAGGGACGGCCCTTGCGGGCCGCCCCTCCCTCCGAACCGTACGGGCGGTTTTCCCGCATA
>JBIILZ010000084.1:0-17363 GCA_044338255.1 Planctomycetota bacterium | reverse complement strand
ACCACCTGGGTTCCTCCCTCCGACCGGCACACCTGCACCATAGCCAAACCTGATCAGACCGCTACACCAACCCCAACAACTGGCCAGAGTATTGAGACTGGACCGGCCAAGGTTTTGAGACTCCACACGTGGCTCTCGCCCCAGCCCAGCCGGCCGGACCCGAGAAGACCTGGATCGTGGCCACCGATTGGCCGTGGAATCTCGCCGAGCGCCAACGCAGCGTGGACCTGCTCGCGCAGCTCGCCCCCCGTATCCGCCAGTACAAGACCTATGGCTCGGCCGCCGTCGATCTCGCGCATGTCGCCCTCGGCCGCGTCGATGCCTACGCGATCAGCCATATCTTTCCCTGGGATCAATGCGGTGGTGCGGCGATCTGCGCGGCCCTCGGCTATGAATTGACGCGTTGGGATGGCACGCCCTGGGATCTCCGCCATCCCGACATCATCTGCGCTAGGCCGGGCATGAACCTCGCGCGTTTCACGGCTGGCCGCGGCGCCTAGGCGCCTATCTCCGACAGACCTCTAGTTCTTCTTCTTTTTGGCCAACTCGGCGGTGGCCTGGAGGACATCGCGCAACTGGCGGAGACCGGCTTCGAAACCGCCGAGGATATGCGTCTGATAATCCGGACTCTTGAGCTCGAAGGCGGCCTCTTGCGCCAGATAAAACGCCGGCACCGCGCCGAGATCGATCAGCACCCGCACCCCACGCTCCTCGGGCGCACCCTCGACCAGGCGATGCAGCAATTTCACACCGGGAGTCTCGAAACCCTGGCTGGCGCCTTCGGGACCGAGGACCACGACCGGAAGCACGCCTTTCGCCGGCAGTTCGAGAAGGCTGTGAAACTGGCCCTTCTGGCGCAGTGCGCCGGCGCCGGTGGGGATATAGACGAGGAGGATCTGGGTCGCACCGAGGTTCTCGGTCTCGCGGGCGAATTCGAGGGCGCCATTGTAGACATGGATGCACTCGGCGCCCAAGGAGGTCGAGCTGGTGGCACCGACGGTGAGCAGACCGCGGTTCAAGACCGGCAGCAGTTGGTCACGGATCTTGGGCCAGGCGTCGACCGCCGATTGCGGCAGCAGCACCCGGGTGCTGGCAAAATTAGGGAAATCCGCCCGGCTGGCGGCCATCACCGTGTCGACCGCAAAGCGCACATCACGCACCTGTAGAGTACCCGGGGTGATCGCCAGATCGGTGATCGTGGGCGTCCGGCCATCGACGCCAAGCGCGGCCGCGACGAAGAAGAACTGCCCAACATTGGCGCTGGAGGCGATGATCAGCTCGTCGCAATGCAGGCCGCTGGGCAGCGGAATGGTGTTCACGCTCCAGGCGCGTTCAGGGAGCATGAAGCCGAGGATCTGCTGCCGCCTGCCCTCGACCACGGCGTAGACGGTGACCCGTTGCTGGCTGTTGGTGCCGAGCATCACGGTCATCGCGTCCGCGGTGGTCGCCAGATACCCGGTGGGCAACTTCAGGCGCAGGATCTGCTCGGGGCCATCGCTGACGCTGCCATAGATCGGCTGCGAGGCGAGCGGAGCCAGGTCCGGCAAGGCCCGGGCTGGCACCGGGTCGCCGCGTAGCGGCTTGAGTATCTGCACGCTGCCCCTGGCCGATTTCGGCATGTCGCCCAGACGTCGCCGCAGTTCATTGCGGCGGGCGAGGAAGCGCTGCGGGACCTCGCCCTGTAGCAGCCCCTGGGCCTTGCTCCGTTCGCCATTGCGCAGGGCATCCTCGGCGTTGTCGAGCAGGCCCTTGGTCTGCGGCTCGGCGGCACTCACCGCCTGATCGAGACGACGCTGCAGGTCGGTGAGGCGCAGGTGCGTCGGGCTCGGCAGGTTTTCGACGGGACCTAGATCGACGACCGTGCTCAGCGCACCCTCGGCCTCGGCCAACTTGCGCTCGTTGAGAAAGGCTTCGGCGGTGTTCAACATCGCTTCGATGTGCTCGCTGGCGATCACCGGGGTCGGCGGAACCACCACCGGTTCGACCACCGCCGGTACGACCACCTCGGGTATCACCGGCGGTGGGTTTACCTCCCTTTGGCTGCGGGCGATTACGGCCCCGGCGATCAGGGGCACTCCCATCAGCGCCCCGCCTGCTATCGCCCACCATCGACGTTGCCGCCACCAGCGTGGGCGGACGGCAGCGAAGTCGGTTTCCTGCACCGTCACCGCCGCGCCGGTGAGGACCGTCACCGGCGCCGCCGCATGGCCATCGCGATTACGCCGCAGCCGACCGGCGACGAGGTCCTCGGCGTGCAGCGGAATCTCGGCCTTCAAGGCCTCGCTCAGGCTGTGCGCATCCGCCCAACGCTCGTGCCGGCGCTTGGCCAGGCACTTGGCGAGGATCGGCTGCAGGCGGGTCAGATCCGCCCGCTGGAGCAAAAGATTGGGCACCGGCTCGGTGAGGTGCTGATTGATGACTTGGAGCGTGCTCTGCGCGGTGTACGGCGGCTGATCGGTGAGCGTCTGGAATAAGGCGCAACCGAGGGAATAGATGTCGGAACGGGGAGTAGGTTCCTCACCACGACAGGCTTCCGGAGACATATAGGCCGGGCTGCCGATGATCGCCCCGGTCTGCGTGACCTGCACGCAGTCTTCGCTGCGCGCCAGACCGAAATCGGCTATTTTGGCGACTCCCAGCCGGTTGACTAAGATGTTGTCGGGCTTGATGTCGCGGTGGACCACGCCCAGAGAATGAGCGAATGCCAGACCGTCGGCGGCCTGACGATAGAGATCGAGGGTCTGGCGCACGGTGAGCCGCTTGAGTCGCGACAAGGCCCCCAATGACCAGCCGTCGACGTATTCCAGAACCATCACATAGATCGATTCGCCCTGCGGCCCCAACGATGGGCCATAGTCGTGACAGGCGATGATGTTCGGATGCACCAGCCGCCCGAGGACCTGGGCCTCGCGGGTGAAGCGTTCAATATACTTGGGGTCGGTGACCAGATGCTGGGCGATGACCTTAATCGCCACCAACCGGTTCATACGCAGTTGTTCGCCGAGATACACCGAGCCCATGCCCCCCTTTCCCAGCAACTTGTCAAAGCGCAGGGCGTCAGTGGCGAATCCGATGTAGGGGTCGACTGGCATCCGCAAGCAGTTCTAGCTGGCTAGGGGTTGATTGCCATCGTTCGGCATGCGGCATCGGGCCTCTCAGAGGCTGCCGTCCCATTCAACGATGAAGCGGACCTTTTCGGCCTCGACCATGGCATGGTACAGTTCATCGCACTCGCCCGAGATGTAGCGATCGAGCGAATAGCCGGTGAAATTGATGCGATGGTCGGTGATGCGGTTCTGCGGAAAATTGTAGGTACGGATGCGATCACCACGTTCGCCGGAGCCAACTTGATCCTTGCGTGCAGCGGCCCGCTCTTGGGCGATGCGGGCGCGTTCAGCCTCAAACAGGCGGGCGCGGATCCAGGTCATCGCACGCAGGCGGTTGGAGAGCTGCGAGCGTTCCTCTTGGCAGAGCACGGCGATGCCGCTGGGGCGGTGCAGGATGCGGATCGCCGATTCGGTCTTGTTGACGTGTTGGCCGCCGGCACCGCCGGACTTCTGGGTGGTGATCTCGAGATCAGCGGGGTTGATCACGACGTCGGCTTCTTCGGCCTCGGGGAGGACCGCCACGGTCGCCGCCGAGGTATGCACGCGTCCCTGCGATTCGGTTTCCGGCACCCGCTGCACACGATGGCCGCCGGATTCGAAGCGCAGCATGCCGAAAGCGCCAAGCCCTTCGGGAGTAGTGCCGGTGACGTGGAAGGAGATCTCCCGGAAGCCCCCCTGCTCGCCCTCGGCCACCGTCATCGGCTGCAATTTCAGTCCCTGCCGTTGACCCCACATGCCATACATGCGCGCCAAGTCGCCGGCGAACAGGGCCGCCTCATCGCCGCCGGTACCGGCACGGATTTCAAGGATGGCATTGCGATAGCTGGCGGCGTCGCTGGTGACCAGCAGGCCCTTGATGGTTTCGATCAGCTCCGCTTGTTGGACCTCGGCGACGGCGATGTCCTCGCGCGCCATGGCCCGCATTTCGTGATCGGCGAGCAGGGCCACCGCCGCTGCGCGTTCGTCTTCGATGTGCGACCATTCGATGAACGGTCGCACCACCCGGCCCAGCCGGGCATGGTCGGCAAGAACGCGCTTATAAGCAGGCGAAGCGATGATCGCCGGATCCGCCATTTGCGCGTCGAGCCGCCGATGGCGCTCATGCAGAACGCGCAAATGGCCAATCAGATCACTCACGGGACTTAAGCCGTGGGCGTGTCGGTTGGCGGAGGATCGAGCGGGCTGACACCCTCACTGCCCTCACTGCCCTCACTGCCCTCGGAGGACGGCGCATCCTTGGCGCTCTCATCGCGAGGGCAGATGGCGACGCTCGAAAGCGCATCGCCGTCAGCGAGATTGACGATGGTCACCCCCTGTGCGGCGCGGCCGACGGAACGGATCTGGTCGACGCTGGTACGCACCACCTGGCCTTGACGGCTGATGATCACCAGTTCGTCGCCGGCGCGTACCGCCAACGAGGCCAGCACCGGACCGTTGCGTTCGCCGGTGTCGATGTTGATCACACCCTTGCCGCCACGGCGGATCAGGCGGTAGTTGTCGAACGGCGTGCGCTTGCCGAAGCCCTTCATGCAGATGGTCAGCACTTCGGCTTCATCGTCATGGCGCACGAGGCTGATGACCTTGGCCCCGGGAGCGAGATCGATGCCGCCGACGCCGCCGGTGTCGCGGCCGGTCGGACGCACGTCGCTCTCCTCGAAGCGCACCGCCTGGCCGTCATCGCTGGCGATGAGAATCTTGTCACTACCGGAGGTGATGATGACCCCCACCAGGACATCGCCCTCAGCGAGCTTGATGCCCTTGATGCCGCCATTGCGCGGATTGCCGTAAGCCGCCAGGGCGGTCTTCTTCACCTGACCCTGGGCGGTGGCCATGAGCAGGAACTGATCTTCACGGAATTCACGAACCGGGATGGTGGCGGTGATGGTCTCGTCTTTGTCGAGTTCGAGGACGTTGGCCAGATGCTTGCCGCGGCTGGTGCGCCCGGCCTCGGGGACCTGGTAGACCTTCAGCCAATGGATTTGCCCATGATTGGTGAAGCACAGCAGGTACTGGTGATTGGTGGCCGAGAACATCTGCGCCACGAAGTCGGTGTCGCCCTTGAGATCGCCGCCCGAGACACCCTTGCCGCCGCGCTTCTGCAGACGGAAGGTCTCTACCGGCATGCGCTTGATGTAGCCGCTGGCGGTGATGGTGACCACGCATGGCGCGTCTTCGATGAGGTCCTCCATGTCGAAGCCGGTGACCGCAGCGACGATCATGCTCCGCCGTTCATCGCCGTATTTCTCCAGCAGTCCCTGGAGGTCGGCCTTGATGATCGCGTATTGCCGTTCATCGCGAGCGAGGATGTCGCGGAAATCGGTGATCGCGGCGAGCAGGGCATCGCGCTCGCTGGTGAGCTTGTCGCGTTCGAGGCCGGTGAGCCGGCGCAGCTGCATGTCGAGGATGGCCTGCGCCTGGCGATCGCTGAAGCCCCAATTGGCGATGAGGCCTTCCTTGGCGGCCTCGACCGAGGCTGCACCACGGATCAAGGCGATGATCTGGTCGATGACATCAATGGCCTTGAGCAGGCCTTCGATGATGTGCATGCGTGCTTCATCGCGGGCAAGCAGGAAGCGCGTGCGGCGGATGATCACATCCTTGCGATGCTCGATCCACGCCGCGCAGAGCCGACGCAGGCCGAGGGTGCGCGGCCGGCCACCGTCGAGGGCGACGATGTTGATGGCGAAATTATACTGGAGATTGCTGTGCTCGAAGAGCTGGTTGAGAACGAGGTCGGGATCCTCGCCCTTCTTCAAGGAGATGACCAAGCGGATGCCGTTGCCGATGGCGCCGCCGTTCATCGAGAACAGGCCCTGCACATGACCGGCGGCGTCGGCGGCACGGATCGATTCGGTGATCGTCTCAAGCTTGATGCCGTAAGGGATCTCGGTGACGATGATCGCGGTCTTGCCTTCGACCTCCTCGATGTGCGTCTTGGCGCGCATGACCACGCGGCCGCGGCCGGTCTCGTAGGCCTCGCGCACGCCGGCGGTGCCGCAGATGGTGGCGCCGGTGGGAAAATCCGGGGCCTTGATGAAACGCATCAGATCGGCGACCTGAGCCTGCGGATTATCGATGAGGTGGATGAGCGCCTGGCAGACCTCGCTGAGGTTGTGCGGCGGGATGTTGGTGGCCATGCCCACGGCGATGCCCGACGAGCCATTGATCAGCAGATTGGGCAGCTTCGACGGCAGCACCGTCGGCTCCTGCAGGCGGCCATCGAAGTTCGGACGGGTATTGACCGTCTCGTACTGGATGTCCTCCATCATCTCGACAGTGAACGGCGACATCCGGGCTTCGGTATAACGATAGGCCGCCGCCGAGTCGCCGTCGATCGAGCCATAATTGCCCTGACCATCGACCAGCGGATAGCGAAGGCTGAAATCCTGGGCCATGCGCACCATCGCATCGTACACCGAAGAGTCGCCATGTGGATGGTAGTTGCCAAGCGTGTCGCCGACGATCTTCGCCGATTTGAGGTACTTGCGACCGGGGGTCAGATTGAGGTCACGCATCGCCTGTAGGATGCGGCGGTGTACCGGCTTGAGTCCGTCGCGGACGTCGGGTAGCGCACGATCGACCAGAACGCTCATGGCGTAGGTCAGATAGCTATCCTTCATCTCCTGTTCGATCATCAGGGAAATGGACGGATTCAACGGCACGTCAGTCATCGCGGGGAGCCTTCGTAGGGGACTTGCTCAGCATACTACACCACCCCTGGGGGCAAGGTCAGGCACAGACCGTGATCGGAAGCACGGCTTACGCCCCTAGCATCACTACCGGGGTCGTCCTTGCGTACGTTCGATCCGCCGTTTTTTTCGCCAGGCTTCGATCCCCGCATGGTCACCGTTGATGAGCGCTGCCGGCACCTGCAGTCCGCGGAAATCGCGTGGCCGGGTGAAGCACGGATGATCGAGCTCGGTGTCAGCGTGGCTGAAACTGTCCTCGGCGGCACTGCGCTCGTCGCCGAGGACCCCGGGCTGCAGACGGGTGACGGCATCGGCGAGGACCAGTGCCGCCAACTCCCCCCCAGAGAGCACATAGTCTCCGAGTGAAAAAGCCTCGGGCTGATAGAGGTCGATGATCCGTTCATCGATGCCCTCGTAGTGTCCGCAGAGCACGATCAGAGTATGCTCGTTGGCGAGCTCCTGGGCATAGGCCTGATCAAGCTTGCGGCCTTGCGGCGAGGTGATCAGCAACCGGGCCCCGGGGTGACGGGCGCGAAGGTGATCAAGCGCTCCGGCAATCGGCGGAGCCATCAGGACCATTCCCGGCCCACCGCCGAAAGGCCGATCGTCGGCTTTCTTGAAGCGCCCCCCCGCCCACTGCCGAGGGTCGACGGTATCGATAGTAACCAATCCCCGGCGCCGGGCCCGGCCGACGATGCTCGCCGACAGGTAGGGCTCGCACAGCTCCGGGAACAAGGTCACGAGGTGCATTGCCAGCCGCGGTCGCGGTTGCGCCGGTACATTCACAGCGGTTTCGTTCACAGCGGTTTCGTTCACAGGGTTGCACGCTGCGCAAGCGAGGTTCCGCGCAAGGAGTGAACTTGAGCGCAGCCATTTATCATTCCAACCCCGGTTGCGCCCTGGGGTAGGCGATCTATGGTGACCAACCGGTAATGAACTTGCGTCCCACCAATTCACCGCGCGTTCCGCCTTTGCCCAACGGCCGCGGAACAACTCCTTTGAGTCAGCTCGTAGCCACCCACATGGCCACGGATGAGCTTTGGAACATTAGATCGAACAACGATTTATGGATCTGCGTCTTTTGCTTGAGCGCGGTTGCCAAGCGTCCTGGGAGCACCTCTGTTGAATCCGTAGTACGACATTTGGAAAATTGCCGCCACTTTGCCTTGGGCAAAGGCCAGCCGCAGAACCGTCCAGCCATCCTCGAGCGGCGTACCTACGAGAACATTGTCTTCAGCGCCCAGTCCGATCCCGCCTGGAAGATCTACGATCATGATGGAGTGTGGCTCTCGCCCTTCTCGCTCATGCGCGTGGCGGCGGTGCGGACCACCAGCGGCAAGCTCGATAACTTCCTCTTCCAGGCCCTCGCCAAACACCTCGCGCAGTGTCCCTTCTATCGGCAAGGCATCGCCCATACCGTTGAGGAAGTGCAGCTCGCCCGCGAGCTGCATCGGCGAATGCCGGAAGTCGTACGTTTTGCACGGTATCAATTGCATACCCAATCTTCCTGGCGGTGGGTCAACGAGGCCGGGCTGTGGATCTGTCCGTATACGCTCTTTGCCGTTGTCCAGGTTCGCTTGTCACAGCTATCGACCTGGACGACGGCCGCCGAAGCGATCGCCCTGCATCTCATCACCCAGATTCCGCTCTTCGCCACTGGTCGTGCCCAGCCCCACGCCGAGACGTCGATCGCACATGCTGCCGGCACGCAGGGATGCAATCTTCCGCCTGCTGAAGCGCACACCCCGACGCCGATGAGCCCGGAACAAATCCTCGGCACCACGACCCCCTCAGGCTTAGCGATCACCCCGACGCCGACGGCGACGCGAAACGTCACCGGGGGCAATACGATCCTCGCTTCGCGCATCCAGGCGAACACTGCGACCCCGACATCGACATCGACCCTCTCTAGCTCCGAGGGTGCAGCGCGTCCGGGAACCCTGTTCACGCGCACGCCTGTCTCCCAGACCGTCTCCCAGACCGTCTCCCAGGCCATCGAGCCGCTGCCGAACGCCCTTCGTGTGATCCCGGTGGAGACACTCGCCATGCGCGCCGCGCCGCCACCGGCGGTGCTTCCCACACCACTGGCAATGCCCGTGGTCCCGGCCAGGAACAGTGGCGGCAGCCCGCCGATCGCGTTCCCCGTCGGCAGCTCGGAGCCGCGCCTAGCCGGATTGCCGACGATCCATCCGTCAGCGACGGATCTAGCTCCGGCGGCGACGACCGAAACAGCCGATACGCATCTCGATTGGATGGATCAAGCCGATTCCGATCACGATATTCCGCGCGAGGAGATCGCACCGCGCACGGACATGATCCATGCTCGGAAATTGCAGGAGAAATTCCTGCAGCAGGCGCCCGCCGTCCCCGGCTTCCAGATCGCCAGCCGCTTCGAGGCCTGTACCGACATCACCGGCGACTTCTTCGTCTTCATCCCCCTGCCCAAGGGCGGCATCGGCTTCGCCATCGGCGACGTCAGCGGCCATGGCGTGCAAGCCGGGTTGATCATGTCGATGGCTAAGAAGACCCTCGAAATCTACGCCGCGCAAGGGATGGGCCCGGCGGACACCTTGGCCCGGGTCAACGATGCCCTGGTCCCGGATCTCGGAGGCAAGATGTTCATCTCCATGTGCTATGCGGTCATGGATCCCAACGAGGGCACCATCACCTGGGCCCGGGCCGGACACAATCCCGCCATGCACTACAACCTGGTCAGCGAAAAATCCGGGGAAATACGTCCCAAAGGTATGGTTGTGGGCATGAAGTCCGGGGCCATCTTTCGCCAGAGCCTCGAAGAAGAAGTGACCCACATCGAACCGGGCGACGTGTTCCTGCTCTATACCGACGGCATCACCGAGACCATGAACCTGCAGCATGAAGAGTTCGGCGCCGAGCGCCTGACCGATATCGTCAAGCAGTTCTCGGGCGATGGGCCGGATGTCATGGTCGATCAGATCATGGACCGCATCCGTCATTTTCGCGGGCCGCGACCGCCCGCCGATGATGCGACGATGGTCGCCATGCTCGTCGAATAGATCCATGCACTTTCACCGCGCCGTACCGTTTGCCCTCACACCGCTATCCACCTACTGGTTGGGACTGCCTTATGCGCATTGAAATGGCCGCGCTCACCAACAAGGGCCGCGTCCGCGAGAACAACGAGGATTCGCTGTACGTCGACGAACGCGACCGGGTCTCGATCGTCTGTGACGGTATGGGCGGTCATGCCGGCGGCCACGTCGCCAGCGAGCTGGCGGTACAGGTGATGTCGCACGCCCTGCGCCAGCTGAAGCCAGCCGACTGGAACAACGAAGACGCCATCGTCGAGTCCATGAAGCACGCCGTTTTCGGCGCCAATGACCACATCCTCTCCCGCGCCAGCGTCGACCCGTCCCTCTATGACATGGGCACGACGGTGGTTGCCTGCGCCTTCATGCAGGATCGGGTGATCACCGCCAATGTCGGTGACAGCCGGATCTATCGCATCGTCGGCGAAAGCATCGAACAGGTCTCCAACGACCACAGCCTGGTCGCCGAACGCGTGCGGGCAGGGCTGCTCGATCCGCTCAGCGCGGAAGCCACGATGCTCGCCAACATCATCACCCGCGCCCTGGGCATGGAGCAGGTCACCGTCGACATCACCATCGAGGATCTCCACGTTGGCGACATCTACCTGCTCTGTTCGGATGGCTTATGCGACATGCTCACCGATGAGGAGCTGATGCGGACCGTCAACAGCGCGCCGAGCCTCGCCGCCGCCGCCATGGCCCTGGTCGACCTCGCCAATGAGCGTGGCGGCCTCGATAACATCACCGTGGCCTTGACCAAAGCCCTGGGCTGATCCAGGAACCGGAGCCGAGCATGGATCGTTTCGACCTCACCACTGCCAATGCCGCGCTCCTGCTGATCGATCTCCAGGAGCGCTTCCAGGCGGTGATCCCGGGCATCGCCGCCGATCAGCCGGTGGGCCGCCAGGCCGCCAGACTGCGTGATGGCGCGGCCCTGCTGCAGGTGCCGACGATCATCTCCGAGCAGTACCCGAAGGGGCTGGGGCCGACGCTGCCGTATCTGGCAACGCCGGGGGCGACGGTTTTTCCGAAGATACATTTCTCATGCGTTGAAGACCCCGCGCTTAAGAGCCACCTTGCGGGGAGCGGACGCACGCATGTCATCGTCGCCGGCATCGAAGCCCATGTCTGTGTCCTGGCGACGGTCGCCGATCTCATCGCCGGCGGCAGCTGGGTCGTCGTCGCCGCCGACGCCGTCGCCAGCCGTGATCCCGCCCATGCGCTGCTCGCGCTCGAGGCCATGCGTCATCTGGGAGCCCTGACGCTGCCGGTGGAGAGCATCCTCTTCCGGCTGCAACGCCAGGCCGGCATCGGTGCCTTCAAGGCCCTTAGCGCCTTGGTGCGTTGAACGCGCACGAGGCCGGGCGGTACCACGGCGCTAACAGATGGTGCGCTGAAACCTGCCCGTCTTGTGGAGCCTGGAATCCTCGGATAACCTTCCTCGACGATGGTTGCCGATCCCCTTCTCCAGACGCGCGTGGGCAACGTGCGACTCGTACGCAAGCTCGGCGCGGGCGCGATGGGTGTTGTCTATCAAGGTTGGCACGAGACCTTCGCCCGTGAAGTCGCGGTCAAATTCCTCACTGCTTCGACCGGCAACAGCCGCGAACGTTTCCTGCGCGAAGGCAAGGCCGCCGCGCGCATCGATCACGAAGGCGTCATCCGCATACTCGATGCCGGAGAGTCTCAGGGTCGGGCCTACCTGGTCCTGGAATTCATCAACGGCCGCAGCCTCGGAGAGATCCTCGACCAGCAGGAAGCCCATGACCGCGAGCACCCGCCGAGCGATCGTCCGGCGGGATCCTTTCCGGATACCGGCGTGATCGCCACCCTTGGCGCGCAGATGGCGCGTGGCTTGGCGGCGATCCATGCCAAGGGCATCGTCCATCGCGACATCAAGCCCGACAACGTCCTCGTCTCGCAGGACGGGCGGGCGAAGATCGCCGATCTCGGACTGGCCAAGCAACTCGACGATCCCGAGGCGCTGCGCCTGACCGGTACGGGCATGGTTGTGGGTACGCCGCTCTATGTCTCGCCCGAAGGCATCCGCGATCCCAAGTCCATCTCTGGTGCCTCCGACATTTACAGTCTGGGAGCGACGCTCTACCACCTCATCGGCGGCCGTCCGCCCTTCGAGGGCAAGACCGCCTACGACGTCATGCGCGGCCATCTCGAAGAGAAGCTACGGCCCTTGCGCGAGCTGCGTCCGAGCGTACCGACCGGCTTGGCGATGCTCGTCGAGCAATGCCTGGCCAAGAATCCCACCCGGCGGCCGACTCCCGATGACCTCGCCGAAGCCTTGGAAAACGGCAAGGGTCATGCCCGCAGCTGGCGGGCGATCGTGATGATCGGCTTGCTCGCCCTCATCGCCCTCACCGCCGTCATTCTCGCAGTCTGGCTGTTCACGCCGCACGCCAAGGTCAGCACCGTGCTGCCCTCGGCGAGCCTCAACCTGCAGGTCGATCACCAGGATGTGCAGGTCCGCATCGATCAGGGCAATTGGCAGGCGCTCAGCGGACCGTTGGCGGTGCCCCCCGGACCTCATCGCCTTGCCGTTCGCTCGACCCTTGCCGGACCGCGCTGGGAATGGAACGGCGACGTAACGGTGGCCGAAGGCATCAACACCGCCATCCCCATCACCTTGACGAGTACGTCGATCACCCCCGTGCGTCAGGCCTTCCCCGGCGAAGGGCTGCTCTTCCTCAACGGCGAGGCTTATGGCAATGAACCGCAGGTGACCTTCATCCAGGCCGGGCGTTTCACGCTCGGGCGTTGGTCGGGTGTGCAGTGGAAGAGCCAGCCATTCGAGGTCGCCAGCAACGGCGCGATCACCGCCGGGACCAGCTCCATCCTCGCCAAGCCCGACGGGGCGGGTTGGTGGCGCAGTGTCGATCGCCGCGGCCGGGCCTGTCCCGCGCATCGCGTGGTCTCATGGTGGGAAGCCGAACGTGCACGCAGCCAGCTCTCGCTGCCGGAGGCCGAGGCCTGGAAGGCGCAAGGCTCCAGGCCGGAAAAGCCCGCCCAGGCCTTCAGTCCGATCGTGCCGGTGATGGTCATCGCCACGCGCATCATCGAGACCGTCGGTGGCCGTCTGCCGACGCTCGTCGAAGCCAGCTCCTTCAATGAACTCTACGACGCCCCGATCTGGGCCCAGACCCAGGGCCGCGCCGAAGCCGTCGGTGGCCGCGCCAACGTCGCCCTGCTGGTGCTGATCCCCGCCACGCGCTAAACCCGGCGAAAACCTGCGCGGTAGCGCCGCGGCGCACAGCCGAAGCGCTGATTGAAGCAGCGATAGAATTGACCCAGTCCGGCAAAGCCGCAGGCCAGGGCAATGGTCAGCATGGGAGTCTCGGTAGAGTGCAGCTCGGCTGCCGCCCGATCGCAGCACCTCTGGGTGGTTGCCGACATGGGCACACGCGTGGTCGTGCCGCCGGGCGCGACCACGCGTCTCTACGGAGATAGGCTCCCAGGGGAACTCCGACACTGGCAGCGGGCGAGAACCGCCCATGATGCCGCCGTGCGCTCACTTTCCGCTACCTTGCTGCTGCTCGCCGCTCTCGGTGGCGGGGCTGGAATCCCCTCCGCCGCCGCTGCCGAGGCGCAGGTCGCGACGCCCTTCGAAGTCCGCAAGGAAGCCCAGGAGCTCTTCGACGATCTCGCCAAGCGCGGCGCCAACGCCAGCGCCGAGGATGGCGCCCTGCTCGAACGAGTTCAGCAGTTGATGGCCCGCCATGGGGATCACCTGGTCGAGGCCCCCGGCGCCACCGGCACTGCCTTGCCCTTGTCGGAAGTCCTCTGGCAGCGTCTGCAAGACCTCGGTCTCGCCAATCGCTTCCAAGACGTCTACGCCCCGCTGGCCGAACGTCGGCGCGGCGAGATCCGCAACAATGACGCGGAACTGCGCGCCCTGACGCGCAGCTATCCGGGAACGTCGGCGGCCACCGCCACCTGGCGGGCCCTCGCCGATCGCGCCTGGGATGCGGGTCGTCTCGGTTCCTACCTGCAACGGGCGGCGATGGCCGGCGAAACGCAGACCGCGACGCCCCGCGGCCAGCGCTATGCGCAGGCCCGCGCTCTGCTGAGCGTGCCGTTGAGCGTGCCGCCGGCGAATCTCGACAATGCTCAGGAGATGTGGCGCCAGCCGCTTGATCTGCGGGCCGTGCCGAGCCGGCTCGGCAACCGCCAGCTGCGAACCGAGGGCAAGGGGCCGATCGCACGCATCGGGCTGAGCCGTCCGCTCGGCGATGCCGTATGCGGCTCGGATGGCCTGCGCGCCTTCGTCATCGATCACCTCGTCGGACGTCAGCAGGGCAACCTGACGACCGTGGGCAATTCGGCGCTCTTGCGCCGTCAGTGCCAACCGGCGGTGCTCCGCGACGGCTTCGCCGTGGTCGGAGTCAAGGACGGGCAGCGCGTGGTGCTGGTCGCCCTCGACCGTGATGGCGTGATGCGCTGGCGCGAGGACAGTCCGGCGATGGGCTTCAATCCCCTGGTCTCGGCGCCGGTGGCCATCGATCAGCTGGTGGCGGTGGCCCTGGTGGTGACCGACGACGATGCCGCCGATCTGCGCGTGCAGGCCTACCGTCAGGACAATGGCCGTCTGGTGTGGGACATTTTAGTCGCGCGTCTGGCCGGGCATCGCCCATGGATGTTCAGCGGGGATCAGGCCTTTGCCCTGATCCCCGGGCTGGCGGTGGTCGATGGTCGACTGCTGGTGCTGTCCAACAGCGGGATTCTCGCGCGCGTCGGTGCCGATGGCGATCTGCAACGCGTGTGGACCTACCGGGCACCCGGTGAGAACGTCGCTGATGGCCTGAACCAGCAGGGATCGGTACGTATGGGAGCGATCGTCTCCGACGGCCAGACGGCGGTGATCACGCCCGCCGATCTGCCGAACCAGGCCTTGATCGTCAACGGTGAGCGCAGCCCCCAGACCTATCGTGGCGATGGCGCCAATGGCGAGGTCCTGGCTGTTGGCGATGGGCGGGCCTTCATTGCCGGCAGCAATCGCCTGGTGGCGGTGGATGTCGAAAAACGCCAGGCACTGTGGAATGCCGTGGTGCCCGGTGGTGGCGCCATCAATGCCCTCAATGCCGACCTGCAAGCGGTGCTCGGCGACAAAGCCCTGGTGATCGCCGGCCGCGAAGCGGTGGCGATCTATGATCCGCCGTCAGGCACGCTGGTGTCGCAGCGCAGTCTCGAACGTCCGGTGGGCATCAGCGCTGGCGATCAGACCCTGATCGTCGCCGCCGATAGCGGTGACGGCGGGGGTTCGTACGTCGCGGCCCAAGGCGGTGCGGTCAGCGTCGTCGAACGTCTGACGGCGGTGGCGCAAAGCGATGCCAAGGATATCCGCAGCGTCGTCGCCCTGGCCGCGATCGCCGCCGCGCGCGATCAGGTCGACATCGCCCTGAGCTGGTATGACGAGGCCTTCAAGCGCGGTGCCGGCAATGAATACGCGCAGAAAGCCGCGAAATTGCTGCGCCGGCGTCTCGACCTGGCGAGCGGTGAGCCCTGGCTGGGGTTGTTGGCGCGCTTCGAGGCCCTCGCCGCACGTGATCCCTCATTGACTCTCGAAGCCACCTACTGGCACGCCCGCCACGCCGAAAGCCGGGGCGATACGGCGGCGGCGATGGCCGGCTACACGCAGGTCGCGCAAGCTCCCGCCGCCACCCCGCCGGTGGTGCTGCGCGACGGCCTGGCCCTGCATCTGCGGACCTTGGCCGCCGGCGGCCGGGCACGCTTGCGGGCCGGCTCGCCCTTGCCGTGGAGCACCGTCGCGAGCGTGCCCCTGCCGGCCCTTGATCATGCCTGGGAGGTCGCCGCTAAACGCGGCCGGGGAACCCTGGTCGGCGGCGGCATGGTGATCGGCTATGCCGATGGCGTGCTCACCGCCAATCGCATCACCAACGGCAGCGAAGCCTGGTGGCGCACGCCACAACGGCCGTTGCTCGGCGTCAGATCGCGACCACAGCAGGCCCCCATGGGCATTCCCATCGAGATCATGCCCGGTACCAGCGCTGCCGCTGCCGGCCTGCTCAGCGACGATGTCCTGCTGCGCTTCAATGACGTCGAGGTCCATTCCTTCAGCTCCGATCTGGTGCCGGCGGTGCTCGCTCTCACGGTGCGCTCGCCCTTCACCGCCGAAGTCCTGCGTGGCGACAAGAATGTCATTCTCCACGGCACCCTCGGCGGCGAGATGGTCGAGCCGGTGACCATCAACGAGCGCAGCGTACTGGTCTGGCCGACCACCCTCGGACCTGGCCAACAGGCGGTCGCCGCCGCCCTGCCCGGTACCCGCCCGGAAGGCCTATGGGCAGCGGTGCACGACCTCGCCACCGGCGTCGAGCTGTGGCGTCACGCCATTCCTCCCGCCACCGCCGAAGAGAGTCCCGCCCGGCCGCTGCTGACCGCCGACGATTTGGTGCTGCTTACCGACGGCGGCGACCTCGTGGCCCTGCCGGCGCACCCCGCGCAACCGCGCCGTGCCGGAGTTGAACTCGAACCCCTCTGGCGCCTCACTGGGCAGGCTCCCGCCCTGCGCGATGCGCGCCTCATCGACGGACGCATGCTGTGGCTGCCGGACCTCGGTCATGATCAGAGCCAGCTGGTCGATGCCCTCAACGGCGTGGTCTTGGCGAACCTGCCCATCGACAGCCCGCAGGCTCCGCTGCTGATGGGCGCCGATCTCTATGCCCGTCAGGATGACAGTACTTTAAGTTGCTGGGACCTCGGCTTCGGCCGGTTGCGCTGGAAGGTCCCCGGCATCGCCCGTCTGGCGGCGGCGCAAGGCGACACCATCTGGGCGGTGAACACCACCGGCCAGATGGTGAGCCTCGATCGCTATTCTGGCACCGTTCGTCGTCTCTATGGCGAATGGGTCGGCGTCATCGATGGGCGCGTTGCCCTGGCGAGCGCGGATCAGGGCGGCGATCGCCTGTACCTCCACGTCACGCCCACGGCCACGACCCACGCCCTGGTGTGCCTCAGCCTCGCGGGCGGGGCGATCCTCTGGCAGCAACGCCTGCCCGCCGACATCGCCGGCATCGAACCCACCGCCGAGGGCGTCGGCTGCCTGTTGGCCGGGACGCGCAGCGAGGGTCTACCGCCCGAGCCGGCGGTGGCCCTGGCCTTCGATCGGCAAGGCGCCATCGCCCGCGTCGCCGAACTCGCCGGTGATCCCGGGCTGGCCCAGGTACGCTTCCTGCCAGGTGGTCTGCTGCTGGCCGAAGCCGCCGGCCTGCGGGCGACGCCGGCGACGGTGCCAGAGGCCGGCAAGCCCGTCGCCAGCCGCACCGCCGCCGATCCGGCGCAGCTTAACTGGCAGACCGCCGGCAGTGCGCGATACGCCTTGGAGCCCGCCAGTGAAGGTCACGGACATCTCTTGTGGGTCGAGGTCGGCAGCGAAGACCTGCGCGTGCGCATCGGCCAGCTCGGACCGGTCGTCGATCAGGATGGACTCCTGCTGACCTTCCCCGCCAACCCCGAGGCTGCGCCTA
>JBIILZ010000185.1:0-5065 GCA_044338255.1 Planctomycetota bacterium | reverse complement strand
CTCTCCACCCCGCCTCACGACGACGCAGTTGGTTTCGGATACGGGGCTGGATGCCGTTGCCCCGGCAGGGACTTGCACCCTGCTGTTGATGTGCGCTGTTGGGCGCACGAGCGCCGGGCACCAGCCCGGCTCGGGTCCTTGCACCACTACCGCGCCGCCGACCCGCAGCCGGGCTGATGCCCGGCGCTCCCAGGGGGGGCACTTCAGAATTCGTTGCCCAGGCGGCGGCGCACCAGCTCGCGTTGTGCGCCGGTGCGGACCACGCGGATCATGGTTTCGCCATCGGGGAGATCGAGGGCCGCGAGCCGCTCGCAGACCTCGGCGACCTGCTTCTCGGCCTCAAGGTAAGTGCGCAAGGTCTCCCACAGGCGCTCGCCATCGGCGAGGTAAGTGGCGCACCAAGTCAGGCCTTCCTGATAGACCATGCGACTGGCGAGACGTTTGGAGAGGATCGCCACGCGGTGCTCGCGAGGGATGCGCGTGAGCAGACGCTCGCGCCATTGCAGTAGCGCCGGCGGGCAGTGGCCTTCGAGGTGCCTGGTCCAGGTCGTCTGCAGATCCTTGTCGGCAAGGTGCTCGGTGATGTACCCTTCGATGAGCGTATTGACGCGGTTGATCTCGGCGCTGATCTGCTGCGAGAGATCGGATAGGCGGACGTGTCCGGCACGCCGCTTCCAGGCCGAGATCAGGGCCTTGGCCTCGGACTCGGCCCGGGCGCGGATGATGCCCACCACCTCTTTGACGAAGGCCGGCTTGATGCTCAGGAATTCGGCATCCTCAAGCACCAGTCCGGCGAGCACTTCATAGCTCGAACAGATCACCCCGCCCTTGTTGGCCGACGAATCCTTGATCACCAGCAGACCGGCATCCTCGAGTGCGTGGCGCGCATGGGAGGTGATGAAGATGTTCGCGCCCTCGATCATGGCCTTGGCCGTGGGACGCCCCTCGCGCAGGAAAACCTGCCAGTTGCCATCGTTGATCGAATTCGGGCGGCCACCGCAGGGAATGAAGACATCCGCCTGGACGGTGTTGTGGAGCTGGTTGCGGAACTGTTCGCCTTCGCGGTCGGTAGCCGGCACCACCTTGGCGCCGGCCTTGCGTGCCGCCGGCGTGAGCTTGGCGGGATCGAAGGCGGCGATGCCCTTGCCCTCGCGCACCAGGCGCAACAGCTCGCGCCAATCCAGGCCATGTGGATCAAAGGCGGCGCCGGTGCCGTCGCCGATCGCCACCACGCGCACCCGCGCGCCATGCTCGCGGTGCAGGATGCGCAGCAGATTGCCGCCCAGATCGCCGTCCGGTCCACCGGTGATCTTCAGTGAATAGGGCTGCTTGTCGCCGATCCCGACCAGCGGCAGGACGACCCGCAGCCAGCTGAAGATGCCTTCGCTGGTGACGCCGAATTCCTTATGGTTGATGCCCGCTCCGGGCTTGGAGCTCATCAACGTCGCATGATGCGGCAGGCCGCGTTCGTGCGCGCAATTGGTGACCCACACGATGCGCGCGGGGGTCATGTTCTCGTCGGGGCCGAGGAAGATCAGATCCGGCACGCGCGAGGCGCCAAAGGGACCGATGACTTCTGGGGCCCGGCTCGCCGGCACCAGGAGATCGAGGAAGGCATCGACGACCTGCTTGACCGCGGCATCGGGATCGGCGCCGAGTTCGACCAGGGCGATGCACTTCGAGCCGCCTTCGGGGATATCCTTGTTCTTGAGCTGCTGGGCCCAGGCGAGGTCGTAGACCTCCTTCAACACGCCTTCGCGGGCCATGGCGTAGTGCGTCGGATTCTTGGGGATGAGCAGGCGCAGGCCGCCGCGCGCACTGGCCCGGAAGCGCACGTGGAAGCCCCGTGCATGCGGACCGAAGAAGAAGAACACGCCGAAGGGCTGCTGAGGGAAGCGCCCGGCCGGCAGCAGCTCGGGGGCGAGCTTGAAGGCCAAGCCCAGACGCCCCGGCCGCCAGGCGTTGGTCGCCTGCACGCCGGCGATGACCTTGATCATCGCCTCAAGAACCAGCGCCTGCGCCGGGATCGCAACCGCATGCGCCTGGGCCAGGAGCTCGGCATGGGCACGCTGCCAGGTCTGCTCCTTGCGCGTATGACCGGGACGGAAGCGCGTCGCCAGCAGCTCGGCGAGCGCATGCCCCAGGGCCGGGTTCCGCAGCAAGGCCTCGACAGCGATGTCATTGACGTCGAGGTAGGGATGATCGGGACCGATGAGGTAGCTCGCGGCACAGGCCACCGCCCGCAGGGTTGCGAGTTCGGTGAGTCCGTACTCGCCAGAAGTGTAGGTAACGGATAAGGCGTCGGCGTACTGGTCGCGTACCGCCAGGAGGTCGCTCTCGATGGCGGCGATGACCTTGGCCGAGAGGGTTTTTCCCGCCGCGTCATGCACGTAGATGGTCGCGATGAGGGCCTTGCTGGTGGGATCGGAGGTCACCACCGGCGTCACTGCCGGGACCCAGTCGAGATACCCGCGCTCGAAGGCCAGGCGATGCCGGGTGAGGACCTGGGCGATGTGCTTCAGCAACGGCCACATGGTGACGCCACCGGCGGCGAGGAGGATGCGCGTGGCGGTGCCGTCTGCGGGTTGATCGGATTGCACGTGGAGATCTTCGGGCCGATCCAGCCGGGCCCAGGCGAGCACATGGCGGACCACGCGATCGACGCGCGAGCGGGCGAGATAGCCCTGGTCAACGACATCGAGGTAGCGCTTGGCGGCGATGGAACACGAGGTCTCGCGACCGCAGGCTTCACGAAGGATCGCGGCGCGATGGGCGCCGAGATCGAAGCCCGCAGGCACCGACACCGGGCCATAGCCGAAGGCGTACAGGAACACGCTGCGATCACCGGCGGTGTGCAGTTCGATGCGCGTGATGTCGTGGTTGGTGGCGGCCTGATGACCGGCGACCACGGGAATGACCTCGGCCAGGGAATGCCGCTCTGGCGAGCCCAGGACCAGCAGCTTCCCATGCCGAGGATCATCGATCACCGTCAGCCGCGGATCCTGGGCGGTGCGCAGGCTGTGCAGCAACTGGACATGGAAGGTCTGTTCCGACGGCGGCGTCACCTGGAAATAATGGGCCGGCATCTGCGCGCGATACCAAGCCACGGTCTCATCGAGACCGGTGGCCAAGGCTTGGCGGACTTCCGTGAGCAGCTCATCATGCGAGGGCGCCCGATAGCTGGCGGTGGTGTGGACACGCTCGGCCCGGTTTGCCTGGGGGCGTCCGGCGGGGCTGGACTTGGCAGCCGGCTTGTCGGCAGACTTGTTGGCAGACTTGTTGGCAGACTTGTCGGCAGTCTTGTCGGCAGACTTGTCGGCAGACTTGTCGGCAAACTTGTCAGCAAACTTGTCAGCAAACTTGGCAACGGACTTTTTCGAGCGGATCTGGGTGGCCATGATGTATTCCTCGGCAGTAGCATAACGCGGGTTGCCGCACGATGCTATTTTCTTCATGCGGCGGGCATCGGGGTCGCAATTTATCTACTGCTGCTAGAGTCCGTGGCATGGACAGTGTCGTTCCCTCGTTACTCGCGATCATGGGCGCACTGCTGGTCTTCGCCGGCATGCTTCTTGCCGGCATCCGGCTGGTGCGCTGGCTCGGCCTGGACCAGGAGCCGCCGCTCAGCGCCCAGGCGTATCCGCCGGCCCCCCCGCTGCGCGAACTATCGGCCCGCGCCGGAGCGTCGGCGGTGGCCGCCCTGCAGGCGCGCCGGGCGCAGATCTACCAGCGGGCCCTGCCCCTGCGCGCCGGCAGCGATGCCACCCGCGCCGCGGCGGCGGCGGCGATCATCGCCGATGCCGATCTCGAGACCGCAGTCCTCGATCGCGCCGACCAGGCGCTGACCGCCCTGGGCGCCTGATGCTGGCCCTCGAAGGTCCTTTGGCGCTGCGCCGCGAAGCGACCCTGCGAGTGATCCGCGCCGCCGTCGAACTCGACCAGCCTACTCCCGAAGCCCTGTCCCAGGTCGGCGTGCCGCGCTGGGACGCGCAGGAAGCCGTGCGCCGGCTCACTGGCGCCGGAGAATTGGATGCCCGTGGCTGGCTAGCAACCAGTCGCCTCGCCTACCGCGGCCTCCTGGTGGCGAGCCTGGAACCGGGCACCTCGGCCCTCGAACGACGCAATGATTCGGAGCGTCCCCGCGAGAAGGCCCTGCGTGGCGGCATCGACACGCTGGCGGATGTCGAACTCGTGGCCCTGCTGCTGCGCACCGGCAGTGGCAGCGAAGGAGTCCTCGAATTGGCCCAGCGCCTGCTCGATGAGCATCACGGCATTCCCGGCTTGGCGCGCAAACTCGTTGAAGAGCTCGCCGTCTACAAGGGCCTCGGTCCGGCGAAGGCCGCGGAACTGGCGGCGGCCTTCGAAATCGGCCGGCGCCTGGCCTCGGCGGTGCTGCGCGATCGGCCGACACTGAAGACCCCGGAAGCCATCGCCGCCCTGCTCGCGGGTCTCGCCGCCGGCCTGGCGCACGAGGAATTCTGGTGTCTGCCCCTCGATGCGCGCTCGCGCCTGATCGGTGAGCCACGCCAGATCGCACGCGGCGACATCGACAGCACCGATGCTCCGCCCCGGGCCTTCTGCCGAGCGGCGTTGAGCGCCGGGGCGGTGGCGACGGTGGCGGTACACAACCATCCCAGCGGCGATCCGACGCCCTCGGCGGCCGACATCCAGGTCACCATCCGTCTGGTGCTCGCCTGCCGGGCCATCGATGTGCCATTGCACGACCACTTGGTGCTCGGCGACGCCGGTCGCTTCTTCAGCATCCGCCGCTCACACCCCCAGTGCTGGCGCGTCTAGGAGCCTGTCGGGAATAGATTCGGTCGGCTGACTCGGTCTCGTCCGGCAGCTCCGGCGTTGGCAAAACGGTCAGATAGCTCCCGCTATCCGCCCGCTTTGCCGCCTTGGATCTGCCGGACGATCCCTTCGTCATCCTCGGTCATCTATTCCCGACAGACTGGTATGAGTAATTCCGTCGTCTCCTGCCAGTTTGCTTTGGTTGTCCCGAGCCCGCTGGTAGAAGCGGCTTCCGCTGCCGGAGAGCACGTAAAACGCTTGGGGCTCGACC